>DCKB01000006.1 GCA_002320595.1 Christensenella sp. UBA1685
GCGCCCTTTACAGTATTGCTCGCCCAACCTTTTCCTTCGTTGCTATACCGTCCAACATGCTTGACAAACCTACAGGCGCAGAAGAAGACAATCCATTTTGGGATGGACAGGCCGGCGGCGAATCTGCTATAATATTCTTGCGTTATTCTCAGCAAAAAATAACGAATTGGTGCAAAGTATGCGATTTTACCACAGGAACCGACGGGATGATTTTCATCCGCGCAGCGTGCGCACCCACTCCCGGGTGCTGCTTTTGCTCGCGGCATTGCTTCTTGCGCTGTTTCTTGTTTCCTTTGCATTTGGGCGCTATGGTGTGCCCGTTTGGGATGTTGTGCGCATTCTTGGCCACCGGATTGGGGTGCTTGCAGAAAAAGGACTCGGAATGCTGCTGCAACGCCCTGTTCACTTTCTGCCGGACTCTGTGCCCTGGACGGCGCAGATGGAAACGGTTGTCATCAACATTCGCCTGCCGCGCATCCTGCTTGCATGCATGGTGGGCTGCTGCCTTGCCGCTGCGGGCGCATCCTATCAGGGCGTGTTCCAGAACCCTATGGCCTCTCCGGATGTGCTGGGGGCTTCTTCCGGCGCGGCATTTGGTGCGGCGCTTGCGATCCTTTTCGGAGCAACAAGCAGGGGCGTTACGGCCGCGGCATTCGCCGTGAGCCTCGCCACGGTGGGGCTTGTGTTTCTGATTGCGCAGCGCGCGCCGGGGCAGCACCTTGTGAACCTGATTCTTGGCGGCATCATGATTGGCTCGCTGCTTACGGCGGCAACCTCTTACGTCAAGCTTGTGGCAGACCCAACCAACCAGCTTCCTGAAATAACGTACTGGCTTATGGGAAGCCTTTCCGGTGCGAAGCTCAGGGACGCTGCCTTTGCGGCGGTTCCCATGGCGCTTGGCTGCGTCCCGCTTTTCCTGATTCGCTGGCGCATCAACCTTTTGACCCTTGGCGATGAACAAGCGCATGCGCTCGGCGTAAACACAAATCTGCTGCGCTTTACCGTGATCGTTTGCGCAACGCTTGTTACAGCTTCAAGCATCGCAGTTTCCGGCATGATCGGCTGGATCGGCCTTGTGATTCCGCACCTTGCGCGCAAGCTCGTGGGAAGCAACTACCGCGATCTATTGCCTGCCTCCATGCTTGCGGGAGCGGCATTCCTGCTGCTGGTGGATAACGTTTCGCGCAACCTTCTTGCTGTGGAGATCCCCATCGGCATTCTGACGGCATTGATCGGCGCGCCGTTTTTTGTTTACTTGATTCTGAAACGGGAGAAAACGCTGTGAGCATCGCGGTTGAACATCTTCAGTTTGCATACCGCGCCCGCCCCGTGCTCCGGGATGTGAGCTTTTGTGCGGAAGAAGGGCGGCTCCTTGCCGTGCTCGGCCCCAACGGTGCGGGGAAGACGACGCTGTTTCGCTGTGTTCTGGGGCTCCTGCGCGGCTATCAGGGGCGCATCCTGGTGGACGGCACAGAGGCGCGTACACTTTCGGCGCGGGAACTGGCGCACCGGATCGCCTATATCCCACAAATCCATGGTCAGGCCTTTGCATACTCCGCGCTGGAAATGGTTCTTATGGGCACAACACACAGCATATCCCCCTTTTCCGCGCCTAAAGAAAAGGAAACTGCCGCAGCTTTGGCGGCGCTGGAACGGCTGGGCATCGCACACCTTGCGGAACAAAATTTTTCCCGCCTTTCCGGCGGCGAACAACAGCTTGTGCTGGTCGCGCGCGCACTTGCGCAGCAGGCATATACGCTTGTGATGGACGAGCCAACTGCAAGTTTGGATTATGGCAACCAGACGCTTGTGCTCGCGCGCGCAAGCGCGCTTGCCCGGGAAGGATACACTGTGATTCTGTCTACCCACAACCCGCAGCATGCACTTTGGTATGCGGATGCGGTGCTCGCCCTGCAGGACGGGGAGGCCGTGGCATTCGGCGCACCGGGGGAAGTGATGAATGCGGATTTGCTGCAGCGGCTTTACGGCGTGCGTACTGCGCTGCTCCAAACGGAAAGCGGCCCGCTGGTTGTCCCGCTGATGAAAGGCCGGGAGGGCGGTGTGGAGGATGGTTGAATGGACGCAGGAGGCAATCCGCTTCCGCATGGATGCGGCGGAGCGCGTCGGGTTTGACGAAACCATTGCAGCGCAGATTCTGCCGCATCTCCCTCCAAACGCCCACGTGTGCGATGCGGGCTGCGGCCTTGGCTATTTAAGCCTTGCGCTTTCACGCGGGTGCGCCTCCGTAACCGCGGTGGACACAAGCGCGGCAGCCCTTGCGGTGCTGCGGGAGAATGCGGCGCGCGCGGGGGCAAGCAACATCCGCGCCGTGCAGGACGATCTTTTTTTCATGCGCCCCAAGGTCCGCTATGACGCAATGGTGTTCTGTTTTTTCGGGCAGACCGGGGAGACGCTTCGCGCGGTGCGCGCGCAATGTGCGGGCCGGGCGTTTCTCATCAAGCGCGGCCATGCGGAACACCGGTTCTCACTTACAAACAGCCCTGCTTCCCGCCTGAATTTTCAGAGGGCCTGCGCGGAACTCACAGCGCTCAAAGTGCCGTTTTTTACAGAAACATTCTCAGCCGAGATGGGGCAGCCGCTTCGCTCGCTTCCGGATGCAGAACGCTTCTTTGCACAGTTTGGAACCAGCGGCCATCCGCCGGATACGGCGCAGATCCAAGCGCGGCTCACGAAAACAGGCATGCCGGAATTCCCGTATTTTCTTCCCGCAAAGCGCATGCTCGGCATGATCGTCCTGGATGCGCGGGACATTCCCGATTCCATATAGCATGTAACAAAGAGGAGGATAAAATGAGAAAACTTCTTGTGTATCTGCTTGTCGCCGTGATGGCGACATCGGCCCTTGGCTGCTCCACGGGAACTCCTGCGGCAACACAGCCTCCGGTTGAAACACCCGTTCCGCCGGAAACACCTGCGCCGGAAGGTACAGAGCCCCCGGCCGAGGCTCTGCCCGCAACAAGGCAATTTACGGATTCCGTGGGCCGCACGGTGGAACTCCCCGCCGTGATCGAACATGTGGCGGTCTCCGGGCCTTTGGCGCAGATTGTGCTGTTTGCGCTTTGCCCGGATAAGCTTGTCGGTATCGCTTCCGCATGGGATGAAACGGCAGAACAATACCTTGCTACGGAATACTACAACCTTCCCGAGCTGGGCCAGCTTTACGGCGGCAAGGGCGAACTGAACCTTGAAACGCTGCTTGCAAGCGGTGCACAGGTTGTGATCGACGTGGGCGAGCCGAAGGGCAGCGTTGCAGAGGATCTCGATGCGCTTCAGGAACAAACGGGTATCCCGTTTGTGCATGTTACGGCAACTACGGAAACCATGGGCGATGCATACCGCAAGCTTGGTGAACTGACCGGCATGGCACAGGCAGCGGAGACGCTTGCGGCATATTGTGAAACGGTCTATGCGCGCACGCTTGAACTTGCGGACAGCGTGGAGAAAGTGAACCTTCTTTATTGCCTGGGCAATGAGGGACTGAACGTGATCGCACAAGGCAGCTATCATGCGGAGATCATTGACCTGCTTGCGAACAACCTTGCAGTTGTTGACGAACCTTCCAGCAAGGGAAGCGGCAACGAAGTGGATATGGAGCAAATCCTTCTCTGGAACCCGGATGTGATTCTGTTTGCACCGGGCAGCATCTATGCTGTGGTTGGGGAAGATGCTGCATGGAAGCAGGTTGCGGCCGTTCAAAGCGGCGCATACTACGAAGTGCCCTTTGGGCCGTATAACTGGATGGGCTTCCCACCGTCCGTACAGCGTTACCTCGGCATGCTTTGGATGGCAGAGCTGCTTTATCCGGAAGCCGCCGGGTATGATCTCTATGCCGAGGTGGCGGAATATTTCCGCCTGTTCTATCACAGCGCGCTGAGCGAGGCGCAGTATGATGCGCTTGTTGAAAATTCCATTGGTGCGGTGCAAACGCCCGCAGCATAAACGCATATGAAAGAATTGTTTTTGAAAATGCGCGATGCCATTGCCTGCGGCAAGGATACCGTGCTTTGCACCATCATTGCAAGCTCTGGTTCTGCGCCCCGGGGCAGCGGCGCGAAGATGGCCGTATTTGCCGATGGCTCCACATGCGGAACCATCGGCGGCGGCGCTGTGGAGCATGAAAGCATCCGGCTTGCACAGCACGCGCTTTCCGAACGTGCGGCGTTCACCCATGGCTTTCATCTTGCGCCAAATCAGGTCGCCGATATCGGGATGATCTGCGGCGGGCAGGTCGTGGTACAATTTCAGTTTTTTGCAGGCGGGGATGCGCAGGCGCTTTCGCTGTTCTCCCACATTGCTGCGCTGTTTGGCAGAGAGAAGGACGCATGGCTCGTGACGAAGCTTGCAGATGGCGCGGCGGCATGCACGGGCATCTATGAAAAGGGCGCCGGGCTGCTTCACCTTAACGATGTTCCGGAGGAAGCGGTGCTGCCTCTCCTGCGGCCGCGCGCAGTGCTTCAAAAAGAGGAGCAGGGCAGGGCGGGCTATTATGTGGAACCGCTGACCCGCGCAGAGATCGTGTATGTGTTCGGCGGTGGGCATGTTTCTGCGGAGCTTGTGCCGTTGCTTGCGCATGTTGGCTTTTCCGTGGCTGTGTATGAAGACCGGGCGGAGTTTGGGAACGCGGAACGCTTCCCGGATGCGGTACGGATCATCCGGGCGCCGTTTGAGGGAGCGGGCACACGCATCTCCATCACGCCGGATGACGCAGTCGTCATCATGACGCGGGGGCATCAGGGGGATTTTGTGGTGCTTGAACAGATGCTCCGCACCCAAGCCGGTTATATCGGCGTGATCGGCAGCCGCCACAAGATCGCCGCAACGAACAGGCGGCTGATGGAAGCTGGGATCCCGGAGGCGGCGCTCGGGCGCATTCACACGCCCATCGGCCTCGACATCGGCGCGGAAACGCCTGCGGAGATTGCCATAAGCATCGCGGCAGAATTGATTGCACACCGCGCGCAAAGCCTGAAGGAGGCGCTTTGATGCAAAAGAACCATATCCTGCTCACAGGCGCGCGCGGCGCAGGCAAAAGCACGCTGATTCAAAGGCTGCTCAAGGAAGCCTGCATGCCTGTTTATGGCTTTGTTACAAAACGGGAGGCTGCGGATGCAGCAGGCTTCCACCCCATTTACATTCACCCGGCGGGACAGCCGGAGGCGGCGCGCCGCCGCACGGAGGAAAACCTTGCGGGCATGTGCGACCGAAGAACGCACACGGCGCACCTTGCGGCATTTGATGGATTGGGCGTGCGCTATCTTGAAGCCGCCCGGCCGGACGGCATACTCGTTATGGATGAGCTTGGGTTTATGGAAGCGGAAGCGGAGCGGTTCAAGCAAGCTGTGTTCCGCGCGCTCGATGGGGAGATCCCGGTTCTTGCGGCCGTGAAAGCCAGAGAGGACGTGCCGTTTCTGAACGACGTCCTCCATCATCGAAAAGTAACGGTTTACACCGTTACTCCCGAAAATCGGGAGGCGGTATACACGGAACTTTTGCCCTTTTTGCGCATTTGGAAAACGCATTGTGCATAGCCCGGAAAAACCGGGGGGACATGCGCAAGCGCATGTCCCTCAGTCTGTCAAAAAACCACGGGGTTGTTAAGGGGCCGCAGCCCCTTAAGTTCATTCCGGCTTTGACGACACACCCCAGGGTGGCCTCTCTTGCCCTTCGGGCAATTCACCTTCTGTGCGTCAAAACGGATGAAACCCCAGAGGTTTTCATACTTTACGGGTTTTGCCGCCCGGGAGCGAAGCGAGAGGCAAAACACGAAGAAAACTCGAAAAAGTGGCGATAAGCCACTTTTTCGACAGCATCGGAGGACATGCGCAAGCGCATGTCCTCCGATGGCTCAATGGCTTTTTCGAGCGAACAGGATACCTGGTCGTTCGTTCTATATCCCGATTACGCTGCCGCAGAACGCGCATTTCCCGCTTGCGTCCGGCACGACGACCGCACCGCAGTAAGGGCATTCCATGCTGGCTTTGGGGGCGCTTGCCGCTGCGGCGGCTTCGCGTTCAGCATCCCGTATCTGCATGAGCGTATCTTTGATTTCATCCGCTTTTGCCTGCGCGTCCCGGTAAGCGAAGCTGCCCCGCTGGGAGATCTCATCGTCGTTGATCTGAAAGCGGATCTCGGAAAAGTACGGCGTGTTCACATGGATGATCATGTTGAAATCATAAGAGTACGCATAGCGCGGAGGGTTAAAGCTGACTTCCTTTCCTTCGCTGTCCTTCCGTTTGAGCTCGCGCTTGCTCTCGTCAATATCCAGTGTGCAGCCTGTCACTTGGGAAAAATCCATTACATCCGGATTGAAGCTGCGCCAATTGCTTGTTTGAGTAGCAAGCCACTGACGCTTGTCTTCATCAAAATAGATCTTCATCCTGCCGCCGATGGATTTCGTTGGGTTAAATGCCGCTACCTTCTCTTTGTTGGCTTCACGATAGTCCAGCTGTTCCCGAATTTCCGCGACTGTTGAATTGCGGCGGTCGCTAAAAAAGGGGGAGAGCTTTTTTGCACATTCTTTGCAAAGGTTTCCGTCTTCCAGCTTGCGGTTTCCAAGAAGCCCGATTTTTTCGCCGCATATGTCGCAGTATTTTTTGTCAAACAGTCCCATGATCTTCCTCCTTATATTAGATTTATGACCCCGCCCGGCGCGAAGGCGAAGGTCGCTCACAGCGCTTATGCGCTTGTCATTCCTGTGCGCCGTTGGGCGCATGTGAAATGCTTTGCAATCAAAAATCCGCCAGCATCCGGCGCAGAAACTGGCGGAACGTTTGGTTAACCGAGCGCTTTCTTATTCTGAAGAGCGCCGATCAGGTACAGAACAGGGATCACGAGACCGGTGGCCAGGTTCAGAACGCTGAAGTCACCGCCGCCAACCACGGTAAGAATGTTGGAAATCACACAGAGCACGATGACAATGATACCCCATGTGATGCAGGTGCCGGCCTTCTCCAGTTTATTCCAATTCTTCACGCCGATGATACCCGCTACAAGTTCAGCAACCGCGCCCACGAGCGCAAGGATGCAGGAAACGGTGAGCAGGCCGCTGGAAGCGCCCATTGCCGCCAGCAGGCTGATGCCTGCAATTGCGATAATCGCTAACACCAACGCGAGCGCGCCAAAGATGATCATCAGAATGCCTGTAACTTTTAAAAACTTTGAACCTTGCATGATTTCCTCCTAAAATTGCTGTTTATATTTGTAAATGCGCCGTACAAATATCGCTTTTATGCCCATGGATCCTCGCTTACGGGGATGCGGATGCCGGAAAGGATGCCGGAATATTCCCAAAGGAACCATTCATCGCCCTTTTGCCGGAGTTTGATCGGCCGCGGCGAATCCGCGCCGGCCGTCTTAAGATACAGGCGCAGATAGCCTGCTTCACAATCCTGAGGGCAGGGGTCCGCATACAGCCTGAGCGTATAGGGCTCTGAGGGCGTGTAATTGTTTTCGGGTGTCGCCCCGTCGAAATAGGCCAAAGGCAGATACT
Organism: Christensenella sp. UBA1685; assembly: GCA_002320595.1. Taxonomy (GTDB): domain Bacteria; phylum Bacillota; class Clostridia; order Christensenellales; family CAG-138; genus UBA1685. Next base: position 7,511 of record DCKB01000006.1, read on the forward strand.
GCTTATCCATCAGCCGGTCGCGGATAAACTGTATTTCGTAATTGCTCAGCGGGCGGGGGCCGCGCAGGAGATTGACCGCTTCAATGCCCGCATCCTTGTCGTTTGTGTAAAGATTTAATGCGCCGAGAAACAGGGCGCAGGTGTGTTCGGGATTGCCGAGCGCCCCATCCGCGAGTGCGGAAATCTCAGCGGCGGACTCCGGCAACCTGTCAAAAGTTACGCTCATATATTCGTCTCCTCTTGTGTTTCCATTGTGATTTGGACGATCCCATCCTGCTGCTCCGGCTCGGCTCCGGCCACTGGCGCGGGCTCCGGGGTGGCTTTTGCCGGCGATTCCGGCGCTTGCTCCGACTCCCATTCACCAGTGGGCATGGAATCGTTCCGCTTGCTGAATACGATTGACTCGGGTTTGCCATCCGGCCAAGTAATATTCATGTAAATATGCTCTGCCTGATACCACATTTCATCAATAGTAAGGATGGTTTCGTAGGTTTCATCTTTGATTTCCGGGCCGCCAAAGGGCAAAAGATCGCAACGCTCATTCAGGTCATCCTTTGCAGAAAAATCATGATCCACAAAATAATAGCCTTCGTCTTTTGATGAGAGCATTTTTCCGTCCACGGAGAAGTCGGCGCATTTTCCCTCAAAATCCAATACAAACCGCCCGTCTATGCTACACCAGCAGCCCGTAAGCGCCTCGTCCAGCGGTCCGCCCTCATACATCATGCCGGGGCCGTCCAACATAAAACATTCGCGTTGGAAATCCAGATCTTTTTTTGCGCCGTCGGCAAAGGCAAGCTCCAGCGTGATCGTGCCGTTTTCGTGATACGCCCGGGTGATCTCAACGGAGTTTCCCGTTTCTTCCGTCCATGTGTTTGGACTGACGTCAAGATCACTGTACTCGCTTGTATCCTCGCTAGCGGCATGCAGGGTCAATCCCGCATTTTCAAGGAGCGGCACGTCGTACCGATAGACGCTGATCGTATAGTCGCCGCCGATTTTCAGATGGCAGCATTTTTCCCCATCGCTCCAGTCGCCGATAAGCGCATCCAGCAGGATACCGTTGTAGTTCACCATGCCGGGTCCATCCACAATGTGAGCATCGAATAAGCAGCAACCTGTAAACAGCAAGGCAACCAGGCAAAGCCCAAGGATTAAAATGGCCATATTGCGAAACTTTCCTGTCATTAAATGCGTCCCCTGTGATATGGATTCTTTGCTGTACATCGAAAAAAGCGGGCTTGCCGGACGGGAGAACTGCCCCGCCCGGCGCCCGGCCTTTGATTCAGTTCGTGTCAATGCTTCTTTGCGCAGAGGGTAGCCATGCAGGCAGCGGCAGCAAGCAGGAGCAATGCGATTCCGCATGCAACCATCCCATGATCGCCGGTTTGCGGCAGGTCAGGCTCGGGAGCGGGCGTGGAGGTGGGGTTGTAATACACCTCGTTATTGGTGTAAACATTGGTGAAGGTCATCTCTCTGACGGTTTCCGGTTCATATGGGATCGGGTTGAAGTTCTGTGTTGGCGTAACCGTGCCGTCCGCAATCTCATAGCTCAGCGACGTTTCCGGACCGTCCTTCGAAATGGCGATGCCCGTCATACCCGTATCCTCCAGTATGACCCGCACAAACCAGGTTTCGGGCGCATAGGACCAATCCGCCTTGCCGCCGTTCACCTCACGCACATGGAACCCTTCACTGAGGTTACCCAGATCGGTTTCAGGCACTTCGATCACGATCCTGCCGCCATACGTTCCTGCGCCGTTGGTGGCCACCGTATTCCCCGTCACTTTATAGTCGCCGGACGCCCCGAACTCATACAGCTCAAACTGGAAGGTCTCCGCGCCGGGCGCGATGTCGCCGCCCTGCCGGACGATCTTTGTAAAGGGGATCTCGACGGAAACGGTGTCATGAACCGTGATGGTGAATTCTTTCTCATCACCGCTGAAATTTGAGTGCTCAGTTCCCTCTTTGGGAATCGCGTTGACTAAGAAAGTAAATTCGCCCGCTTTGGTCGGCGTTCCGCTGATCGTGCCGTCTTCGCTCAGCGTCAGGCCGTCGGGCAGCGGACCGCCGTTCTGATCGAGAAAGAATCCAACATCACACGGGCCGGAGCCATCGAAGTGCGTAGATTCCCATTCGATCTTGGCGCTGTAGGGGAAGCCCACGGCACCGTCTGCCAAAGCGTCCGTCGTAAACGCAAAGGTGCATGCAGTTGCCGCCAGAGCCGAGGCGGGAAACAGGGCGCAGAGCAGCGCCGCTGCAAGGAACCATACAAAAAGTTTCTTTTTCATGAAATGAACCTTCTTTCTTGTTTTTATAAGCTTGCTTTTTTATAAACTTGTTGTTGATCAACGGGCATGCAGGCGGCCAACCGGTTACCGGCGGCAGCCTCTATCCCGCGGTGCGGAAACGGTTCGCGCAAAAACACCCGGACAGAGGGTCAGCAGGCGCATACAAAGCATTATGGCACCTTATCAGGTCGTTTTTATTCCCGGGGCCACCGTGCAATGCGCTCAGTTGACGATGCCCCAGCATTTGAAGCTGCAATCGTGATTCACGGTATACGTGAAGGAATCCGGCCCGGGGTTCCAGTTGTCGCCAGCCTCATAGTCGCCGCTCCATTTGACAGAGCCGCTGTACGAAACATTTTCCGTTACGGTGATGACCGTTCCCGCCGGCACGCTGCCGCTGGTGGCGCCGGAATACCCGCCGCCGGAGAAGGTGCAGTCCGAGCAGCTTACGCTGTAATAAACCGGTTCCGGCGTAGGATCCGGATCAGGCTCGTAGACGTACTGCGGCGTCGTCGTGGGCTTGGCCGTCGGCTTTGGGGTGGAGGACGGTGCGTTCTCCTTCCGGAGCACGACCTCGTACACGGTGGCCTCGTTCAGGTCGTGCACGGTGAAGCTCGTTACGGTGCGGTTGTAGTAATAGGGCACATCGTTGATGAGCCAGTAATCCACCGCATAGCCCTTCGGCACAACAGCCTCTACATAGACGGTAATCCAGCCACCGGGCATCGTTTCTTTTGTGACGGGGTTCTCGCAATCCTCCTCGAACACGAACTCCGTGAACGGCTCTCCCTTCGGCTTGCCCTTTGCGTCAAGGAATTGCATTTGTGCGTTGATCGTGGTGACCTTGAATTCCGGGCGCAGCCGCGCTTCCACCACGGTGTAGCCGTCGGCGGTAAACGCGAAGGTGGGCTCCATGTCCTCATAGTAGGGCGCGCCGTTCACTTCCCAGTTCTGCACGGCCATCCCTTCCGGGATGATCGCCTCCGCAGTGAAGGAGGCGGAACCATCCACCGGCACGAGGGTTTCGCCGCCGATGGTGGAATTGATGGCGATCACATAGGCGGAATCCGTGGCGGGGGTTGCCAGCGCAGGCGTAGACTCCGGGGCGGGCGCATTCTCCCCGGAAGGGTTGAAGCCCGCCTGCTTCGCCTCGTCAAGCTGCTGCTGCATCAGCTTCATCTGCGCCTTCATGGCTTCCAAATCCGCATTGCTGCCGTCCCTGCAGGCCGTAAAGCTGAAGAGCATCAGCGCTGCAAACAGCACGGCCAATATCTTTTTCATGGTTATTTCCTCTATTTTGTTGGCCTTTCGGCTGAATCGTCCGCTTTCGTCATGCCCTGCGGGCGTCGCGCGCAGGGCATGGCCGTTACTTCTTAAAGGGAAGATAGGGGATCATCTGGTTCGCCAGCTTGGAAATGGTCATCGTTTGCAGATGCACCTTGCCCGGGCCGGTGATGACCGTGTCGAACAGGCCTTCGCCGCCGAGCAGCATGTTTTTCACGCCTTTCACCAGCTGCACATCCATCTGGCAGGTGGCGTCCATGATGGCGAGCACGCCCGTATCGCAGATGATCTGCTCCCCGGGCTGCAGATCGTATTCCTGACAGTATCCGTCCACCTCAAGGAACACGAGCCCGGGGCCGGTAATCCGCTGCATGATGAAGCCTTCGCCGCCCGCAAGGCCGGCCCCCAGTTTCTTCTGGAAATGCACGGCGAGTTCGATCCCATAGGTGCCGCAGAGAAACGCCCGCTTCTGGCAAACGATGCTCTGCCCCGGGGCGAGTTCCCGGGCCACGATTTTGCCGGGGAAGGAGGAGGAGAAGGCAATTTCCGCCGGGCCCTGCGCGGTGTAGCGGTTCATAAACAGGCTCTCGCCCATGAACATGCGGCCGATGGCCTTGCCCGCGCCGCCCTCGGCTTTGGTTTCCGTCAAAACCGGGCCACGACTCCAGGTGCGCCCACCGACTTCGCTTAAAATGGTTTCGCCGGGAGCGAGTGTGAGAATTACGGCAGGCAGGCTGCCGCCTTCGATTCTGTATTGCATGTTGGCCTCCTTTGCTGTTTTTTTGCTCATTTCGGGCTTGCAGGCCCGTGTCAGTCTTTCAGGCTGTTGCTCCAGGAACTGCTGTTCCAGGTTTCGGAGCCATCCTCATGAACTTTGAAGCTCAGCAGAAGGAAGTCACCGCCTGTCGTGACCCATTCATAGACATGGTAATCCTGCTCCCAGCTGGACTCATGCGTCTTTTTCCCATCAGCCCCCAACTGCTTTGCGATTTCTTCGTATGTGGGCCTCTGGTAGCCACCCTCATAGCTTGTGGCATTGCTTAACCATGCAAAGCCGCTCTTGAGCGTGTCGAAATCCACGATGCCGTCCGCGTCGGGCGTGGTCTTGCCGTATTCGCCGCCGGCCGCAGGCTGAGGCTTCGGTTCGCTGTCCGCGTTGTTTGCCTCCAGCGTCGCTTTGTACTCGTCATACCGCGGGGGCAGGAGGTCGTTCTCCTCGTCCCACGCCGTGCCGTCCTCGCGGAAGCACATGGTGACGGTGCAGCTGTACTCCCCGGTGTAGCTGACATAATCAAAGGTGCTGATCAGCGTGCCGTCCTCCACCAGGAAGGCCTGATATTGCTCCGCGTCCGCCGGGGTCAGGTAGGTGTCGAAGATCCAGGCGTCCTCGTTGCCGATGTCCGGAAGGATGCACGTTCCGTTATCCTCGATGGTCATGTACATGGAGAGCATCGGGTTTTCGGAATCGCCGTCCCGGAACACCTCGAAATAGGGCTTGCCGGTGTTGTCCGTGTCGATGAATCCCCAACCGTCGAGATACTCCGCTCCGGGGTTGAAGCCCACGACATCTTCAAAGTACAGCCAGCCATACCATGTGCTCGGCAGCCCGATCTTGAGGGCGGAGGCTCCGCCCGCCACGGCGCCGCTGAAGGCGTCCGCTATGGAGCCGGCCACGGTCGCGTTGGCGTTCAGGCCTGCCGGGGCTGCCGTGCCTTCGCCGCCCGTGGTTTCACTGCCGGCGGTTCCGTTCTGCGGCGCTTCCGCGCCTTCCTTCAGGAAGCGGAGCTTCATGTCGCCGTAGGATACCTCCATGACGCCGTCCTTGAGCGTTCCTTCCATGGTTTCCTCCATGCCGAGGAAAGTCACGGTGCCGGTGAAGTTCTCGCCGTCCAGCTTCCACTTCAGGTTGAATTCAAAACCGGAAAAATAGGTGCCTTTGCCGCCCTCTTTCAGATCGATCCAGCTTTCCGAATAGGGTTCGCTGTACTCCCCGCCGTAGCTTTCGCCGACGCAGATATACTTGCCGGACACATCCGGCCCCTTATCGCCGCAGGCGGTGAGGGAAAGAAGCATAGCCGCAGCGATCAGCAGCGCAACTGCAATTTTCAATCGTTCCATTCTTTTGGTCTCCCTTCTCTGTCTCCGTTTCGGTTATCTTGCCTGTGGGCCCGCTTTGCCACGGGCCCGTTCTGTCTCGCATCAGGATACGGTGATTGTATTGAGGATGGCCATCACGACGTCGCTGGTGCATTCCTCCATGGATTTCGTGGAGGAGATGGAGAAGTTCACGCCGTAAAGACCGCTGATCTTCTCGCCGAAGTTCACGTGGACGTTTGCGCAGTAATCACCCCAGGTGTCCACGTAGGTGATCATGCGCGCCTCGTAGCCGGCGATGGTCAGGTTCTTCGTGGCGTACTGTTCGTAGGAGGAATAGCTGTCATAATACTTCATCGTGGCGTCATGGTCTTCGGAGCTGATCTGGGGATTAATGCCGATCTTGACGCTCTTGTCCTGCGCGGCGATCGTGTCGAGGATGGCGCTTTCATCCTCAAAGAAGGTGTCGCTCGGGTAGGTGATGAACATTGTGTCGAGGTAATTGTACGTGGCCGTGGGGCCGGTAAAGCCGGAGGCATCGCCGCCTCCGGAGGGCGCGGCGCTGCCTTCATAGCCGGCGGGCGCAGCGCCAACAGGGGGCAGCTCGCCGTTGGCGATGGCGGCGTGATAGGCATTCACGGACGGGGGGATGATGGCGGTGCCGCCGTCGATCTCATTCTGCCAGGTGTCGCCCCACTGCTTCATGAACAGCGAGAAGTCGAAAATGTTGTCGCCGTCCCCGATCGTGTCGCCCAGGGTGCACTGGCCGGGGTAATTCGGCATGGAAACGAACGTCCAGTCATAGGCGTCCACCTCCATGCCGCCCGCGACCTCCACGCTGAGCGCAGTGAGCATGTTCTCACTCGCCTCGCAGTTGACGAGCGCAAGGGCTTCCTCCGCGCCGGCAAGGTATACAGCGAAGGTTCCCTTGCCGCTTCCGTCCACATCCACAACCATGTAGGCGTCATAGAAATCGCAGGGGATGTCTGCATAAGCGCCGGTCGTATCGCTGACGAGCATCGCGCCGTACCAGGTGCCGTTCCACTGGGCCTGGAGCGCGCTCGTGCCGGCCGCGGAGCCGCCGTTGGAGTCCCCGTCGGGAGCCGTGTAGCCGCCTTCCTTTTCAAAGGTCAGCGTGACGCCCATGCCCAGCACGTCCTCAAGCGTCATCACGCCGTTTGCAAGCGTCCCGTTGCAATCGACCCCGCCGCCGTTCACATGGAACGCGCTGTCCTCAAGCGTCCATTTGCCGTTGCTCTTCGCGCCGTCCACCTCTAAGGTGCACTTGCCCTTGTCCTTCAGCTCGATGCTGAAACCCTTTGTCCACAGGTCGCTGACCTCCATTTTGATGCCCCACATTTCGGCGGTCACCGCATTGTAAACGCCAAGGTTCGGGTCGGCGTTTGCGGGCGTATTGCTGCCCTTGCCGCCGAGCACGACGATGAGCACGACCGCGAGGATCACTGCAAGCGCGGCTCCGCCGATGATGAACAGCGTCTTTTTGTCTATGGTTTTCTTCTGCTTCGGCGCCTTGGCCTGAGGCGCATACGCAGGCTGCGCGGAATACTCCTGCTGCGTGGGCGGAGTATAGCTCTGCTGAGCTGGTTGATAGGTGCCTTGCACCGGAGCGCTCTCCTGCGCAGGGGCTTCGGGTTGACGCTGCGTTTTCTCTGCGGGTTTGGGGGCCTCGAACTTAGCGCCGCAACTGGTACAGAATTTGCTTCCATCAGGAAGTTGCGCGCCGCAATTCGTACAAAAAGCCATATAAAATGCGCCTCCTTACATTTCGTTCTGAATGATTGTGATTCATTGTGTTATGAAAACCGCATTTGCGGGTTTCAACATTTTGTCTTCGGGGAGATCATTGCCTGTGCCTGCGTGCCTGAAGCAGAAGCGCTTACTTTAATGCGGCTGTTGTTTTACGGACATGTGCCGTTTCATCTGATTTGCCGCTGACGGGCTCGCCCGCTTCCCCGAGCCGGAGTGCGCATGCGCGGCACAGATCCAGATCATCGCAGATCAGAAAGCATTCGTTGCATATAAGGCGCCGGCAGATGGGGCAAATATTGAAAACTTCTTCGCCTTCCCTTGCGGCTTTTTCCAAAGCACGCCGCTTTTCCTTTTCATAAAGTGCGTTGTAAATGATTCGTTTCCCTTCGGTGGAGGGGGAAACACCCGCTTTTGAAAACGGAACAGGGGCGCTGCGCCAAACCTTCGTGCATTCTTCGCAATGGAGCGAGAAGCAAATTCATCTTTGGTTGAGGCATCCGCCATCCGGCCTATCAAGATCTGCTTCATAGCCGCTCCGCTCCTTTTATACTGGTATGCAAGTTAACTGTACTCGCTCCGTCGGAAAATAGATATTACCCGGAGAATACTTTTGCCCCGTTTTTTGTCAGGGAACATCGGCAAATCTATGGTATTCATTGGATACCAAGCCTTGAACTGCGGGGGCTTTTTGAGCACTTTACAAAAAATATGGCATTGTTAAATATGCCGCCGGGGAGAGACCCGGCGGCAATCTGCGTTTGGAAATTGATAAATTGATGCGGTAGTGTTACAGTAGTTCATCCAGACGGTTGCAGCGCCTGAACAATTCGATGTACAGCATGAGCTCGTCACGTGAAGTTACGCAGAGCTTTTCATAAATATTGCGGTTGTGTTTACGCACTGTATTGATGCTTATGAAAGCGAGTTCCGGTATTTCACCGATTTCGTGACCATCAACGTATAGCTTGAATATTTCATGCTCGGTTTCCGTAAGCAAGGCCATGCGCGCTGCAAAGGCATCGAACAACTCGGCGATATCCGGCGGCAAGCTTCCCGCTGCAATCGCCTGACTTTGCTCCCTGGATTTTATAAAAGAAATCAGAGCATCTATTTCGGAAATCCCGGAGGGGTTGGCGTCTATGGCCACGTTGGATTGTATTGCTGCAAGGCTTTGGGCAATGGGGCGCGCGAAGCTGCGGGACAGCGTGGCGGCGCTTACCAGCATGGTGAGCAGAAAGGCAAGCGAGCAGGCGATCCATATGACTTGCTTGCCGGAAGCATAGGAGGCATAGCTTTCTTTCGGCAGCAATATCGCCGCTGCCCACTCCCGGCCATCCCCGCTTGCGAACGGAATGGTTTTGTGAAGGCCGATGTACTGGTTCGTTCCTTCGGAATAGGTGTTGTAATACTGCCCTTCCTGAACGCTCAACACATTCGAGACATCCAGATAGGTTCCTTCCGTTCTTCCAGTCATGCCCTGATCCAACAAAAGCTGCCCGTTCTCAAGCGGTGCAAGCACGCTTACGATCGGGCCGAACTGGCTTTCTACAGCCGCGTAACAAAACCCGAAATACAGCGAGCTGAGTTCCATGCCACACAAGCCTGCCACATCTCCGTTGCCGTCCAACACGGGGACGCAGAGAAGGATGACATCTTCCCATGTGTCCGGAAGATGGAGCCTGCCCGTCCATGCATAAGCATCCGCAAGGCGGCGGACCGGTGACTGCATCATTTCATCATAGCCGGGGATTCGAGAGATGTCGAACTCCAGATTCCACCGGTTGTGCAATTCCAGGTCTTCCTCCCGGGCGATGTCGGAAATGCCGCGGAAATAGATCACCTGCTGGTTCGATGACTTCTTGGGAGTGAGGCTGGTGTAGCGGAGATACAACCCGCTGCGGGAATGCTCCGCTGTGCCGGCAAGGGTATTTGTTGTGGCGTTAAGCACGATAAAAGCGCCGCTGCAATCGCTGGTGTGGAGGGTTGTATTCAGCGCGGGATAGAGGGAACGCTGCAGTTCCAACAGCGCCTCCGGACGGTCGTTGAGAGAGGATATCCTGGAACCATATGCAGGCAGCACCTCCATGAGCTCCCGGCTGGCCTGCTCGGAGAGGAAAATACCCTGGCCCGAAAGCCTCTCAATCTGGTTGGAAATATCTGTGGCGGTATTTTGAAGCTGTATGTTCAAGGACAGGCGGAGCTCCCTGTCCGTATTTGAAAATACGCCCGTAAGGCTGAAAATCAGCATTAGCGCACCAAAAACGGTCGCTGCCATAGAGAACCAGTACAGCGCCAGCTTGCGCTGCATGCTTACGCTCTCTTTTCTCGCCATTTTTGTGAGCTTCAGCAGCTCCCTGAGCTTTTTTACCATTCCATGTCACCCCCTTACAGATGCAGCTGCATTTATTAGTTGAATGTCGAACGGAAATCATCATAACAATCCCAAACGAGCTGCGTAAGCAGCGTTTCCTGCGCCGTATCGCCAGCCGCGAGACAGGCGTTCCTGGAAATACCGAGGTGCAGGCGGATGTTGTTTTCAAATTTTGTTTCCAGATCGAGGTACCATTCCGTTTGCGGTGCAGTATAGAAGGTATATTGCGCCTGCGTTTCAAGAAACGCATCATAAAGCTGAATGTATTTCTCATCGGTAAGGCTTTGGATTGCGGAAGGCAGGTATGCGTCGAAGGACTCCTGCTTGACCGGCATATAACCTGCCTGCGTCACAAATTCAACATTGCGCTGTGCATCGGTCAGCCATTTGAGGAATGTGATGCATGCCTCTTCCCTTTCCGGGGTGGATTTAACGGTGCAGATACCCGCGCCGCGCTGCATTACGAGCTTGCTGCCGTTTTTGAAGACCGGACAGGGGCGGATGATCCATTCCACCTCTTCGGAAGTATTGTTCGGATAGGTTACAATATCCGAAAAATACAGCACGCTGGCGGAGGAGGCGATGGACACAATGGAATCCGCTGTGCGCAGGGGTTCGGTCGCGTAGCCGCCTTTGAGCCATAGGCCGCCGGAAAGGGCTGCCCTGGCATAAGGCTCCCACACGGTGCTGAACTTTTCGCCGAAGGCAATGCCTGCATCGTCAAAGAAGGATTCACCAAGGGATTTAACGCCAACCTGAAAGTAATTGAAATGAAAGTCATGAACCAACAGGGCTTTTGCATCGCCCGCAGTTTCCGGCGTCTGGCCGTCCGTCCACGCTGCATACTTTTCCGCAGCTTCAAAAAGGCCTTCCCATGTGCTGAGGCTTTCAACAGTTGTCCCCGTATCGGAAGCGAAACGGTCGAAAAGCGTTTTGTTGATGTACATAATCTCGGTGGATTTTGCCACGGGAAGCACGGCAAGCCGGCCGTTTATCATGCCTTCCTCGATAAAAGCAGGCACAAAAGCCGCGCATTCTGCTTCGCTGAAATAATCCCTGTAATTGAGAAGAATGCTGTCATCCGGCATGGCCAGCACCGTTTTCGGGTATGCAACAAACATATCCGGGAGTACCGACGCTCCCGGGTCGCCGTACGCGGAAGACAGGATCGCTTCATGGATGTTCTTGTTGTTGGAAACCAGCGTTACCTCAACCTGAATTCCCTGCTCTTTTCCTACGGTTTGGTTAAAGGTGCTTATCATGTCGTTCAGTGGGGAATCGGTCTGGGCGCCATACACGTGCCAAATGGTGACGACAACAGGCTGATCCGGCGTTTCCCCCGGAGTGGTACAGGAAGTGCAAAACAGCACGAGCACGCTGCAAATTACAAAACAAAACCATTTCTTTGCCATGACGGTTCCCTCACTTATCTGGAATAATCGAAAGCAGTTCAACTTACATCGAACACAGCTTGGAGATCAGGTATTCTAGGCTTGTATCATAGAAGATAAAATCGTCTATTTTTCCCGCCCTTTTTGCTGCAACGACTTCGGCAATGCGTTCTTTGTCATTTTCCGGGCACAGCAGGAGCAATTTACACGCGGGGGTTTCCCTCTTCAGCCGGGCGCATAGTGCGAGGCAATAGGCGACATCGTATTCGCCGCTTTCCGCAACTTCAATCAGGGCGCAGCCCGCCCCGCAGCCGCGAATTACAACATCGGCATCCGCATAATCCGGCTGGAAGCACATCTGAATGTCCTTTTCTTCCCGGGTGAGACGCATAAGGCTCTGCGCAAGCATCTTGCGTTTCATGATAAGCGCGACGGTCTCAGACATTTTGATTCTCCTCTGTAGCGATATAGGATCTTTGGCAGGGGCTTTATCCTGATTTAATAATACATGAAACGGAAAGCATCCGCATCACAGTTTGCTGTCATTTTAGCGATCCAAAGAAAAAAGGGCCGGAGCCCTTTGCAGAAACGGATCCGCCTTGCATTCAGTACCGCGGATTGATCCATCCATTCAGAATGACATGCGCGACCAGTTCCCCGGTTCGCTCAAACCCCATTTTTTTTGTGACGCTCTGGATGTGCCGGTACAGGGTGTTCTCGGAAATACACATTCGTTCGGCAATCTCCTTGCGGCTTACTCCCTCGCAAATCAAACGCAGGGTTTCCAGTTCGCGTTCTGTCAGCGGCGCTTCCCCGGGCTGAACGGGGATGGTTTTCTGCTCCGGGAAATATGACTTGCCATCCATTACATCCCGTATGACCTGAATAAAAAACGTCATGCTTTGCCCTTTTTCCACAAAGGCATCCGCACCGCATGCTTTTGCCCTCGGCATATAGGTGACCTCGTCAAACCCGGTCATGACAACCACTTTGATCGCCGGAAATGCTTCCTTGATTTTTTCCGTTGCTGCAAGGCCCGATGTACCACCGGCTGTACAGATATCCATCAATACCAGATCGGGCTGCTTGTCCCGGCAAAAAAACAGGGCGAAAGCAGCGTCGGCAACGCTGCCCACAACCTTGAGGTCGTCATATTGTTCAAATGCGCTGCGAAAGGAATCCCGTATCGAAGCGTGATCATCTACGATCAAAATCCTGATCATTCCCATGTTCCTCCCTGAAGAATGCCGCGACGGTAAACTGAGGCTCAATTGAGATGCAAAGCGTTCCCCCCAGCGCTTCAACCCGCTTGCGCATCCCAGCAATGCCGCCGCCTTCTATCAGCCGCTCTGGCTTTCTGCCGTCATTGGTTATGGTAAGATTCCAACCTTCCGCTGTTTTTTCGCAGCGTGCTTTCACTTTGGAAGCAAAACCGTGGCGCACGGCGTTGGTAACGCTTTCACGTATGACGGCATTCATGCAGCAAGCAATGTCAATGCGTTTTGGAAGGGAACCTTCGAGGCACAGATCTACGCCGATCTCACGGAATATTGCGGCAAGGTCTGCGAAAACATGCTCCGGTGGGGCGGTCTCTGCCGAGCGGAGCTCTTGCATCAAACGATCAATGTCTGAAATCAACAGGTCAACTGCCGGCATATGTTCTTCGCGCAGCGCCCTTTGCAGCATTGCAATGCGCTGCCCGAGCACATCGTGGACCCTTGTTTTCTGCTCCTGCAATTCTTTCTGGTAACGGATTTCCTCAATGTTGCCAAGCATTTCCAACAGGTGCAGCTTATGTGCATTCAGCGCGGTTTTCTTCATTGCAAACTGCGCTGTGAGATTCCAGTGCGAAGTTATGTCAAGCGCATACAGTTCCATATAGTGTTTTCCGTTGATTGCGATGGCGCCCTGCGCGAATTGCCACACGGCGCCGTCCGCCAATTTTATGGTGACCCCTTCTTTGATGGGCAGCCTTTCGATTCCATCCGGCAGGGAACCGCTTTGCAGCAGGCGGAGAATTTCCCTTGCATCGCGCACGGCGGTAAGGGAAAGGGCGCTCAGCAGCCTTTGCATGGACAGGTTGAGGAGCAGGATATATCCGGTATCCTGTGCGAACAGGATGCCTGCAGGAAGCTGATCCACGGCTTCCTTAACGGAGAGCCCGGAAAGGCCGTGGCGCAGTTCCCGGCTGAGTCTAACTAGCTTTGCCGCGCTGCGCAGGATCGCTGCGGCGAGCCATGCGATGAACAGAAAAGGGAAAACGGCGCCGGAGATGGGCTCCAGAAACGGCAGCGTGACGGCGGCTGCGGGAATGCACGCAATGTCCCAAGGATCGCGCTGCGGGACAAAGGAGAATATGCCAAAGAAAAACACACATCCAAACAGCAGATAACGCAGGATGCAAAGCCTTGGGCCGGCAATCACAACCCCGTCCGGGGCGTTGAATTCAACCAGCTCCAACAGGCATTCCCCCAGCACAAATTGCAGAGCAACAGCAATTTCCAGCAGCTTGTTGTAAAAGCGGTGCTCCCCGAAAGCGCCGCGGTAAAAGACCATTACACAAACGCAAAGCTGCAGGACGAGGCCGGTTAGCGCTGCAAGCTGCAGGAGGAGGCGCGCGCAAGCGGGGAAGAAAAAGAATTCAGACATGGTGAAGCTCCTCTCTGCCCAGAGCCAGGCTCGCTTCATACAGGAACCCATCATGGCTGAACCGCATATCCCAAGGGGATGCAAACCGCTCCGCAAAGGCATCAAAGGGTTCTTCCGACAGCAGGCGCATGACAAGGCGGTTTTCCGGCAAAACGGAAATGTTACAGATCAGCACGGCCCATTTATGTTCCAACCCATGGCAGATGCCTTGAAAAAGGAATTCGTAGAAGCGGGCGGCGGCATCGGGCGGCAAATCGGCGGATGGAATCGCCCTTACGGCCACGGTAAGCCCCGAATGTTCCACGCACTGCCCCAATTCGTCAAGATATGCCGCAAGCTCCCGCATGGAAAACGCAGCAGCCTGCTTCTGTTGGAACAGCAGGTTGGAACGCCGCTTACAGTAGCACAGAAGAAGGCAAAGCATGGTTGCGGAAGCATCATCCAGGCTTTTGCCGCGGAGCTTTTGCAGGATAGCGGCCGCGCGCGTCAACTCCCGCCGGATCGCCGTTTCAAGATCGTCGTAAATGTGCTGCCTCGCGCGCAGCGCCTCCGCCTGCTCGCGCAAAGTATGCTCGTGCAGGAGAAGCCGGTTGCTTTGTTCAAGGCTTTCCACAACGCACTTCAGGCCGTTCTGCAGGGCATGGAGCTTGGATAAGTCCTCCTGCCAAACGACGGCCCCGCCTGTAATGGGCATGCCGGAAAGCTGGAGGTTCGGCCCAATCAACATGCGGAATGGAAGGGAATAATCGGGCGTATGCTCCAAAACGGGCAATGCTGCAACCGGCGCGGAGGAAAGCATGGGGGCGCCGGTTGGCGATACGATGCTCATGCTCAGCGCGGAGTGGGTGAATAGGGCGGGGTAGTTCGAGTTCATCGGAATCAGGCCGGTCTGCATAGAGGATTCCAGGAACAGCAAGGCAAGGATTATAGCTGTTAAAGTAAAATCCCCCTTCCATGCAAACGGGATGCGGAACACGTACAAAAGCCCATATGCAATGAGCGCGGCACAAAACCCGATGGGGAAGAGCAGACCGTACTTCCGTGGGTTCTTTCGGCACTTGAGCAGCAACAGGACGATGGCCGCAAGAACGCAGCAGATGTTGGTGCCCAGCAACAATACATATCCGATGCCATACCCGTAATTGCTGCTCCAATCAGGGGCTGAAGGGTCCAGCCTGAATACCAGCATATGAAAATCGTTGGTAAGAACCAGCAGCAAGAAGGCGAAATTAACCAGAAAACAAGCCTTCCACCATATTGGCGAAGGCGCATCCCCGGATGTGCCGAGGGCCAGTGTGATGCGCAGCAGAACCACAGGGAGGCCCAACTGAAAGATGTAATAACAATACCAGCAATATCGGTTGAGCGTGCTGGCCTCCGGGAATTGCCACTTTATGGCGCGGAGCAATATCCAGAGAACCATCAGCAGCGCCGCAATCAGCACGGTGCGGCGAACCGTTTTGCCCAACGCCCTGCTTATCGTGAAACCCGCCCAGACTATGACGATTATGATCGTTGCCATTGCGGCGAGGATATGCTCCCGGCCATCCGTGGTTGTGTAAAGCCTCTCATGCAAAACCTCGCGGCGGTAGCGTGCCGCGACTTCCTCGGTTGCCCTGTTCAACTGTCCGTAGTCTTCAAGCGTATGAGCCCTTTGATAAGATGCATCCACAGGGTAAAGACCGCTGCTACACCGGCCGTCCGCAAGGCGAAAGCCCTGCTTTATGAGCGCCGCTTCCATATCCCCGGCCAGGGGCAGCTCCCGATGGGACAGCAAGCCCCGCATAAAGCTTAAAGTTCCTTCCGCAGGAACGATGACTTCAAGCGCTCTGCCCGCCTGAATTTGCGCTGCGGCCTGATAGTCAAAGCATATCTGGATCGGCGCGGCGCTGTCTTCCGTCAGCAGCCCCTGTTGCGCAAGAGCTTCAAACAAAAGAAGTGCGTTATTGAGAGAAAACGCATTGCCGTCCAACCCATAGCTTACAGCAGCAAAACAATGCCTGAAAAAAGCGCCGCCTTCCGCAACGAACATAATTGGTTCACCGGCAACCCGCAGGCTGTTCCAACCTGATATGGGGGCCTGCGTCAGGCTGCGGTCAACGGCGATTACCACCGTGGCAGCATAATGCGGATACCAATAGTAGGTTGGGTTACTTTGCAGCATGCCTTCCACCTGAAAATCAAACAGCTCTGCGGCAACGCTTTCGCGGAACCGCTCGGCGGGATACCCGATTGACCCGGGAGATATTTCATATTCGGGCAGCGCATCTGTAAGGACATGAAAATAGGGGGAAGCGGCATCGCAGGAAATTATGTCGGAAACCGGCGCAGCGCATGCGGAAAAAGCGGAAAAAACAAAGGCGGCAAGCAAAAACAACATTGCATTACGCTTGATAGCATCACGATTCATTGCTTGCCCCCGCCCCTTTCCGATTGATTACTGAATATTTTATCGAATTTCATCGATTTTGTCATCTGGGAAAAGCGATGTAACCGAATCGGCGCACCGCGTATGGAAGGAGCGGGGAACTATGTGGTCCATTAACATTAAATAAAAAGCGGAGCAAGCTTGCATATCGCTTGCTCCGGCGTGGCGCAGAGGGTGGGATTCGAACCCACGTGTGGTTTCCCACAAACTGATTTCGAGTCAGCCCCGTTATGACCGCTTCGATACCTCTGCAAATGCAAAATTAATTATACAGTATCATCGGCAGAATTGCAATCAGTTTATCGGCAAACGGGGCTGAACGAGACGGCGGGCACAGGCTTAGGCGGTGGCGGATAACAAGCCGCGGCAGCAGAACAGGATCAACAGCGAGGCGAGAACATTCCAAAGCGCACCCAACAGACAGCCTGCAAGAACCGAAAACGCGCCGCTGATGGCAATTGCCGCGACGGCGCCGGGAACGACGAGAAGGATCAAGATCGTGAAATACAGCAGGACGATGAGCATCTTGTTTTTCAACTTCCCCAGCAGCCGCTCAATCAGCAACATCCCGGAGGCGAAAACCGCGCCAAGGCTAAGGTAAAAAAGGCCAGCTCCCAGCAGCTCGGGGACGGACGGGTGGAGAAGCAGCGCCGTTGCAAGCAAAAACACAACCGTGTCTGCCGTATGCTTGATGAGCTGCGGCGCACAAATTGCGGCCAGCTTTGCAACCGGGCGGGCGGGCGCGACAAAAAGATAGTGCTGTGTCAACTCACGTGGGACACTGTTGGTCATTGAAAGAAACACGAGCATATAGGCGGAGAAAAACAGGACGAACCAGAGCCAATTGGGGTCGGGGCCTTCCGCGCGGAGCATGAACATCCCAAACAGGGGGCCGGCGAGCGCGGCAATGGTGGAAAGGGAGAAAAGCCAGAGGCTCTTGCGGGATTGCTCGCGCATGGCGCGGTAAAAGAATGCACTTGCGCCGTGCCCGCGCAGGGGCGGCAACTCTCGTTTCACGCGCTTGCTCACGGGGCCGGTGCTGACGACTTTGCCTTCTTTTGCAGCTGCCTTTACATTATAAGCATGCTCTGCCGCAAAGAGCACATCTTCATAATAATCCGCATCGCTGCGCACGAGCCAAAGCACCATCGCGCCGCAGCAAAGCAAGGAAAGCAGCACATAAACCATTGCAGCGCCCCATTGCCCAACCGCTGAGTGCAGGGCGATTGCCCGTCCGAAGCCGAGCGCCGGAACATAATTCCAGGCATCGCTGCCGAAAAAATGAACAAGGGCGGAAACAAAATCTCCCCCGCGCATGGCGAAAATCACAACGCCGATCGCCAAAAGAACCATGAATCCCTTGAGCATGGCATCGACACGCTTGCGCCATTGAGGACGTGCTGCGCACAGTGCATACAGGTTCGCGCTGAAAAGCTGGCAGAATACGCCGACGAGGATATAACCGATCATCAATCCTGCAACTGCCTCGCCGCCAAGGCCGCAATTCATGCGCAGGTTCGGGTACTGAGCGAGCATGCATACCGAGGCCAGCACAAGGATCCCGGCCTGCCGCACAACACCGTAAATCAGGATCTTGCGCGGGTTTACGGGCGCGGTGAAGAGCAGGTTTACATCTGCCATGGAAAAGAGCGCCATCCCCTGCTTCAGCCCCTGTAGAAGCGAGGTGCAAAAAATCAAAAGGAACACACCGTTTACGATTGCCGCATATGCGTTGAGGTTGCGCACCTCTCCGGCGGGCTCTCCGGAAGTCATCGTGGCGGAGAAGATCAGCAACCCGGCAATGACGAGATAGGGGATCAGCGTCACGGGCTTTTTAACCAATTCCCTCAATGCGTTTTGGATGGTTTTCCTGAGAAGGTAGAGTAGGGCTTTCATTGTGCGCCGACTTCCTTTCGTTCCGTGATGTCAAAGAAAAGCTCCTCAAGCGACTCGCCGCTTGCATCCACTTCTGCGCGCGTGCGCGCTGCGGCGATTTTACCGTTCATGAGGATACGCAGATCGTCCCAAAGCTCGGACACGCTGTCAAGCATATGGGTAGAGATCAGCACGGCGCAGCCACGGTCGCGCTCCTCGCGGAACACGGCTTTGAGCTCTTTGATGGCGTGCGGATCGAGCCCAACCATGGGCTCGTCTACAAGAAGAAGCGTTGGCTCGGTCAAAAGCGCGCAGCAAATACTGACCTTCTGCTGCATGCCCTTGGAAAGTTCCTTGCCAAGTTTGGTGCGCTTATCGTCAAGCTCAAACCGGGTAAGCAGCGCATCCGCACGTTGGCGCCAGCCGCCGGTAAGGCCATATGCCCGGGCGATGAATTCCATATGCTCATTGATGGTCAAAAACTCATAAACCGAAGGGGTTTCAGGAATATAGCCAAGAGCACGCTTTGCTTCAAGCGATTTATTGTCGTGGCCGTCAATGGTAATTTCTCCTTCAAAACGGGAAAGGCCGGCGATTGCCTTGATTGCGGTCGATTTGCCCGCCCCGTTGGGGCCGAGCAGGATGGTGATGCGCCCCGGAAGAACGTCGAAGCTTAAGTGATCGTTGGCAAGCAGTTTGCCATAGCGTTTGGTTAATCCGTTTATATGAAGCATGAGATATAACTCCTTCCTTTGTGCCTTTGTGCGGCAGAGCCGCTTATGTATAGTATAGTATATCATAGTCCACGTTTCCTGCATAGACGCAGTGGAGAGCAGCCGCTCTGCATAGGGCGCGCTTGCCAGCCCACTCCATCTGCACGGAGAAAAAGGACGCTTAAAAGGATACACTATTTTAGGTGTAAAGTCAATACATCTAATCTGGTGTGGGTAAAATAACAATATAACATAAAAACACAATTGGTGGTGGCACGAATCAAACCGTACTATGAGATCCTCCGCAGCCTGCGGGAAGATCATGACCTGACACAGAGCGATGTTGCAAACCTCCTCGGCACTACACAGCAGGTTTATTCGCGCTATGAGAACGGCGTTAACGAAATGCCCGTGCGCCATATCGTCACACTTTGCAAGTTTTATCGTGTGAGCGCTGATTTTATTTTGGGTTTGCCCGAAAACGAAGGAGTATGATGATGGCGCCTGCAAGGCGCCTGCGCTGGAACCGGGGCATGCCGGCAGAGTATTTTATCAAAGCAAGACTGTAAAACTCAAAGCAGGAAATTGCACACAGCATCATCTATTTGCGCATTCCGGCGGATGCCGGCCGCTTTGCCGCAGCATAAAACAGGCTGCGGTTTCTTCCTATACATACCTGTAACAGCACATTGGGAAACAGCATATGAATGAGTATGGCATGGAACGCGCCATGCACACCTTACATGTTTAGGAGGAATCGCAGTGTATAGAAATCTCAACGCCTCTTGCACAACATGCGCGAGCATGGTGGCGGGCAAAAGAACGACATATGATACGGTTGCCGCAGGAACCGTATGCACCAGCGAAGTATGCGGGCCGAATATCCTGCTCGGCGGCCAGCAGCTTGCGCAAATCAACTTCCCCATCCAGCAGTACGGGGAAGGATTCTGCCCGGGTGAAGCGCTGGAACAGGGAACGATGTTCCCCGAGCTGGTGCTTTAAGGACGGAGGAGGGAATGAACATGGAAACAACGCAATGTGCTTTGTTGAACCAAATCAGCGAATACCAGTTCGTATGCGTTGAGCTGAATCTGTATCTTGACACACACCCGAAGGACGAAGCGGCGCGCGCCGATTATCTGTGCTATAGCAAAATGCTGCAGCAACTCATCACCCAATATGAGGAGCAATACGGCCCGCTGCAGAATTTCGGGCATTCGCCCACGGAAACCGGCTGCTACGTTTGCTCGAAATGGCCTTGGGAATAAGGAGGAACACCTATGTGGATCTATCAGAAAAAACTTGAATACCCCGTTAACATCACAGCCCCCGATCCCCGCATGGCAAAAGCACTTATGGCACAGTATGGCGGCCCGGATTCGGAGCTTGCCGCTTCCATGCGTTACTTGACACAGCGCTTCTCGATGCCTGATAATCGTGTACGCGCTACATGCAACGATATCGGTACGGAAGAGTTAGCACATTGGGAGATGATTGGCACGATGATTTACCAGTGCATGCGTGGAGCGAGCCTGGAAGAAATTGAAGCAGCGGGCCTGCTCGGGTACTATACGATGCACAATCACGGAGTTTATCCGGCCGATCCCAACGGAGTGCCCTTCACGGCCAGCTACATCCAGTGCACCGGAGACCCGATTGCAGATCTTGTGGAGGATCTTGCAGCAGATGCTGCAATCACATAAGAACAACCTAATGAAAAAACAGATGGGACAAGCTTATTTCCAATCAAAAAAGCACATCGGCGGATGTGCTTTTTTTTGATTCCGTTATGACAGATTTAATGGAGACCGGACAGCAGAGCCAGTCTTTCTTCCATCAGCTTTTCCAAGGCTTCTTGCATGTCCTCTGGCAGATAGGACGCGCGGCACATGGCGATGTACTTATCCTTGAGTTTTACTACCTTAGCGATCATTTTCTCGGCTGACTTTTCCGGGATCCCCAAAGCGTCAGCAAATACCATAAAGTCTTTCCTGCGGATGTTCTGCTTCTTGCCGTTCAAGGTCAGTGCCAACTGCTCCTGATCGGCAGGGATGACAACATTGGTAGAAAGCATATCATATGCCGCAGATAAGGTATACGTTTGGCTCCCTTCCGCAGACTCGATCAAGGAAAAATTCTTGAGGTGCATGTCGGAGTTGCCTACCGCAAAGGAAAACACCACGCGAAGATACAGCTCTGTCGTATCAAATCCCTTTGCGGAGGAATACCTTGCAATGATTTTGCCGCAGCGCTCATAGGAACCGCGGTATTTGTCCTCGGTCAGTCTGCCGTCAAGCTGACAGAAATCCTCCATAGCCAGCATTTGATGATCGATCCGGTCAATGCGCTTTGTGATATACGCAAAGGCATTGTTCTGGGAAGGAAGCCGCATTAAGGCATAAGGAACCGTCTTAATCCCGGTTGCTTCGGCCATCTGCATGACAAGATATTCCATCTCGGGCAGTGCGGCGTATTCTTCCGTCTGAGGTTTCAGAATGTAGCCCGTAGGATAATTAACCAGCGTCAAGCGCGGATTATCTTCCCGGGAGAGATGCAAAGACAGCTTCTTTTGCACGCCCGGCACGGTATAGCCCTTATTGGTATTCTCAATGGCAAGCTGGTTTAGAACTTCTTCTGATACATCGATATCCGGGAACTTGGAAGTACCGAAAAAATCACGGATGCAGGAAACATGCCAGCTGTTTTTTTGCTCCAATTCAGTTGCAGAAGGTTTCAATGGTTTGCCGCAGCACAAGCAATACTTCATTCCCGCACCTCCTTGATCTGAACATTCCCGATCGGATCTTTGCAGGCCACAAGAAGCAAGCCAAAACGATCTTTGCGGTCGATCTTCCAGTTATGACTCACCATATCCAGCAGCCAACCTTCGGGGATCAGGCCATCAAAAAATGCAAAGAGTGTTTTTGATGTGTATTCTCCTTCCTGCATGGGCAGCGTGAGGCTGACTGCGGTTGCAGTTTTATCCGCCACATAAGCAGGATTATAGAGAAAGGAATAGCCCGCATCGGTTTCCTTCAGTGTTCCGGCAAAAGTGTTGCGCACATATACGTACGCTGTTCTGTATGCTTCCATCAGTCATCCATCCTTCCGGGCACCACTTTCATGTCAAACATGGCAAGTGCCTGATTCACCTTATCCATTCGAACGGTTTCTTTGCCTTGTTCCAGTTCGCGAATAAAGCGAAGCCCCAGCCCGGAGCGGATCGCAAATTCTTCCTGGGTAAGGCCCAGCTCTTTTCTCTTTTGTTTGATAAATGTAGCAATCGTATTCATAACCGCATTATACACCCTAACGGGTATAGCATCAAGTGGTTCGACAATAAATTGTACCCGATAGGGAGCAAATAGTGCAACAGAATAGTGAACGATACACGTTCAGTGCAATGCTTCGCAGAGGAACAACTTCTTCAACTAAGCTCTTGGTCGAATAAGTGGATGTCCCACGAAACGGGTGGGAATAGCGCTTAATTTCACAGAACAACTTATTGTTATGTAGGTTGTGTTGCATTAACAGAATTGTAATTAATACGTTCTGCAGAATTGATAATTATTTCTTCTGCAACAGCTCGTATCAAGGGGATTTCTTTTGCAAACTGTTTATCATGTTTAAAAGGCTCATACCTTAATCTTTCTCCATGTTTACTGTATCGCGCCGCCAATAATGTAAACGATGCCCGGAGGAAGCTTTGAAATACGTGGCTTTTCGGGCATCGGTGTTTTGAATTATTTAGTTAAGCGGCCACTCATCAGTTAACCATAGAATTTAAAGCAGATATAAGTGCATCAATGGAAGAACGCTTATGCGGATTTAAGGCGGCCGCTGGATCTGAAGGAACAGCTTCTGCCACACAAAGCTTCACCCGTTTCTCCGTTGTATCATTCCATTGTTTCCCTTGAGATCTAAAACAGTCTGCAACTCTGTCTGACCACTTCTTGCTGCCCCTAAACTCAGTGACATTCAAGTTTACTCCGAACTCTGAAAGGACAGCTTCAGCATATGCCGATTTCTCGAGACAATCTTCAAACTCTGCATTAGGTGAACCATTGCATATCGTATATGTAGTATTACGGGTATTTAGCAAGCCTTGAGCTTCTGCATCCTGGCCTGCCCTTCTACCTGCATCATCATTATCCAACAGTGCATGGTACTTACATTGCAGATTCCGATAGAAGGAGAGCTTGTATGGTAAATTACCAGCACCACCCATATCATCAATAATCAGAGTTCCATTTTGAATTGCCTTCTTGATGCTTTCACTCATCTGTGGGAGTAACTTCTCTAATACGATTTTGTCATCTTCACCTTCTACGACAAGGACATTTTCAGCATTGATTAGATTATCGGAGACTTTTGTACCAAGTACATCTCGAATCTCTTTAATCTTTTTTACAGGTGTTGCCTTACCAGAATCCACTATGATGTTTTCTTTCAAATTTGAACGGTTAACAAAAAGTGGACTATGAGTTGTGAGAACAACTTGGTGATTAACCGAAAGTGTATTGATTGTTTCATATAGTTGCCGTGCGCTTTCAGGGTGGAGGTGAGACTCAGGTTCTTCTATTGCGATTACAGATACACGATCACGGGAGGTTGGAATATTTAGCATAGCTAACGCTGTCAGACTTTTAATTCCATCGCCTTTTTGCTGCAGTGGTGTTGGGGTTCCATCATTGATGATAACATTTGTGCTTCGACGTACAGGTGCTCGTCGTTGATCTTTTTGTAATGTGATTTGGACATCTCTAACAGAGGGCAAAAACTCTTGAAGTGGGGCAATTAGTTGAGCAGAGATGCCGTCCAAAACACTTTGCTGCAAACGCTCCATTGTATGTAGTGCTTCTACATATTCTGGGTTAGACTCTAAAGATGAAAGTTGTTTTTCAATAAGCGAATCAACAACTCGCAAAGCATCATGTTCGGTACGCACAGCGGGAATAAAATTAAAATCAATCTTAAAGCAAACATACTCAATAATTTTGAGCTTGTTTTCTGTATTGGCAAAAGCGGGAGTTCCTCTCTTAGGAATATCAATCTTAACCATTGAATGGTTAATTGAGACTCGTACCGGAATATGTCCAGAAAGTCTTATACTCGTAAGATTGCGAATAGCAGAAATATCGGCAGCATTCAACTCAAAATCAAGCTCGATAGAAGAAAAACCATTCGGATTCCGTTCTTGCAGAGACAAGGGATAATCTCGCTCCCAATCATATCGCATGCGGTTTCTTAAGTAATTTGCGGAAAGTCTCAAACTACGAGGATCAGACGAGTACATCTTCATTATGTCCATAGCCAAGGTGAGGGCACGTAAAATATTAGACTTTCCTTCGTTGTTTTTTCCGACCAGAACCGTCATGTTGTTGGTTTGGATTTTGCGTGCATTAGTGATACTTCTATAGTTGATAACAGAAAAGCTTGACAACTTCATGGAAAGGCCCCTTTCTGAATATCTATCATTTTACTAATTGAAGTTTACATCTTCATCGGAACAATATCAACCAACATTTGACAAATATCGGAACAATAGAACGGCGACGATCGATGGATCACCGCCGTTTTTGTTATTAGGATATATACTTTGGACTTATGATGCAGACGATCTTTGGCTGGAGAAATGCCTGCATCTTTGCTTCGAACCCTTTGGAAAACTTGTGATTGCATTCTTCGAGGGTTGGCAGACTGACAATAATAGCTCAATTGAACCGCTTTCATAAAGGCGACTTTTCATTTTTACAACATTGAAAGGAGAAACACCATGTCCCACATTATCGCCATCGCCAACCAGAAAGGCGGCGTTGGCAAAACCACCACTTGCACCAATCTCGGCATTGGCTTAGCGCAGGAAGGAAAGCAAGTGCTGCTCATCGACAGCGACCCGCAGGGTTCACTCACCATCAGTCTGGGCTATGACCGCCCTGACCAGCTGCTCATCACCCTTTCCGATATCATGGAAAAGGTGATGGTCGAAAACACAATTGCCCCAAATGAAGGGCTTCTCCCTCATGAAGAAGGTGTTACCATCATGCCTGCCAATATCAGTTTGTCCGGCATGGAAGTATCCCTCGTCAACGCCATGAACAGAGAAAAGATACTCAAACAATACCTGGATAGCATGAAACGCCAGTATGACTATGTGCTCATCGACTGTATGCCCTCCCTTGGTATGCTGACCATCAACGCTCTTGCCGCTGCGGACAGCGTGATTATCCCCGTACAGGCGCAATACCTTTCCGCTAAGGGCTTGGAACAACTTTTGCAGACCATCAACAAGGTACGACGGCAAATCAATCCTAAACTGAAAATCAGCGGCATTCTTCTCACCATGGTAGACAGCCGTACCAACTATGCAAAGGAAATCAGCACATTACTGCGTGATACCTACGGCAGCAAAATTAAAGTCTTCGCTACGGACATCCCTCATTCCGTCCGTGCCGCTGAAATCAGCGCCGAGGGCAAAAGCATCTATTCCCATGATCCCAAGGGTAAAGTCGCAGAAGCATACCGAGAACTGACTAAGGAGGTACTGAAGATTGAAAAGCAGCGGCAAAAAGCTAAGTCTGACCTCTTACGATGACCTCTTCACCACAGAGGACGCAAGGCAGGAAGATCAACGAGAGCGGGTCATGGAAATCCCTCTGAGCAAGCTTCAACACTTTCACGACCACCCCTTTCAGGTGCGTCACGACCACGTCTTGCAGGATATGGCAGACAGTATCAAGGAGTACGGCGTGTTATCTCCCGGACTTGCACGACCGCTCCCGGATGGCAGCGGATATGAAGTAATCTCCGGCAATCGCCGGTTAGAAGCCTGCATCCTTGCGGGGATGGAAACTATGCCGGTTATCGTCCGTGATATGACCGATGATGAAGCCATTATTGCCATGGTGGACGCTAACTTACAGCGGGAAAATATTTTGCCAAGTGAACGAGCTTATGCTTATAAAATGAAATTGGAAGCGATGAATAGGCAAGGTGCGAGAACCGATTTAACTTGTTCCCAAGTTGGGAACAAGTTTGCTGGGCGTAAATCCAGCGAGATATTAGCTGATCAAGTTGGTGAAAGTAAGAATCAAGTTTTCCGCTACATCCGCTTAACAGAGCTGATTCCACCCATACTGGATATGGTGGACGGTGTTGCGGAACAAAAGATGGCTTTTAACCCTGCGGTGGAGCTTTCGTATCTTACCCTCTCTGAACAGACCATGTTACTGGACGCAATGGCAGCACAAGAAGCAACCCCTTCCCTTTCTCAGGCACAGCGGCTCAAGAAGTTCAGCCAACAGGGAAAGTTGTCCGAGGATGTGATGCTTGCCATTTTATCCGAAGAGAAGAAAGAAGTTGATCGTATTACTCTCACCACAACCACACTGTCCAAGTATTTCCCCAAGTCCTATACGCCCAAGAAGATGGAAGAAACCATTATCAAGCTGTTGGAACAATGGCAACGAAAAAGGCAACAGGAACAGGAACGATAACCATTGCACAAGAAAGTGTGCAAGATATAATGAACATTGGTGGCCTTAGATGCAGAATATCTCATGAATGATTACTAACACTTTACCCAACACTCGAATTGTTGCATTAAACTTGCTAAAATAAACGTAGGAATTACAATAAAATGTCGGAGGATTCATAATGGCTAATCTGTTTTTAATAGGAGTATGCCACAACGATCCATTTGGAGCTGAGAAGACGCAGAATGCGTTAAGGCTTGCACAAGAAAATCGTTTCATCCCAGACTGTATTGCTGTCGAATGGAGATCAGATTATGCCCACAGGATTATTTTACAGAGGGATACATTTGGAAAACTTTTAGCCCAAGAATATCCCGCTATTACTGATAGGGAACTACAAACACTTCAATCCTCTCTTGCGTTTGAAGCAGATGCCCATCGAGCTTTATATCCAGAGATTCCTATCATTTGGCTTGATGAGAATAGAACTGTTGAAGATGAAATAATTGAGAAATATGCAAAGGATCGTTTATCTATAATAACGGGTGCTGTACGTAAGAATAATGGAGTATTTAATTTATCGGATATTTCGTACTGCGTGAGACACTCATCCAATAGGATGATAGCACCTAGTGAACGAGACAAAATATTCTTTTCTTGCATCCAAGACGCTGTTGCTAACGGATATAGCAATATTGCTTGTGTAGTAGGAACAAATCATGTAGAACTATCTACAAAAGGAATGTTTGGTGAGTTGTTAAAAAACGAAGGACATTCCATTATGATATACAAGACGGATGAAGAAACCCCGATTCTCATGAAAACTGGTTTTATGACAGTGTAAAATCGAGTTAAACTACTTTATTCTGATTAACAAGTATAAAAAAGACTACGCATTAAAAAGGCGTTCCATGCGGAGCGTCTTTTTGTATGCCTGGAAATGGAGGAAACCGAAATGGCAGTATTCCGAGTGGAAAAGACACGGGATTATACGGTCATGGCAAATCATCATCTCAGAAATACGGAGCTTTCCCTGAAAGCAAAGGGGCTGCTTTCCCTCATGCTTTCCTTGCCTGAGGAATGGGACTATACCACAAAAGGTCTTGCCCGTATCTGTAAAGACGGCGTTGACAGTATCTGCGCTGGAGTGCGTGAACTGGAGGATCATGGATACGTCGTGCGTGAGCGCATCCGCAATTCCAATGGACAGCTTGGAGCCATAGAATACACGATACTGGAGCAGCCGCAAGAACCTAAACGGGAAAAACCTGAACGGGAAAATCCAGTTCAGGCAAACCCTGTCTTGGATGATCCTGTCTTGGGAAAACCTGAACGGGAAAACCCCGCACAATTAAATACTTATAGAACAAATAAAGATGAATCAAATACGCTCTCAGCAAATCCTTATCCAATCAATTCCTATCCTATCAATCCCGTAACGGATCAGATGGGAACGGATGGAATGGATGTTTACAGAGAGATCGTCAAAGGGAACATCGAATATGACATCATGAAAGATAACTTTCCATATGACCATGAGCGGTTGGATGAAATCGTGGAGCTGATGGCAGAAACCCTCGCTTCCAAGAAAGCTACCTTCTGCATTGCCGGAGATACCTATCCTGCTTCCACGGTAAAGTTCAAGCTGCTCAGAATCAACAGCCTGCACATCCAGTATGTGTTTGAGTGTTTGGACAAGAACACTACGGAAGTGCGAAACATCAAGAAGTACCTGCTTGCCACTCTGTTCAACGCGCCCAACACCATGGGCAGTTACTACAAAGCACAGGTCAATCACGATATGTATGGAGATTAACATTTACTACATCTGCGAAAGGAGGAAACCATCTTGCAGGAAGAAGTTGAAAACAGATCTGTGACTCTTGCCATCAGCGTCACCAAGCTTAGCGCCCGCGTTTTGAGAAGCGCAATCGCAAAGCTACTGGCGGAATGGCAAAAGAGCCGAGATGCACCTGAGAAGATACCCCATGGCAAGCAGACCGTAAAGGAGCTTGTAGGGCAGAACCAAGGTGTCAGCAACATCGAAGTGACGGACGTCAACATTAAATCCTTTGAGCGTGTTGCAAGGAAGTACGGTGTGGACTACGCCGTAAAGAAGGACAGCAGCGTATCCCCTCCCAAATGGCTGGTGTTCTTCAAAGCGAGAGATGCAGATGCACTAACCGCCGCTTTTACTGAGTTCGCCGCAAAAACTGTGAAGCGGGAACAGCGTCCATCGGTGCTGCAAACCCTTGCCAGGTTTAAGGAGATGCTGAAGGATACCGTCATCGCCAAGACCCGCAAAAAGGAGTTGGAGCGATGAACCTGAAAAAGTACCTCATCCCCAACATTCCGTATGCGGTGATCAGCTTGTTTGCCACAAACTTAGGCGAAGGATGGCGGCTTGCGTCGGGAAGCAACGCTTCTGAAAAGCTGCTGCATATCGTAGATGGATTATCGGCTGCCTTTACCAATCCATTGCCCAGCTTTCACCTTGCCGACATCTGCATTGGAGCCACTGTTGGCGGCTTTCTTCGTTTGGTGGTATATCTCAAGGGCAAGAACGCCAAGAAGTACCGAAAGAACATGGAGTACGGCAGTGCCCGCTGGGGAACTTCTACGGATATTCAGCCCTACATCGATCCCGCCTTTGAAAACAACATCATCCTGACCCAAACGGAGCGGCTTACCATGAACAACCGCCCCAAAGACCCAAAGACGGCGCGGAATAAAAATGTGCTTATCATTGGCGGCTCCGGCAGCGGTAAAACTCGATTTTGGCTGAAACCCAATCTCATGCAGTGTGCTTCGGAAACCTATCCCGTCAGCTTTGTGGTGACTGACCCCAACGGTTACACTATAAGAGGATAGAAAAAAGGAGCGTTTCACAAACGAAGATTTCTTGAAGAAGGGAGGTCAAAACCGTGGCTAAGAAAGAAGAAATCAAAATCACAGCCCTGTATGAGCGCCTGTCAAGGGACGATGAACAGGCCGGGGAATCAAACTCCATCCAGAACCAGAAAAAATACCTCGAAGAATATGCCCGTCAGAAAGGGCTGAGAAACATTCGCCATTTTTATGACGACGGTTATTCGGGTACGAATTTCAACCGTCCCGGCTTTGCCGCCCTGCTGGAAGAAATCGAAGCAGGTCATGTGGAAGTCCTGATTGTAAAAGACCTTAGTCGTTTTGGCAGAAATTACCTGCAAGTCGGCTATTACACGGAGATTCTTTTCCCGAAGAAGGGCGTTCGTTTCATAGCTATCAACAACAATGTGGACAGCGCCACCCCGCAGGACAATGACTTCACTCCGTTTTTGAACATCATGAACGAGTGGTACGCAAAGGACACCAGCAACAAAATCAAGGCGGTGTTCAAGTCCAGAATGAAGGACGGGCTGAGATGCAGCGGCTCAATCCCCTATGGCTATAAGAGAGAACCGGGCGATAAGCAGACCCTTATCGTGGACGAGCCTGCCGCAGAGGTTGTCAGGAAAATCTTCCGGCTGGTATGTCAGGGCGTTACCACAACAGGCATTACAGAGATTCTGACCAAGGAAAAGGTGCTGATACCGTCTGCCTACGCTGCCATGAATCAGCCGAAGAACTGCCGTCACAAGGAGATTGCAGACCCTTACCGCTGGAACGCCACCACCATCGGCTATATTCTCGACAGGCAGGAATACCTCGGTCATACCGTGTTGGGCAAATCCATCTGCGAGAACTTCAAGACCAAGCAGCGCAGAGCCGCAATGCCGGACGAGCTGATGATTTTCCCCGATACGCATGAAGCCATCATCGACCAGGACACATGGGATATTGCCAGAAAGATACGCTCAAAGAAAAAGCCGAGAGTGGCGAACGGCACCTATTCCCACCGCCTGTCCGGGTTGGTGTACTGCGCCGACTGCGGGGCAAGGATGGGCTATATCAGCCCCGAAACCAAGCACAGCGGCAAACGCTATGATTCTGATTCCGCTTTTCAATGCGGCAACTACCGAAGCGCCACAAACGATTGCGTCTCTCACTATGTGAAAACATCGGTTCTGGAAGCGGCGATTTTGCAGGCAATTCAGGCGGTGAGCAAATATGTCCTTGAAAACGAAGCCGAGTTCATTGACCAGCTCAAAGCCGTTTGGAATGAGCATCAGGCAAGAGCAGCGGACAACGGACAGCAAGAGCTTGCCGAAGCGAAGAAGCGGATAGCCGATTTAGATGAAAAAATCAATATGCTGTATGAAAGCTCCGTGAACGGCTTACTGCCGGAGCGACAGGCACAGCGCATGATTCAGCAGTACGATGAAGAACAGCTTGTGTTGGAAAAGCGTGTTGCAGAGCTGGAAAGTCTGGTTCAGCAGGACGAGATCAAGCAGGTGGACGCATCCCGCTTCATCGCTCTGGTCAAGAAATACCGGGACTGCGAGGATCTGACCGACGCCATGCTCTATGCGTTCATTGACAGGATTGAGGTTCACGAAGCCACAGGCGGTCGAACCATCTACCGCCAGCAGAACATTGATATTCATTTCAATTTCATCGGCAACTACTACCCGCCTGTTGAAGCTGTTTCCGAGGAAGAACGCATTGCAGCCATCGAAGCCGAGCAGCTGCGGAAGAAGCAGGAAAAGGGCAAGCGATCGACAGAGCGCAGAAAGCAGAAGCTGGACGCTCTGCGGGCGGCTGCGGAAGCCGGAGACCCCGAAGCGGTTGCAAAATACGAGGAACATCTTGCAATCCAGCGTGAGCGAAACCGGAAACACCGTCAGAAGTTGCAGGAAGCCAGAGAAGCCGACCCGGAATATATCAGCCGGTTAGAGGAAAAGGAGCGCATCAAGCAGGAGAAAATGCTGGAAAATGAGCGTAAGCGGATAGAAAGAGCCAACCGCAAAAAGAAACTGACACGCAAGGAACTGAAAGACGCGGCGAAAACCGACCCGGAAGTCTCTAAGGAGTGGGAAGCTCTGAAAGCCAAGGAAGCCGAAGCCAGACAGCGCAAAAAGGAGCGTGAGGAAGCGAGAATGGCGGCTGACCCCGAATATGCCGCTATGATGGCAGAACGGAAAGCGGAGTATGTCCGCACAAGGACTGCCCGGCGCAAGGCTGAACACGAAGCCCTTGTGGAGCTTGCCAAGACCGATGAAGAAGCCGCAAGGAAGCTGGCTGAGAAGCGGAAATATCAGAGTGAAGCTACCGTCAGATGCTATCAGAAAATGAAAGCCGATGCGGAAGCCGGAGACCCCGAAGCTATCCGGCGATATGAAGCCACCCTTGCCAAGCGCAGAGATGAGTACCACAAAAAGAAAGCAAGACAGGAGGAAGTACCAGCATGAAAGAATTGAAGCCAAGAATCCACGAAAACGGCATCGACTACATTCTCGTAGGCGATTACTATGTGCCGGACTGGAAGCTGCCGGAGGAACACCGTCCCATTGGCAGGTGGGGCAATCTTCACAGGGCGTATTTGAGACAGTTTCGCCCCGCCCTGTATTCGACCCTTGTCCTATCCTGCAAGCTGCACACCTACCTTGCCGATCTGAACGAGCAGGCAACGGAAAGATGCAGTCTTATCATTGAGCAGATGGCGGAAGCCGAGGGCGTGGACGAAACCCTGAAAGCGTCCGACCAGATGCTATGGGTGCAGTCCATGAACTCCATCCGCAGCCGAGCCGAGGAAATCATCAAGCGTGAGCTGATTTATGATTGACGGTCAAGAGCCGGAAAAAACGCATATTTGACGCTGGGAACGCTTCGGACGAGGAATGTATCGCCGGAGCGTTTTCCATTGAAAAATCGCCGTTTTCCCCAAGTCAAGAGCCGGAGAAAACACCCGAAAAACATCCCTATTGCGTAACAGAGGCGCAGAAAGGAGCTTGCATGAGAACAGGGCTTACCAAGCAGGAAAAAACCACCGATATATGGTTTGACGAGAAAGATCCGCTGATCTATATCCGCACACACAACACTGACCTCAAGAACAGGCTGACCGCCTATGCCGCAGCTCACCCCGGCGAGTGCCGCCAAACCGACGCAGACCCGGACACGGGCTGCATGGAGTTTGAAATCCGCAAGGGACGGTTCTCCTTTCGGCTGACCGCCCCATACAGCGCAGAGCGCCGCAGGGCGGCAAGCGAGGCGGCGAAAAAGAGCGGCGTTCATGGAAAAGTTGCAGCTGCGGGCTACACAACAGATTGAACGCTTCTTACTCGGCTGGTATAATATAAACACATTGAAACTTGCCCGCTGTAAATTGCATCTTACCCGCCCAAATTGACCACTTACCGATGAAGTCAAGACAAAGCCGAACACTTCCGTTATAATATGCTTGCAAGGGCAAGAGAAACGAGGTGATACTCATGAAAGTCGAAATAAAGGTGCTGCCCGAAGCCAAAGAGCCGTATGCCGTGATCTATGCGAGTGAGATAACTCCGGAAATCCGCCGCACAGCGGCACTGCTCGAAACAAAAAACTCTGGTGTGGTCTCTGTGATGGAAAACGAGCGCATCATCGTGCTTCGCCCCGATGAAATCTACATGGTGCGGGTGGAAAACGAAAAGACGGTCGTATATACCAAGACGAAGCGGCATGACAGCGGCAAGCGGCTGTACGAGTTTGAAGAAATCCTTGGAAAAGGATTTATGAGAATCTCCAAAGGGACGCTTGCAAACCTGCACTACCTTGACTATGTTGAGTCAACATTGGGAGGACTGATGCTTCTTGTTTTGAAAAACGGCTGCAAGGAGTGCATCTCACGGAAGTATCTGCCCGCTTTCAAACAGTATTTAGGATTATAAGGAGGTGTCTGTGGTGAAGAAACTATTGAAAAAACTCTGTTCCGGCGTCGGCATGGGCTGCTTCGTCTTCGTTGCAATGCTATTCATTGCTCCGATTTTCGCGGGAGGTGCAAATGCCTTTTTCGCGGAGAAAACGGGTGCAGAATGGCAGCTGACCGCGCTCTGCTGCATCCTCATATCCGTAGGTTTCTATATTCCGTCTCTGATCTATGAGAACGAGAAGCTCGCTCTGTGGCTTAGGACGCTGATACACATGACCATCGGTACGATTGTCTATCTCCTGACGGCGTATTTTGCTGGATGGATGGCATCAGACCTTGTGGGGACAGCACTGCGGCTCCTGATTGCCTTGGGTGCTGCCGCTATCATCTGGCTTTGCATTTTTCTATACATCAAAGCGCAGGCAAGGAAGATGAACCAAAAAATTAAGGAGAAGCAGCAGGACGAATAACCGCCATCACAAAACATTATTCCTCAAGAGCGCAATCGGCGAAAATCGGTTGCGCTTTTTCACTGCCTGCCCCATACAGCGAGGAACGCCGCAGGGCAGCAAGCGAGGCGGCGAAAAAGTGCGGCGTAAACGATATAGGTAGAAGCGTTCATAAAAATCTGCTATAATTCTTTGAAAAACCTATTGACTGTCACCTTGGGGGATAGCTTATCCTATATGTGGAGGTGAGTACAATGCTCATAAATGAAGTATGCAAAGAATGTAACCTGACCAAAAAAGCAGTTGAGTATTACACAGAACAGGGACTAATCCAGCCAAGGATAACAGAAAACGGGTATCGGCAGTTCTCCGAGACAGATGCTTTGAAGCTCAAGCGAATTGCAGTTTTGCGTGGACTGGGCTTTTCCGTTCCAGAGATTCGTACAATTCTTGAGAATGATAGCCGTACAGCAATTTACGATGTCCTCAACAAGAAAGAACTTGAAATCGCCGAGCTGCAAACAAAGCAGGCATTGATAAAACAACTTGTGGAAAGCGGCGATTGGGAGCATATTGAAGGACAAGTGGAGGCGCTTCAAAACAAGCAATCCATATTGAACCGTATCCTTGATAAGTTTCCGGGCTTCTATGGAAAATTCGTATGCTTGCACTTCGCTCCGTTTTTGAGCGAAGCAATCACAACGGATGAGCAGAGGGAAGCGTTTGAAACGATCATCCGATACTTGGATGGCATTTCAATAGCCGTTCCCAGCGATGTGCAGCAGTATCTTGATGAGATTAGAGAAAATGCTGATGCTGCTGTGACGCAAAGCGCATCTGCTGCACTTGCGGCAGCTATGGCAGACCCGGAAAAGTATATTCACGACAACAAGGAACTGCTCGAACAATATCGAGCAGTTACGGAATCAGAGGAATATAAGGCATCTCCCGCCTACCGACTGCAAGAATATCTAAAGCAATTCCAAAGGGAGAGCGGCTATAACGATGTATTCATTCCCGCAATGCAGAGGCTTAGCCCCGCTTACCGCGAGTATCACAAATCCCTGCAAGCGGCGAATGAGGTTTTCTTGCGGCATTTCCA
The DNA here is from genome assembly GCA_002320595.1 of Christensenella sp. UBA1685. Taxonomy (GTDB): domain Bacteria; phylum Bacillota; class Clostridia; order Christensenellales; family CAG-138; genus UBA1685. The sequence goes on from DCKB01000006.1 coordinate 42,175, forward strand.
GCAGGAGTGATTTTGCAAAAAGTTCATAGAACAATTCCCACCCAGCAAAGCGCAATCGACGAAAAGCGGTTGCGCTTTTTTCCTGCCTGCCCCATACAGCGAGGAACGCCGCAGGGCGGCAAGCGAAGCGGCGAAAAAGTGCGGCGTTCATAGAAAAGTTGCACATTTGTATGGAGACAGGAATTGAAAAGTTCGCGCTTTGCATGGTATAATCATATTGGATGATTATAGCTTAACAGTGTTGACGGCGATGCTACGGTTTTATACTCCGAACTCAGCACCTGTTGACAAATCGGAATTCAGGAGGAGGCGAGCCTTGATGCAAAAGAGAAAGATATTCTTTTCCTTTGTACTGTCAGCTTTGTTATCTATCTTGTTATATATTGTTTTGCACGAGGCAGGTCACTGTATTGTGGCAATTTTGTGTGGAGCA
>DCKB01000003.1 GCA_002320595.1 Christensenella sp. UBA1685
TCACAATGGCAAGGTAGAGCGCAGCCACCGTGAGGATCAGCGTCGCTTCTACGACTCCCATCGTTTCTACTCGCTTGCCGACTTCGATGCTCAGCTCGCTGTGCATCGAAGAGCCTCCAATAACCGTCCTATGCGCCCTTTACAGTATTGCTCGCCCAACCTTTTCCTTCGTTGCTATACCGTCCAACATGTTTGACAAACCTACAGTGCAATAATTAGCGTATGCTTACGCTCACAAACATCGTTGATAACGCCGAACTGCTTTCCGCCGAAACGGAGGAAAGCCTCCGTGCGTACCTCTCCGCATGCGGGCTTGACGGCTTTGAAGCCATCCGCTGCGGCATGCACGCTCCCGCCCTTGTACCCGGGCTTGTTCCCGGCGTGCATCTGGTTTTTTGGGCGGATTGGGTGGATTTCTGGCGCGGCGACACCAAGGCTTTGCTGCGAAAATTCGGTTCCCGCGCTGCCTGGGAAGCATACTACGGCTGCGCCGGGCCGGAAGGCCTGCTTGCACAATTCCGTGCCGAATTGGACTATGCAAAGTCAATGGGCGCACGGTATGTCGTATTCCATGTTTCCGACGTTTCGCCGGAGGAAACTCTGACCTATCGCCGGCTGCATTCGGATGAAACCGTAATCGACGCTTCCGCAGAACTTTTGAACCTGTTGTTCAAAGGAAGTGAATATTCGTTTGAATTGCTGCTTGAAAACCTTTGGTGGCCGGGTTTTTCGATGACCTCCCCCGCCATGACCGCCCGCCTTCTCGCCGCTGTGCAGTACGATAAAACCGGCATCCTGCTGGATACCGGCCATCTGTTCAATGCAAACCCCACCCTTTCGGATGAAGCCGCATGCCTCGCCTTTGCGCATGCTGTGCTGGATGCGCATGGCGGCCTTTGCCCGCGTATTCGCGGCATGCACCTGCACGGCGCGGCAACGGGGCGCATTGTGCAGAAAATGCTGGCCTCGCCCCTCACGCTTGCGGCGGATTTTCCCGGCCGCTTCGCAGAGGCCTATGATTGGGTGACGCGTATCGACCCGCATTGTCCCCTTCTCTCTCCCGGTGTGCAGGAACTCGTTTCCCGTGTTGCCCCGGAATACCTCGTGCTGGAGCTTTCCGGCACAGACCTTGCCGCACGCCGGCCGGGTATTATGGCGCAGCGCGCGGCGCTGCGGAAAGAATAACAAACAAGCGCTGCCCAATTGAGCAGCGCTTGCGTTTGTTCGGTTTGTTATTTTTCCACGATACGCTCAACAACCTTCGCAGCTTTGCCGACGCGGTTGCGCAGATAGTACAGCTTCGCACGGCGCACTTCACCGTGACGAACGACTTCGATGCGGCCGATGCGGGGGCTGTTGTAGGGGAACGTGCGCTCAACGCCAACGCCGTAGGACATCCTGCGGACGGTGAAGGTTTTGCGGATTCCGCCGCCCTGAATCTTGATGACTATGCCTTCAAAATTCTGAAGCCTCTCGCGCGTACCCTCGATAACCTTAACGTATACGCGGACGGTATCACCAACTTCCAGCTTGGGAAGATCGGTGCGCAACTGTTCTTTTTCAAGTTCCCTGATGATGTCAGCCATTTTTAGCTTTCTCCTTCCTCATAGACGTTCTTGAAGGATGGCTCCCACATTGGACCGCCCGTTTTCCGAACGCCATTATACCATGTTCGTTTCGTGTTTGCAAGGCGTTTTTCGCCTAATTTTCTTGGTTTTTCAGCTCCGCAAGAAAGCGCCTGTCATGCTTGTCCAACCCGCTTTCATCCAGAGATTCCATCATCTCCGGCCTCCGCTTTAAGGTGAGGCGGAACGCTTCCTGCCTTCGCCAGCGCGCAATGTGCGCGTGGTTGCCGCTCAAGAGCACTTCCGGTACAGCCATACCTTGGTATTCCGCGGGACGGGTGTACTGCGGATATTCCAGCAGCCCTGCGCTGAAGGATTCATCCTCCGCCGATTCGCTGCTGCCGAGCACGCCCGGAATAAAGCGGGAAACACAGTCAATCAGAACCATCGCAGGGAGTTCTCCGCCGGTGAGCACGTAATCCCCGATGGAAACCTCACGATCCATCTGCGCCATCGCCCGCTCGTCGATGCCCTCATAATGCCCGCAGAGCAGAAGCAGATGCTCCTGCCGCGCAAGGTCACGCGCCACAGCCGTGGTAAGCGTCTCGCCGCGCGGCGCAAGCACGATGCGCAGCGCCTCATGCTGCGGGTCCACCGCGTCCAGGCAGGAAAAGATGGGTTGCGGCATCATGACCATGCCCGCGCCGCCGCCGAAGGGATAATCGTCCGTGTTCTTATGCTTGCTTTGGGAATACGCCCGGATGTTGTGCAGGCCGAATTCCAAAATGCCCCGCTCCTGTGCGCGGCCGAGCATGCTCGCGCCAAGCACGCCGGAAAACATCTCGGGGAAGAGCGTCAGCACATCAATCTTCAAACAGGCCAACCTCCTGCAATACGTCCGCATGGAGCACGATGCGCTTGTTGGCAACATCCACATCGGCCAAAAGTTTTTTCAGCGCCGGGATCAGCAGCGTCCGCGTGCCCTTGATGACATACACATCGTTTGCGCCGGTTTCAAGCACCTCCGTGAGCACGCCATACTCCGCGCCATCTGTGCCGCATACCCGGCAGCCGATCAGGTCCACCACAAAATAGCGGCCCGGCGGCAGCTTCGCCGCATGCGCGCGATCCACGCAAAGGTAGACATTGCGCAGCTTTTCCGCATCCTCCCGCGTTGTGACGCCAGAGATGGATGCATACACCGCATCTTCCCGCACGCCAACATCGGAAACCGCAACAGGCTCGTAACACCCACTCCGCTCAAGATACGCTTCCTTGAGCGAAGCATAGCGGCCGGGGTCATCTGAAAGCGGCAGAAGCTTTACCGCGCCGTGCACACCGTGCGGGCGCACAATCAGGCCTACGCGCAGGTATTCCATCAGACGATCTCTACGATGTATTTCTTGTTCTCGCGGATGGAGGCGGCCTTTACAACGGTGCGGATCGCCTTTGCGATGCGCCCCTGCTTGCCGATGACCTTGCCCATGTCGTCGGGCGCCACGGTCAGTTCGATGATCGTGGCATGGTCGCCCTGTTTTTCAACGACCTTCACTTCTTCGGGCTTATCCACGAGATTGATTGCGATGTATTTGACCAGTTCTCCCATGGTTTGCCTCCTTGCCGAATCTTCTTCCGAATTTGTCACTGGATCGCCCCGGACTTCTTGAGCAGGCCGCGGACGGTATCGGTGGGCTGCGCGCCGTTCTTGATCCACTGCTGCGCCTTCTCGTTATCGACCTTGATCTCGGCGGGGTCGGTCAGCGGGTTGTAATAGCCGATCTCTTCCACAAAAGCGCCATCGCGCGGAGCGCGGGAATCCGCGACCACAATGCGGTAAAACGGAGCCTTTTTGGCGCCCATCCTGCGAAGCCTGATCTTAAGCATAGTTGTTGTTCCTCCTGAAAAATACAATTGTTGGTTTGTTCTATCGAAAACGGAAAACCGTTGTTCGCATTTTTTTGCTGCGGCTCAGAAGCCGAACGGGAAACGCTTCTTTCCCTTTCTAAATTTGCCGCCCTTGCCCATGTTCGTGAGCTGCTTCATCATCTTGCGGGAGGCCTCATACTGGTTGAGCAGGCGGTTTACCTCTTGGATAGAGGTGCCGCTGCCGCACGCGATGCGCTTCCTGCGGCTCGCGTTTAAAATATCCGGCCGGCGGCGCTCCTGCGGGGTCATCGCCCGGATGATCGCCTGCGTGCGAGCCATTTGTTTTTCGTCGATCTCAACGTTCCCAAGCTTGCTCGCATCCATGCCGGGAATCATGCCAAGGATATCCTGCATGGACCCCATGTTCTTCATCTGCTCAAACTGGTCGAGATAATCTTCCAGCGTGAATTCGTCTTTGCGGAGCTTCGCTTCGAGCTCCACGGCCTTTTTTTCGTCGAACGCGGTCTGCGCTTTCTCGATGAGGGTAAGCACATCGCCCATGCCGAGGATGCGGGAAGCCATACGGTCCGGGTGGAAGGGTTCGATGTCCGTCAGCTTTTCTCCCGTGCCGGAGAACTTGATGGGCTTGCCCGTCACGGCCTTTACGGAAAGCGCCGCGCCGCCGCGGGTGTCGCCGTCAAGCTTGGTGACGATCACACCCGTAAGCTCCAGCGTTTCGTTGAACGCCTTGGCAACGTTCACCGCGTCCTGACCGGTCATCGCGTCAATCACAAGCAAAATCTCGCTCGGGTTCACCGCTTCCTTTACGGCTGCGATTTCCGCCATCATATCGCCATCGATGTGCAGGCGGCCCGCCGTATCGATGATGACGAGGTCCTTTAAATTCCGCCGCGCATATTCAATGCTGAGCTTCGCCGTTTCTACAGGGTCGTTCTGCCCGCGTTCAAATACGGGGACGCCAACCTTTTCGCCCACCACCTGCAATTGTTTGATGGCCGCCGGGCGGTAAATGTCGCATGCAACGAGCAGCGGGGATTTTCCGTATTGCTTGGAAAGGTATGCCGCAAGCTTGCCGGCCATGGTCGTTTTACCCGCGCCCTGAAGGCCCGCGAGCAATATTACGGAGGGCGTCTGCGAGCCGAATTCCACTTTTGCGTTCGTGCCGCCCATGAGCTTTGTCATCTCTTCGTTGACGATCTTGATGACCTGCTGGCCGGGCGTGAGGCTTTCGAGCACTTCTGCGCCCACCGCGCGCTCCGTTACGGCGTTTACAAAGCCCTTGACGACGGTAAAATTAACGTCCGCCTCAAGCAGCGCGAGTTTCACCTCGCGCATGGCTTCTTTTACGTCCTTTTCATTCAGCTTGCCCTTGCCGGAAAGCTTCTTGAACACGGTTTGCAGTTTGGAAGAAAGCCCTTCAAACGCCATTGTTTATTCCTCGATCATGTCGTAAAATTCATCCAGTTTAGAGCAAAACGTTTCTTTCTCACGCATGCTGCCCGGCAGTGCATCCGCAATGCGTTTGAGCTCGCCCACCGCTTGCAGCAGCGCCGCATCCCGCTTCATAAGGCCGAGCTTGTGCTCCAGCTCGTAAAGCTGCTCTTCCCCGCGCTTGAGCGCATCCCGCACGCCCTGCCGAGAGATGCCCTCGCGCTCCGCAATTTCAGCCAGCGAGCAATCCTCCGAAACATGCTGCTCCAGAAGCGCCCGCTGGCGCTCGGTCAGCAATGCGCCGTAGTAATCCAATAAGCAGCCAAGTTCAACGTGCTTTTCCATGGTACGCGCTCCGCTGTAAAGGTGTTTTGCTTTACACCTTTGTTATTATACAGGACTGCGGCCAAATGTCAAGCTTTTTTCTTCCTTTTTGCGGGTGCCGCACCCTGCGTGCCGCCGCGCTCCTTTTTGCGCAGCTGACGCACCGCGCCGTATGTGTTGTAACAATGTGCAAGCGCGAACACCGCCGCAAAGAGCAAAAGCGCCGCATTAAGGCACAATGCGCCCGTAAGCAGGAACGCGGCGCTTGGCAGAATCGCCATGGGCATCCGGGACCACAGCGCAAACCGGCGGCCGTTCACAAAGTACCAGACCCACATGCCCCAATATCCGGCGATGCATCCGGCCATAGCAATCAACCAAATTGCAAATACCGCGTCGCTGCGAAATCCAAACTGGAACGGGCCAATGTTGACGCACATCAGCAGGATGCAGCCCATGCGGCCAAGCTGTTCCAGCCAGCCGAGAAACGGTTTGGGCGGCTCTGCCGTTTCCGGGTTCACAGGCTTAAAAAACACATACAGCAAATTTGGCAGCAGCAATGCCGCGAGCGTCACCGCGCTCCAAAGGGAAATTTCAACCGTCATTTCATTCGCTCCGTTTCTTCAAACAGTTCCGGGAAATGCGCCCGGTAGAACTTTGACAGAGGATGCTCCGGGCGCTCGCACAGCCCCTCTGTCTCCATGTCCTCGCGGATCATGCGTGCGACGCTCGGCAGGCGGCCCAGCGTCCGCATTTCGTCGTAAAGGAAGATGCGCAGTTTCCCTTCCCCGGCCCGCGCGCGGAAATATTCCGCCGCATCCGGAATGCGGGTGCAGCGGCTGACCGGCACGGGCGCCGCGCTCACCAATACATGCGGAATCTGCGTTGGGTTGAAAGCGCCCGGCACGTTGTCACATTCATACAAAAAGCCCTCGCGTCCGCCGTAAAGCTGTTCAAACTGGCCTTCGTAATATTCCTCGTAGATCAGCCGTCCTTCCCGGTCAAACCCATAAGGGAAGAACGCATGCGGCGCAGGCAGAGGATTGAACACATACATTGCCGCAATTACCGGGTTTGTGCTGAAATAAACATAAGCCTTTCCATGTTGGGAAAGGCTCGGTTGAAGCATCCCGATCCCGCCCTGCGGGCTGCCGTGGTAAAGGGTCATTATACGCACCTCCAAGCACTCATTTCAACAGCTTCGGCAGCACTTGTGCTCGCATTTCTCTCACACCAGGCTCCCGATTTTTTATCCGAGCTGCCGTCCGCTGCGCTCAACACAGGATTTACGCTCATTATGCGTTCCTACTATGGCACAAGGGCGCCTCTGTTCACCGAGTAGAACAAAAAACGTCCTCCGGCTGCCTTACGCGCCAATCAACGCCCGGGCAAAGGCATCCGCATCGAAGGGCTGTAGGTCGTCAATGCCTTCCCCCACGCCCACAAAGCGCACCGGAAGCCCCAGCTCCTGCTTGATGGCAACCGTCATGCCGCCCTTTGCAGTGCCGTCAAGCTTGGTGAGCACAACGCCTGTGAGTCCGGCAGATTCCCCGAACACGCGCGCCTGCGCAATGGCGTTCTGCCCCGTTGTGGCGTCGAGCACAAGCAGCACCTCCGTATGCATACCGGGAAGCTCCCGGGCAATTACACGGCGGATCTTTTCAAGTTCACTCATCAGGTTCTTCTTGTTATGAAGCCTTCCCGCCGTATCGCACAGCAGCAGGTCGCACCCTTTTGCCTTAAAGGAGGCTATCGCATCAAACACCACGGCCGCCGGATCTGCCCCTTCGCCATGTTTGATGATCGGGACGCCCGCACGCTCCGCCCAAACGGAAAGCTGCTCCGCCGCCGCCGCGCGGAAGGTATCCGCCGCCGCCATCATAGGCTTGCGCCCTTCGGATTTATAATGCGCCGCCATCTTGCCGATGGAGGTTGTTTTTCCTACGCCGTTTACGCCCACGATGAGAAGCACCGCAGGTTCTCCTTCCGGGAGGAAGGCACGCTCCGGGCGCATGCAGCCCGCAAGGATCCCGGCAAGCGCTTCGCGCGCCTCTGTGCGCGTTTTAAGCTTTTGCTCCGAAACCGCATTTTTCAGCGCTTCAAGCAGCGTTCCGGCGGTCGCCATACCCATGTCGGCGACGATCATCGCCTCCTCCAGTTCGTCATAAAAGTCCGCGTCGATGCGCTCGTCCCCGGAGAACAGGCTTGCGAACAGTCCGCCGCCCGTTTTGGAAAGCCCCTTCTTCAGTTTTTCAAAAAAGCCCTGCTTCTTTTCCATGCACTTCCCCTTTCAAAACCATTTTTCACCGAAGGTCAATGTATACTGCTGCGCTTTACGCGCTTTCGTTAAACCGCGCGGACACGATCTTTGAGATTCCTTTCTCCTCCATCGCCACGCCGTAGAGCGCATTGCAGACCTCCATGCTGCCCTTGCGGTGCGTGATCAGGATAAACTGTGTATCCTCGGAATAGCGCTTCACATATTCCGCAAAGTTGGAAACGTTCACCTCGTCAAGCGAGGTTTCGATCTCGTCCAGGATGCAGAACGCCGTGGGCTTGAGTTTGAGCATCGCAAATAGCAGCGCGATGGCCGTAAGCGCCCGCTCGCCGCCTGAAAGCAGGGAAAGCAACTGCAATTTCTTTCCCGGCGGCTGCGCGATGATGTCAATGTCGCAGTTGAGGATGTCATTTTTGTCGGAAAGCAGCAGCTCCGCCTTTCCGCCGCCAAAGAGTTCTGTGAACGTTGTGGTGAAGTTCTCGCCGATGCGCTCGAACTGCTTGCGGAACTCTGTCTCCATCGTGGCTACAAGCTCGCCGATGAGCTGCTGCAGATCCGCCTCCGCCTGCATGAGATCATTGCACTGTGCGCTCAGGCTCTCATAGCGTTCCTTCACATTTTTGTAATCGTCAATCGCGCTCACGTTCACATCGCCGAGCGCACGAATGGCTTTTTTCAGCTCGTCTACCCGAATATGCGAGGCCGTGACGGCAATCTGCCTTCGGAACGGCTGTGCATTTTCGTAGGTAAGCTCATATTCCTCCCAGATGCGGTCCTGCATGGTTTGCAGCTCCATCTGCGTGCGGCTCTGGTTTAGCTCCGCCTTGTGGCTGCGTTCCCGCATGTCCCCAAGCTCGGCCGAGACGGCTTCCCGCCGTGCGCGCAGTTCATCCAGCGCATTCAAATGCTTCACGCGCTCATTTTCCATTGCATGCAGCCGGTCGGTATGCGCATCAACCTCCTTGCGCTCCGCGTCAATGGTTCCGTCGATGGCGGAAAGCGCATTGCGCATCTCTCCGAATTTTGCGAGCGCTTCCTCCGCTGCACGCCGGTCTGCCTCAATGGCGGCGCCGACCTGCGCAAGCTCGCGCCGCATGCGCGCACGCTCGTTCTCTGCCGCGGAGCCTTCCTTTTCAAGCGCCATAAGCGCAACGCGCCGCTCGGTTGCGCGCTCGTTTTCCGCCGCATGCTCCGCGCGCAGCGCCGCAAGCGCCTCCTGCGTTTTTTTAATGTCCTCCTGCGTGGCAAAATTCCCCTCTTCGAGGCCCTCCCGGTCCGTCTCCGCTGCACGGCGCTGTTCATCGATGTTTTCGATATTATCCCGGATCTGTGCGCGTTCAAGCTCCGTTTCCTTCAGCTCCTCCTGCGCCTCATCCACATAGTTTAAAATAATGTCGAGCTTCTCCTTTTGCGTTGCAAGCTCCACATCCTTTTTATGCAGCGTTTCCGCCGCAGCTTCAACAGCCGCGTTTGAGCCGCTGAGCGAAGCCTCCGCAGCCTCCGCCTCCGCAGTTCGCGCCGCAAGCCCCTCGGCAAGGGACGCCATGCGCTTTTTCAGTTCCTCGATCTCCCGCTCGCGGCCGATCAGGCTGAACTCACGCTTCTGCACGCTTCCGCCTGTCATGGAGCCGCCCGGATTGATGATGTCGCCTTTCACCGTTGCGATCCGAAATGCGCCGCGCGCCCGCTTGTTGATTGCGATGCCAGCATCAAGATCCCGCACGATGACCGTGCGGCCAAGCAGGTTTTCAAACACGCCCCTGTATTTTGCATCGTACCCCACAAGCTCGGAGGCGACTCCGAAAAAGCCATCCACCCGGCAGGCCTCACGCTCGTTCGCATCCAACGTGCGCGGGCGCATCGCCGAAATGGGCAGCAGCGTGGCGCGCCCGTATTCCTTGCGCCGCAGGTATTCGATCACATACTTCGCGTCCTGCTCCGTTGGCGTCACAATGTTTTGCAACGCCGATCCAAGCGCCATTTCCACCGCTGTTTCATATTCCTTCGGCACGCGGATCAGCTCGGCAACTACGCCCTCCATACGCTTTTTCAATTCAAAATCGCGTCCGCTGTCACGGAGTACGTTGCGCACGCTCGCGTAATAGCCCTCGTGCGCACGCTTCATTTCCTCCAACACCTTCAGGCGGGATTTTCCCGCCTCCATCTGCTGCTCCATCGCACGCACAGCCTCGCGCGCTTCGCGCAGGCGCTGGTTTGTTTCATTCAGCGATGCGATGGCTGCCGCCCGCTCCGCCTCGCATGCCGTGCGCGCAGATTTTACCGCGTCAAACTGTGCCTGCGCCTGCGCATGTTCCGCATGCAGCTTTTCCGCTTTCTCCTTTAGCGCCGCTTCCTCACCGTCAATGGCAGAAAGCCGCTCCTCCAGCGTACCGCGAATCGCTTCAAAGCGGGAAAGCATGCTTTTCGCATCAGAGATGCGGTTCATCGCCTCGATCATCTCGCGCTTCTGCCGCTCCAGCAGCGCTTCTTTTTGCTCAATTTCCCCGGCCATTGCGCTGAGCTTTTCGGAAAGCACGCCAAGCGCCTCCCGCTCCGCCGTTTGCCGTCCCGCATTGCCGGAAAGCTCGCCTTCGCGCGCCGCAAGGTTGCCCGAAAGTTCCTTTTCGCGCGTTTCGTTTTCCGCAACGCGCGAAAGCAGGCGTTCGCGCTCCTTTAAAAGGTTTTCCATGCGCTCCTGAACTACGCGCGATTCACCGGTTTTTGCCTCTACGCCGGAGGTAAGGGCGAGCAGCTTGTTCTGCAGCTCGCTGATTGCGCCGGAAAGCGCGCGTTCGCGTTCTTCCAAAGCCGCGCAGTCCGTGCCGAGGCTTCCCTCCAGCGCAGCGTTTTTTTCAATCTCGCCGGAAAGCTGGGCAAGCGTTTCCGCAAGGCCTGAAAGGCGCTCGTTTAATTTATCATACTGGTATAGAAAAACGTTGATTTCGATTTCCTTGAGTTCATCCCTAAGGCGCAGATATTCACGCGCCGCCGTGCTCTGCGCTTCAAGCGGCCCCACCTGATTCCCAAGCTCTTCCAAAATGTCTCCGAGGCGCTGAAGGTTCTTCTTTGTGTTTTCCAGCTTGCGTTCCGCATCTTCTTTGCGCACGCGGTACTTCATCACGCCCGCCGCTTCTTCAAAAGCATTGCGCCGCTCGCTCGATTTGTTGGAAAGGATTTCCTCCACGCGCCCCTGGCCAATGATGGAATATCCTTCCTTCCCGATGCCCGTGTCCCGGAACACTTCGCCGATGTCCTTTAAACGGCACGCCGCGCGGTTGATGAGATACTCGCTTTCTCCGGAGCGGTAAACGCGCCGCGTCACGGTGACTTCCGCAAACTCCGTATTCAGCTTTCCGTCCGCATTGTCAAACGTCAGCGATACCTCACAGTATGCAAGCGGCTTTTTCTGTTCCGTGCCGTTGAAAATGACGTCTTCCATCTTTGCGCCGCGCAAAGCGCGCGCGCTCTGTTCGCCAAGCACCCAGCGCACGGCGTCTGCGATGTTGCTCTTGCCGCTTCCGTTGGGGCCGACGATGGCTGTCACGCCCTTTTCAAATTCGATCTCCGTCTTCCGGGCAAAGGATTTAAACCCGTTTATCTCAAGCTTAATCAGTCTCAATCGCGTATACCAAACCTTTTCCGCTTCAATCCGCAGCGTGGATCACGCCGAATTCAATAAGCGCCGCGCGCGCCGCCTGCTGCCCCGCTTCCTGCTTTGTGCGGCCTTCCCCAATGCCTGCGGTCTCCCCTGCGACAAGCACCCGCATGGTAAAGGTCTTGTTGTGATCCGGGCCGCTGCTGCCTGTAAGTTCGTAAACGATCTGGCCCATGTGGCGCTTTTGCACATATTCCTGAAGCATAGTTTTGTGGTCTTTGATCAGCCGCCCGGCCATCGCGTCCGCCACGCTATTGTGAACAAACCGCATGATGAATCCCTTTGCGACCTCCATGCCTCCGTCAATATACAAAGCGCCGATCACCGCCTCCACCGCATCCGAAAGGATAGACGGTTTCTCCCTGCCGCCGGAATGATCCTCTCCGCGGCCGAGCAAGAGCATTGCCCCCAGGCCGTATTCCCGCGCCACCTGATACAGCGCGCCCTCGCAAACCGCTTGTGCCCGAAGGCGGGTCATCGCGCCTTCATCATAATCCGGGAAGCGCAGGTACAGATATTCGCTCGTGCACAGTTCCAGTACTGCATCTCCCAAAAACTCCAGCCTTTCGTTGTGTGCGCTGGCGCGCCCATCCCCTTTTACATAGGACGTATGGGTGAGCGCCGTATCCAGCAGCGCCAGATCGTGGAAGCGGTATTCAAGCCGCTCCTCCAAGGCATTAAGCGTCTTTCTTCGCTGAAATTCCAAGCTTACCTCCACATGCCAAAAACCCGCATCGGCGATGCGGGTATCAGCGAACCCCTCAGTTATTTCTGCACGTACTTCACGATGTCACCCACGCAGTGGATGTTGGGCAGCTCGTCATCCGGGATCTGTACGCCATACTGCTGCTCCAGATCCATAATAAGTTCCACGATGTCAAGGGAATCGGCCTTCAGGTCTTCAATGAGCCTGGATTCCATCGTAATCTCCTCCTCCGGGAGGTCAAGCTGCTTTGCGATTGCAGCGCGTACGCTTTCAAATTCCATGAATTGATACCGCCTTTCCAAATGATTCCAATATAAATCCGCCGGCATATCCGGCAATTGTAATTTAAGTTTAACTTTAACGGCGCACTCTGTCAATCCTCTACCACGGGCAAAGCGGCAATCGCAGCGCTGATTGCCCCGTTTACGTCCGCCTGTGCAAAGCGCCTTGCCTGCATCACGGCAGAACAGAACGCCTTTGCATCCGAACTGCCATGCGCCTTGATGACCCCGCCGTTTACGCCGAGCAATGGCGCGCCGCCATGTTCGGTATAGTCCATCTTCTTTTTCATGCGCCGGAACGCGGGCTTTGCAAGCAGTGCGCCAAGCTTTGCCCGCGGGTCTGCCATAAGTTCTTCCTTAAGCATGGCAAGGATCGTCGCGGAAAGGCCCTCCGTGTATTTGAGCACCACATTGCCGGAGAACCCGTCGCACACCAGCACGTCATAATCGCCGGAAAGGATGTCCCGTGCCTCGCAGTTGCCTGCAAAATTCACCGGTGCAGCCTGAATCAGCGGGTATGCGGCCTTGGTGAGCTCATTGCCTTTTTCAGCTTCCGCACCGTTGTTGAGAAGGCCCACGCGCGGGCTTTCAAGGCCCATAACACCCTTCATGTAAGCGGACCCCATCACCGCGAACTGCTGCAGGTAAGATGGTTTGCAATCCGCATTCGCCCCACAGTCGATCAGCATCAGCCATCCGCCCGTGCGCGTCGGCAGCAGCGGCGCAAGCGCCGGGCGCTTCACGCCTTTAATGCGCCGCACAATAAGCGTTGCACCGGTCAAAAGCGCGCCGGTGCTTCCTGCGGAAACGACGCAGTCCGCCTCGCCGTTTGCAACCGCCGCAAGCGATTTCACAAGCGACGAATCCTTTTTGCGCTTGATGGCAAGCGTCGGTGCTTCGTGGCAGTCGATCACCTCGGAAGCGTCGAGCACAGCCATGCGTTGCGCGTCAAAGCTGTGCTTTTGAAGCTCCGCACGGACGGCGTCCTCCCTGCCGCAAAGGGTGATGGTAATGTCGTTAAAGCGGTTGAGCGCAAGCGCCGCACCCGCAACGACCGCCGCCGGTGCGTTGTCGCCGCCGAACGCATCCATAATAATCCGAATCATTGTAAATCAGTCCTTAATAAACAAGTATTATGTTTGATTTTACCACTCCGCACGCAAGATTGCAAACTGCAAAGCGCACGGCACAGGAAAAGGGCTTTCCCCCGGTTACGGGAAAAAGCCCCTGCCTTGCAAATCAGGATCAAACTGCGTTACGCCTTCTGATCTTCCACTTTGACGACCTGCTTGCCATCGTAATAGCCGCACTTTTTGCATACCCGATGAGCCAGCTTGGGCTCATGGCATTGCGGGCATTCCACGATGCCGGGGATGGAAAGTTTCCAGTTCGCCCTGCGCGCATCGCGCCTCGCCTTCGAAGTTTTTCTCTTGGGGACTGCCATGGTTACACCTCCTTATCGTCGTTCAACAGCGTCCTGAGCGCGGCAAAGGGCGAGGGAGGTTCTTCCCCGGCCGCTTCCTGCGCGCAGGCGCACTGCGCTGTGTTCAAATCGCACCCGCAAACGGGGCATAGCCCGCGGCAGTCCGGCCTGCACACGCTGTAAGGCAGCATGTTGAGCAGGATCGCATCACGGAGCATTTGGCTGACATCAAGTTCCTCGCCCGAAAAACCGTAGCATTCACCGTCCTCGTCCGCATTTTTTTCAAAACGCTCGTCGAACTTCGTTTCAAACGGTTCCTCAAATTCCTTTGCGCAGCGTGCGCATTGGGAATGCAGCGAAGTCTTCAAAGTTCCTTTCACGGAAAACCCGCTGCCGTCAAACACGTATTCCGCGTCCACCGAAACCGGGGCGGCAAACCGAAGGGTGCGGCCCAGATATTCCATGTCCGCGAAGGGCTCGGACGCATGAAACGCGCCGATGTGCCCGGGGAGTTTCAACTCCAAAGCTACGGGTATTTTCATTGAAAGTCAACCTCGTTTATTTTATCCATTGCCCTATTGTTTGTCAACAATATTTTTCGGATTCATGCCGTTTTCGGGCGTTATTTTGCAGCAAGCGCCGCGGTGTCGCGCGCAATCACCATTTCTTCATCCGTCGGGATCACGAACACCTTTACGCGGCTGCCCTTCGCACTGATTTCGGCTTCTTCGCCGCGCGGGCAGGTCAGGTTGGCCTCGCGGTCAAACTCCACGCCGAGATACCCAAGGTCGCCCGCAATCGCTTCACGGATCGCGCGGTCGTTCTCGCCGACACCCGCCGTGAACACGATCGCATCCACGCCGCCGAGCGCCGCAGCGTATGCGCCGATGTATTTCTTAACTTTGTACGCAAAGGTTTTGAGCGCAAGTTTTGCACGCTCGTTGCCCGCCTTCGCAGCCTCATCCAGATCGCGGAAATCGCTCGACACGCCGGAAATGCCCAGCACGCCGCTCTTTTTGTTCATATAGGTGTCGATGCCCTTCTTGTCAAGGTCGAGTTTCTCCATCAAGTACGTCACGATCGCCGGATCCATGTCGCCGCAGCGGGTGCCCATCGGAACGCCTTCAAGCGGAGTGAGGCCCATGGAGGTATCGATGCACTTGCCGCCCTTCACGGCCGCAATGCTAGAACCGTTGCCCAAGTGGCAGGTGATGATGCGCGTATCCTCCGCCGGCATGTTCAGCTTTTCCATGGCCCTGCGGGAAACATAAAAATGCGAGGTGCCGTGGAATCCGTAACGCCGCACCATGAGCTCGGTGTATGC
Source organism: Christensenella sp. UBA1685 (assembly GCA_002320595.1). Taxonomy (GTDB): domain Bacteria; phylum Bacillota; class Clostridia; order Christensenellales; family CAG-138; genus UBA1685. Next base: position 14,875 of record DCKB01000003.1, read on the forward strand.
TTCATAGGGCAGGCCATACAGGAACGCTTCCGGCGGCATGGTCTGGTGGAACGCGGTGTCGAACACGGCAACCATCGGCGTGTTGGGCATGATGGCGCGGCAGGCGTCGATGCCCATAAGGTTCGCGGGGTTGTGCAGCGGCGCAAGATCTGTAAGGCTCTTGACGGCCTCGATCAGTTCATCGGTGATGAGCGCGGACTTTGCGAACTTCTCGCCGCCATGGACGATGCGGTGGCCGACTGCGTCGATCTCATCCATGCTCTTCACAACGCCGATTTCGGGATCGGCCAGCGCGTCGAGCACCATGCGGATCGCGTCGGTATGGTCTTTCATGTCCTGCTTGAATTCGTGCTTGTCTCCGCCGGCCGGCTTATAGGTCAGCATGGAACCGCCGATGCCGATGCGCTCGCAAAGGCCCTTTGCGATGACGTTGCCGTTGTCAACGTCGATCAGCTGATATTTCAGCGAGGAGCTTCCTGCGTTGATGACCAGTACTTTCATGCTTCTTTCCCCCCTCTTATTTCACCAGGTTCTGCGCCTGTACGGCCGTGATGGCAACAACAGACACGATGTCCTCCACGCTGCAGCCGCGGGAGAGGTCGTTGATGGGCTTGCGGAAGCCCTGGCAGATCGGGCCCGTAGCCTCCGCGCCTGCAAGGCGCTGCACGAGCTTGTAGCCGATGTTGCCGGCCTGAAGGTCCGGGAACACAAGGACGTTCGCTTTGCCCGCAACGGGGCTTCCGGGAGACTTGAGCTGGCCGACCTTCTCAACAAGAGCCGCATCCGCCTGAAGCTCGCCATCCACATTGAGGTTCGGCGCAAGCTCCTTGACTATTGCCGTCGCCGCAACCACCTTGTCCACATTTTCATGCTTCGCACTGCCCTTGGTGGAGAAGGAAAGCATCGCAACGCGCGGATCGATGCCGCAGAGCACCCTTCCGGTTTCGGCGGAAGCGATTGCGATGGAAGCGAGTTGTTCCGCCGTGGGAACAATGTTCACCGCGCAGTCCGCAAAAATCATCACGCCATCGTCGCCATAGGCCTTATTGGGGAGTTCCATAATGAAGCAGCTCGACACGGTGTTCATGCCGGGAGCCATTTTGATGATCTGCAGGCCCGGGCGCAGCGTTGCTGCCGTGGTGCAGATCGCGCCGGCGACCATGCCGTCCACCTTGTCGTCATAAAGCATCATCGCGCCAAAGAACATGGTGTCCTTCATGGTGGCTTCGGCCTTTTCGGGGGTCATGCCCTTGGCCTTGCGCATTTCATAAAATTCATTCGCATAGCGTCCGAAATCGGGCGAGGCAGCGGGATTCACAACATCAACGCCCGAGAGGCACACGCCGAGCGTTTCCGCCTTTGCCTTGATGGCTTCAGGGTTGCCCAGAAGCGTCAGCTTGGCAATGCCTTCTTTGGTGATGATCTCCGCCGCGCGGATGGTGCGTTCTTCCTCGCCCTCGGGCAGCACGACATGTTTCACGTCGGCTTTGGCTTTCACTTTGATCTTGTCGAGAACGGACATTTTGGAATGATCTCCTTTCGAAACTCTTGTGTTCGGTGAGCATTTTGCTCTAACTTGGTTATTATAGCACAAGAAACGCTTTTCGCCTACCGAAACCGGCAATTTTGCAGGAGAAATTGCAGTTTCTTCCGTATACCGCCCCACTTTATGCTATAATCATGCTGCAATACGCTTTCTTTGGGAGGACTCCATGCACGCGGTCGGCATTATCGCAGAATACAATCCGTTTCACAACGGGCATGCGTACCATCTTTCCTGCGCGAAGCGGCTTTCCGGCTGTACGCATGCGATCGTAGCCATGAGCGGCAGCTTCGTGCAGCGTGGGGATACGGCCGCGTTCGATAAGTTTGCCCGCGCGCGCTGGGCGCTGTGCCATGGAGCGGATCTCGTTTTGGAGCTGCCCACAGCGTTTGCCTGTGCAAGTGCGGAACGCTTTGCGCGCGGCGGCGTTGCACTGCTTGCAGGCACCGAGCTCGTCTCTGCGCTCGCTTTCGGCGCAGAACATGCGGATCTTGCCCTGCTTTCTGCTATGGCCTTTTCCTCCGCCGGAGAAACGGATTCGGACGCGTCCGAACGCAGAATTGCATTTTATCTCAAGCAGGGGCTTTCCTTTCCTGCCGCCCGCGCGCGCGCCTATGCGGAAATTGCACCCGATGCCGGGAATACGGAAGCGTTTGCCTCGCCCAACAACATCCTTGCAGTCGAATATCTGCGGGCGCTCGCAAGCATTGCGCCGGGCATTTCGCCCATTGCCGTCCCCCGCACGGGCGCAGCGCACGATGCTCCGTGCGCCTGTGCCGAAACCGGCTTTGCGAGCGCTTCCGCCCTGCGTGAAGCCGCCGAACGCTGCGATATGCTTTTGCTGCGCAGCGCCGCGCCGGCGCAGGTCGCCGCAGAAATCGAGGCCGCGGTCATGGCGCTCCATGCGCCCAAAAGCGCCGCGCACCTTTCCGATGCGATCCTGTATGCATTGCGCAGGGAGGCGCGCACAGCGCTTGCCTCCCTCCCAGATGTCAGCGAAGGGTTGGAAAACGTGCTGTACGAAAAAGCGCGCTCCTGCACGGACTATCCCGCCTTCCTTGCCGCCGTCAAAACGAAGCGTTACACGCTTGCGCGCCTCCGGCGCATCTCCATGCATGCGCTTCTCGGCGTGGACAAAGCGTTTTTTGCCCGCCATCCCGCGCCGCGCTACCTGCGCGTGCTCGGCGTGCGGCGGGATGCGCTTGCGCTGCTCTCCGCGCTTTCCGAACGCGCTTCGCTCCCGGTCGTCACAGGCTATCAGGACTATGCCGCGCTGGACGGCATGGCAAAAGAGCAGTTTGCTCTCGACCTTTTTGCGGGCGAGCTCCTTTCCATGGCCGCCCCCGCGCCGGAGGCCGCAAGCAGCGAATTTTCACGCCCGCTGCTGATCGTTTAAATTAAAACCTGCATTTGTATTGAAACCATATCCACACCCTGCCGCGCATAGGATAAAGCATGAAAAGAAAACTTGCTTTGTTTTTTTGCGCGCTCACATGCGCGCTTCTCATCGCATTCAACCCGGATGCCATGGCGGCTGCGCGGGAGGGCTTCTCGCTGTGGCGGGATTCCGTCATGCCCGCGCTTCTGCCGTTTTTTGTGTGCACCTCCCTGATGCGTCAGCTGGGCGCGCTGCAAAGCGGCAACGCTGCGGCGCTTTTCGCGCTTGCTTTCGTTTCGGGTGCACCGGGCGGCGCGCGCCTTTCTTCCCAATACGCAGCGGATGGTGACGTGGATGCCGGGCTTACCTGCCTTGCCGCTTCGCTCAACACCATCAGCCCCATGTATATTGCTGGCGCGTTCGCAACCGGCATGCTTGGCGCGCCGCAAGCCGCGTTCCCCATTTTAACCGCACAGTTGCTTTCCGCGCTTCTCACCGTGCTTCTTGTGCGAAAAGCCTACGCCCCTGTGCTCGCCGCAAGCGCGCCGGAGCAGGCGCTCCCGTTTGCGCGCCTGTTTGCCGCAAGCATCGCGGAATCCGTTTCCTCCCTGCTCTCCATCTGCGGAACAATCATCTTCTTTCTTGTCCTTACGCGCCTCCTTTCAGCCACGGGTGCAATGGCTGTGCTGCTCTGGCCTTTTCGGACCCTCCTTACCCTGCTCGGCAGCAATGGAGCGCTTGCGGAGGCCGTATTCACGGGGATGCTTGAAATGACAGCCGGCTCAAAAGCGCTTGCAGAGGCCGGTTTGCCGCTGCGCACAGCCGCAAGCGCGGGCGCGTTTCTCTTCTCCTTCGGCGGGCTTTGTATTGCCGCGCAATCCATGCTGTTCCTGCCGGTCAAGCTCAAGCAATATCTTCCGCTCAAGCTTGCACAGGGTGTGCTCGCTGCCCTTCTGTGTTATTTCCTCTTTCCCATCTGCTTCCCCGGCGCAGCACACGCGGGTGCAGTCAGCGGCGAAACGCTTGCGGAAAACGCGCTCACCGCAACGGCCATCTTTGCCGTTTCGCTGCTCGGCGTGGGGACGGTTCTGTTGTTCTCGGCCATAGCGGGAAAGCGCAAACGCCTGCGCACACGAAAATAAACATAAAAAAGCGGCCCTGCAACCATCGCGGGAGCCGCTCCTGTAATCCGGCCTGAAACCGGGCTTATTCCTCTTCGTCGTCGAAATCGATGTCCTCGACTTTCTTCCTGCGCTTGAACAGGCCGCTCAGGAAGCCGCCTTTTGCGTCATCCTCAAACTCGTCTTCATCATCGAAGCCATCATCATATGCCTCATCAATCGGTTCGGGCGCAGGCTTCGCCCTCCGGCGCGCGGGCTGCGGCGCTGCCGTCTGATCAGCGGCAGGTTGGTATTCCGGCTGCGGCGCTGCGGGGGCAGCCGGTTCACTCTGTTGGGTACGCGCATCAAGATCCTTCCGGTTGAGAGCAACGAGCTGCTTATATTCGCCAAGGAAGCTCTCGAGGTCTTTCAAAACGTCGTCCGCATAGCATTTTGCGTTTTCAAACACAAGGCTTGCGTTCGCTTCCGCCTTCTTGGCAAGAAGTTCGGCGCGCCGCTGCGCTTCCTGATAGATCTCATCTTCCTGCACAAGGCGTTCATATTCCTGCTTCGCCTTCTCCACAATGTCATCCGCAGCAGCGTGTGCCTGCGCAATCAGTCTGTCGGCCTCTTCCTGTGCGTTTGCCACAACGTCGCGCGCATGCTCATCTGCATTGTCGATCATCGTTTGGGATTCAATCATCACGCTGTTCGCGCGGCGGATATCCTCCGGAATGGTTACCTTAAGGTCTCCCAGAAGATCGATCATCTCCTCCGCATCAATCACGCGCTTGTTTGCTCCGTTGCCGAGCTTCGGCCTCGGGCTGCGCTCAATCATATCCTCAAGCTGGCCGATAATGGTAAAAATCTGCATGTTTTGCGTGTTATTGCTCATCGCTTCTGACCCTTTCTGCGATTATTTTACATATTTGATCGGGCACAAGCCCGCTTATGCCGGCTCCGGACGCCATCAGCATGCGCACGGCGCTCGAGCTGATGTGTACGTGTGCGGGGTCGGATGCAAGATAAACGGTTTCAAGCTCCGGCGAAAGCCTTCGGTTAAAATATTCCATGGAATATTCATAATCGAAATCCACACCGTTTCTAAGGCCGCGCACGTTATATGCTGCACCCGCAAGGCGCGCAAAATCCACCAAAAGTCCCGAAAATACCGAAACGGGTGCGTTATCAATCCCTGCTTCGCGCACGGCAGAGCGGATCATTGCGCAGCGTTCCTCCGGGGAAAACAGCGGATGCTTCTCCGGGTTAACGAGCACGCCCACATGCACCTCGTCAAACAGCGCCGCCGCGCGGCGCAACACGTCCATATGGCCGATGGTAAACGGGTCGAACGACCCGGCGAATACCGCCTTTTTCATGCACGCTCCTCCTCGAAGATGGAAAGGCCCGCAATCCCATATTTCCTTCGGTCGCAAAGCGTGAAGCCCGGGGGCGTTTCAGGCGGCAGGTTCGCCGCATGCTCTGCAATGATGCGGCAGCCCGGAGCAAGCACCTCTGCCGTTTTCAGCGCGGCAAGCGTTTCTTCCAAAAACCCCGCGCGATACGGCGGATCAAGAAACACAAGCCCGAATCGGAACCCTGCACGCGCCGCAGCTTGAATTGCCGCACGGTAATCCAGCGAATATATGGTGGATTGCCGCAAAAAGCCCAGTTTTTCAACGTTTGTGCGCACAGCCGTAGCGCTCTCGCGCGCCGCATCGTTAAACACGGCATGCTCAGCGCCGCGGGAAAGCGCTTCCAAGCCCAGATTTCCTGAGCCTGCGAACAGGTCGAGTACGGTTTTTCCCGCAATCTCGAACTGGATGATGCCAAAAAGCGATTCCTTGACCCTGTCAAGCGTGGGACGCGTATCGCGGCCTTTCGGCACTGCGATGGGTTGCCCGCGCTTTGTGCCGGCTATGATGCGCAATGCTTTCCTCCACAAATGGATTCAAAGTATTTTATCATTGTTTTATCCCTGCTTACAAGCATGAATACATTTTATTAACAATAATTCCATTGTTTTCCGCAATTAGATCCATTTTTACATCCCATTTCTCACACGGAACCCGCTCCTGCACCTGAAAATCGAACGCGAGGCCCGCTTTCGGGCAGGAAAGCTCCGGCAGCAGGCGGTCATAATAGCCCGCCCCTTGGCCAAGGCGGCTGCAATCCCGCCCGAACGCCACGCCGGGAATGATGGCGAATCCCACCTCCGCAGGAAAAACGGATCGGCACCGGGCGGGAACCGGCTCCAGAATGCCATAGCTTCCGGGTGCAAGCGCATCCGGTGCGAGCGGTTCGTACAGTGCAAGGCGGTTCCCCGGCAAGCACAGTGGAAAGGCAATGCGCTTGCCGGCCGCACGTGCGGCGAGAACCGCCGGGGCCGGGTCACACTCCTGCGGCATGGCGCAATAGGCGAGCAGCACGGCCGCCCGCTGAAACGCGGGATGCGCAATGAGCTGCGCACAGGCATCGGCGGAACGCAATGCGCGCTCCGCCGGAGGCTGTGCATGAAGGCGCGCGCGCACCGCACGGCGCACCGCCTGTTTTTCTTCCATCAGGCGCATTTTTGTTTCAGCTCATTCCTCGTGGGCAATTTTTCCGTTTACGAGCGTCAGCACACAGCGCGCGCGGAAATCGAGCGGGTGTCCGTTGAACACGGCGACATCCGCGTCCTTTCCGGGTTCAAGGCTTCCCACGCGGTCGTCAATGCCGGCGATGCGCGCCGCATTGATCGTAATGGAACGGAGCGCCTCTTCCTCCGGCAGTCCTTCCCGTACGGCGAGCGCCGCGCACACGGGCAGGTATTGTTCCGGAATCACGGGATGGTCCGTCATCATCGCAAATTCGATGCCGTTGTCGTAGAGCGCCTTGGGCGCAGCAAACGAAAGGTTTTTCAGTTCGATTTTGCTGCGTTCGGAGAGAAGCGGCCCCACGATGATGCCAGCGCCTTGTTCGGCGATGGCGCGCTTTAAATGCTCCGGGATCAGATAGCCTTCCGTGCAGTGATCCAGCGTAAAGCGGATGTTGAATTCCTTTGCGACGCGGATCGCGGTCAGGATGTCATCCGCGCGATGGCAGTGAATTTTGAGCGGAAGCTCCCGCCGCACAACAGAGAGCAGCGCCTCCCTGCCGAAATCGCGTGCAGGGCGCTTTGCGGGATCGTCCTTCGCCTCCTCCAGCTTCCGGCCGTATTCCTGCGCATCCAAAAGGGCTTTGCGCAGAATTGCAGCCGTTGCCATACGCGTCTGCGGTGTTTTGTCCGAGCTCCCATATACGCGCTTCGGGTTTTCGCCAAAGGCGGCTTTCATCGCAACCGGGAAGCGCAGGGTCATATCCTCTACGGAATCGCCCGCGGTTTTGACGGCCGCGAACTGCCCGCCTACAACGTTTGCGCTGCCGGGGCCTGTGACGCAGGTCGTAACGCCCGCAGCGCAAGCCTCCGCAAAGCAGCGGTCATACGGGTTGATGGCATCGATTGCGCGCAGCTCGGGTGTGACCGGGTTCGTGCATTCGTTGCCGTCCGATCCTTCGCTTCCCATACCGTCCTCCCACATGCCGATATGGCAATGGGCGTCCACGATGCCAGGCAGGACATAGCAGCCCGAAACATCACGCACTTCAGCGTTTTCCGCAGGCAGGTTTTCGCCGATTGCAGCGATTTTTCCGTTTTCCACCGCAATGTCACCCACGAATTCGGGGCCGGCCATGGTCAAAAGCCTTCCGTTCTTTAAAATCAGCACAGCAATTTCTCCTTTTCGTTATTTGGATTGATACACGCTGTTTTGCAGCGTTAATTCGATCATTTCCGTCACATCCCGCGCCATGAGCATCCGCTCGCGCAGAAGGTCAAGTGCCGCGTCTGCGGATGCGCCGAGCAGGTAAGAAGCAGCGCATGCCGCATCAAATGGCGCAAGCTTTTGCCCAAGCATTGCAAGCGCAATGCCGGAGAGCACATCGCCGCTGCCGCCCTTTGCAAGACCAGGGTTTCCCGTTTCATTCCACGCAAAACGACCGTCCGGCGCAGCCACCACGCTGCGGGCGCCCTTTAAGAGCACCGTGCAGCCCCATTGCGCCGCCGAGCGCAGCGCGAATGCTTTCTGGTTTTCCCGCACTTCAGGGATGCTGATGCCTAGGAGCCGTGCCATCTCGCCAAAATGCGGCGTGAGCACCACATTGCCATGGAGCGCAGCGCGCGCCTCTGTGTTGCGCGCAAGCGCGAACAACCCGTCCGCATCCACGACCACAGGCTTTCCCGCAGAGAGTACAAGCCGGAGCACACCGTCCGTTTCCGCTGCACGCCCCATGCCCGGGCCGATGGCGATGCAGGTTGCCGCATCAAGATACGGCCGCAGGAACGCTTCCGTGCAGGCATCCCAGCGTTCGCCCGGGAGCGGGGCCAGCATGGCTTCCGGCAACGCGCGCAGGCCCGCGGCAGCAGATGCGGGACAGAGAACCTTCAGCGTGCCAATGCCCGCGCGCAAAGCGGCCGTTGCCGCCATGCAGGCTGCGCCCGGCATGCTGCCGCTGCCCGCGAGCAAAAGCCCGTGGCCACTGTCGCCCTTGTTGCTTTCCCGCCTGCGCGGCCCAAGCAGCGCCGCGATTTTATCCTTTGTCAGCGTGTGCCCGTCCATCCGTTTCCTTTCCTTGGTTTACGCCGCATAAAAAAGGCGGGGAACTACTCCCGCCTGGCAGAGCGAAGCTCAATCTTCAACGATTGCTTGCGCCACTGCGAGCTGCTTGATGTGGGAAATGCTGACATGCACCGTTTTCCCGGTCAGTTCCCGCATGCGCGAAAGCGCAGCGTTTTGCAGCGTGGCATAGGGTTTTCCGTTTTCGTCGTGCAGCACCTCGATATCCGTCCACTTGATGCCCCGAAAGCCCACGGAAAGCGCTTTTGCCGTCGCTTCTTTGGCAGCAAAGGTGCCTGCGATTGTCTGCGGTTCAAAATTAAACCGTTCAAAATAGGCCTGTTCCGCCGGGGTGAACACCATCTTAAGGAACGCTGGCTTCGCCGCAGCCTTCTTTACGCGCTCAACTTCGATGATATCAATGCCGGTTCCAATTACCATGCGCTCACTCCCATGCCTTTGAATTTGCCATGTAATATTCTACCATAGATTGCTTAAATGTCAAACCGCTCCCCACTTAGGTATGCTTTTCAGCGCTTTTGACCGCATCAAGCACCGCCATGGCCATCACCGTGGGGGCGGCCGCCAGGATCGGCAGCAAAGGCTGTTGCGAAAGCGCACAGGTTGAAACGCCGAAGATCGTGTCCCCATCCATTGAAGTGTGCACCGGGCGGATCGCCATTGCAAGGCCGTCGTGCGCCATGGAGGCAAGCTTGTTCGCCTCCTCACGCGTAAGCGCGGCATCCGTTGCAATCACGCCGATTGTGGTGTTTCCAAAGCCAGCCCCGGCAAGCGCCGCCGCGCCCAGGCAAGGCGTTTTCACACCGTTTATCGTAGCGGCTGCAATCAGCTCGCCCGTTCCGGGATCGTAAACATCGCCAAGCGCATTCACCACCACGAGCGCCGCAAGCTTTGCACCGCCGGGAAGCGTAATGCACGCGGTGCCTACGCCGCCCTTTGCGGCATGCTCCGGCCCCATCGCTTTGCCGAGCGTCGCCCCCGTCCCTGCACCCACACTGCCGGTCTCCACCGGGCCGTCCGTCGCCGCCCTGCAGGCAAGATATCCTTCCTCCTTGCCCGGGCGCACATGCGCGCTGCCTACGCCAAGATCAAAAATCACCGCCGCAGGCACGATGGGTACCACGCCTACGCCAACATCCGTGCCGAGATTTTTTTCTTCAAGATATTGCATTGCGCCGGAGGCCGCATCCAGCCCATATGCGCTGCCGCCTGAGAGCATCACCGCCTGAATGCGTTCCACAACGTTATACCCGCGCAGAAGATCCGTTTCCCGCGTTCCGGGTGCGCTGCCGCGCACATCCACGCCTCCGACCGCGCCTCCCTCGAACAAAACGGCCGTGCAGCCTGTCATTGCCGCTGCATCCGTATAATGGCCGACCTTGATTCCCGCAATCTCCGTAATACCCCTGTTCATGCTTATTCTTTCTCCCTTTCTTCCGAATTTTCCGCATTGCGAAGCGAAACATCCCCGGCTTGAATCGTAAGGAGCGCGCCATCCGCCGTGCGCAGAAGAAGCCGCCCCAATGTATCGAGTCCCTCCGCCCTGCCGCAGCGGACGCCATCCACACCCGTTATCTTCACCTGCCGCCCCAACGTGCAGGACAGGCGACAGTATTCCTCCATCAGCGCTGCATAGGCCGCATCCTCCCCGCAGGCGGGGAAAAGCGGCGCAAGCGCGCACAAAACTTCCGAAATCACCCGTTCGAGCGCAACCGTATGCCCTGTTTCAAGAAGGAGCGACGTCGCTGTTTCCGCAAGTTCTCCGGGAAACGCGCGCTGACCCACATTGATGCCAATACCGCAAACGATATAAGGGCGTCCCCCGCCCTGCGTTCCCAACTCCGAAAGGATGCCGGAAAGCTTTTTGCCGCCTGCATACACATCATTCGGCCACTTGATTGCCGCATCCGCACCGAACGTGCGGAGCGCGCGGCAAACGCCGAGCGCCGCCGCGATCGTAATGCGCGGCGCGCACTCCGCCGGGAATTCCGGCCGCAGCAGCAGGCTCATGCAGACCGCGGCGCCCGCTTCGCTTTGCCAGGCCCTGCCGCGCCGCCCGCGCCCTGCCGTCTGCCGGTTTGCGAGCACAAGCGTGCCGGATGGCGCGTCCTCCGCTGCGAGCGCCTTTGCCGCAAGGTTTGTTGAGGGCGTTTCCTCTAAAACGATAATGCGCCGCGCAAGGGAGTTCCCCGCGAGCTTCTCCGCCAACGCGGCGGGGTCAATCCTCGTCATCATCCTCTCCTATGCAAGCTGAAAGGCCTTCCGCATCCCCGAACACGGCTTCAAGCGCTGCACGCGAAGCCTCATATTCAAATCCGCGGCCCACGAGCCTGCGCATCGTGCGCAGTTTCCGCTCCTCCGGCTCCAGCGCCGAAAACTGGCGGGCAAACTTTTCTGCAACGGTGCGCGCGCCTGCCCACTCGGTTTCGTCCGTCACCTGCTCCATGGCTGCATCAATCAAACCCTTCGACAGCTTATGCGTATAAAGCTGCTCCCTGAGCTTGCGGCGGCTGACGGGCCTTGCCGCAAGGCGGGTGGAAACGAAATCCGCAGCGTACTTTGCATCGTCCAAATATCCGAGTTCTTTCAGGCGCTCGACCACCTGATACACTTCATATTCGCCGTAGTTGAGCGAATCCAGATGATCCTCCATTTCGCGCACGGTACGCGCCTTTGCGGTGAGGAACTTGAGCCCAGCGTCCATGGGTGTGTTTCCGACCTTGTTCTTCTTCATCAAAAATTACCAATTCCTTCTTTTATATTCAAATTTCGGAAAAACAATTCCCTCCAAATCTGTTCTGCTTCTATCATAATAATCAACGCGCTGCCGTGCAATACTAAATCCATCAATCATCCATACAAGGAGGGCAAAATGGCAAACAACCAACAGACGTTCAACCCGAACGCTACATTCAATTGGGACACAGAAGCCGGCGCACCGCAGATCGATACGAAAAACCTCGGCATCATCCAGGATCAGATGCATCACGAGGCGCTGGCGTACAAAAAATGCTGCATGTTTACCGAATGGTTTACCGAGCAGCCGCTTAAGGACCTGAGCAATCGCGCGGCGCAGCACCACAAGCAGCATTTTGACGCGCTGATGAACTATCTCAACAGCCACCAATAAGAAGGAGGACTTAGCATGAACAGCACCCGACCCAACATGACAGAGCAGGAATTGCTCACCGATTTCCTTTCCCAGGAAAAGCAGCTCGTTAAGGATTACGCGGGCGATGTGACGGAAGCCTCGTGCGAAAATCTGCGGCAGCTTCTTCTCAGGAACCTGACCGAATGTTCCTCTGATCAACTTGCCGTGTTCGAGCAGATGAAGCAGCGCAACATGTATCAAACCAAGGATGCGCCCGACAATGAGGTGCGGTCCGCCAAACAAAGCATGCAGCAATTGAAACAGCAGACTGGCTTTTAATACCGGCCATGGACGGACAAAAGGCAGCGGAAGGCCCGCTGCCTTTTTTGCTTTCCCGTCAGTCCGTGTCCGGATCCGGGCGCATTGCCTCCAGTGGATCAACCCCGCCCGTACCGTTTTCTTCCGTCCCGGCACGCATGCGCAGCACCATCTGTGCCCGGAGCTCGCCCACGGACATCGGTGGCTGTTCGCTCCCCATACAGTCGTGGCACATAGCGCCGCAGTCCGGGCATTTGCATCCGCTTTCAAGGCCATGCTCAACCTGAACCATGTAGGTTCCGCATACGCGGCAGCTACATCTCATGGCTTCCGTTCCTCCGTTTCCGTGTTTTCCGAAGCATATTCTCCGGGGTTTTGCTCATTATAATATTCCCGTTCTCCAGGCGCCGCTGCCCCGTTCCCGGCAAGCCGCATCAACGGGCCATCCCCTAAAAGAAAATCCGTCAATTGGCTGAGCGGGATGGAAAATTCCGGCCAGCCCGCAGAATAGGTGGCAATCTCATAAGGGCGGTACAAAATCACAAGCGTGCTTTCCGTTACATAAAACGTCTGCTCGTCCGATGCAGGCATTACATCGCACAGAAGCGTAAGTTCCGCCTTTTCAGCCTGCAGCATAACGATATCCGGGATCAGGCCGCGCCAGCGCTCATTTTCCGGGTCGAACAGATCTTTCAGCGTAAGCCGGCTGCAGGCGGCTGTATCAAATGTGAGCGGCGCCACGGCAAGCGTTTCATTTGTAGCAAGGTCGCGCACGGTGATCCGCACCGAGAGCACGCCGCAATCGTTGCACATAATGTCGCACCGGGTATAGGTCGGCATATCCATAGCGTCAAGCGCGGCGCGGATTGCGCTCTGAATTGCAGAATTGATCGCATCGTATTCCGCATCCATCAGATACGGATAGCTGATGAAGCTGCTGTCGCCGTACTGCTGTTCCGCCCGCATATAAGAAAGCGGTCCAAGCGAATCGGTTTCAAACCGGGAAAATGCATCTTCGAGCTCTGCGGAGGGAATCGTAAATGCAGCCGCAGGTTCACTTTCCGGCGCCTTTTGGGAAGACGGCGCGCCACAAGCGGCACAGCACGCAAAAAGCAACCCCATAAGGCATATCGCAACGCGCTTCACGCGCCGCACCTCCCTTCAAACTTTTTGCCGTTTCCAGTATATCACCACACGCAGCGGCAAAGTGTAAATAAAGGGTAAACCGTCAGTTTGCTTCCACCGCAAGGGTCTCCGTCTTTTCGAGCGCGGTTGCGATCATAGGCATGAAATCCACCATAGCTTCGCTTTCGCGCAGCTTCTTCACTTCGGGCTTTGTAACCGGATGCTGCGGCACAAACACCGTGCAGCAGTCCTCATACGGCAGGATGGAGGTTTCAAATGTCCCGATGCGCTTTGCAATGGTCACAATGTCCTCCTTGTCAAAGCCGATCAGCGGGCGGAACACGGGCATCTCTACCGCATCGTCCGTCACGCAGAGGCTTTCGAGCGTCTGGCTTGCTACCTGGCCAAGCGCTTCGCCCGTGATGAGCGCAAGCGCGCCGTCGCGTTCGGCAAGCATCTCAGCAATGCGCATCATAAGCCGGCGCATGAGCACCGTTGTTTCCTTCGGCGGGCATTTTTCATAAATTGCAAGCTGAATCTCCGTAAACGGCACGAGGTGCAGCCACACTGGCCCGGCATAGCGGGAAACAAGGCGCGTCAGCTCCACAACCTTGTCCCGCGCGCGTTCGCTGGTGTAAGGATAGCTGTAAAAATGCACGGCGGAAAGCGTAAGCCCGCGCTTTGCCATCAGATAGCCGGCAACCGGGCTGTCGATGCCGCCAGAAATAAGCAGCGCCGCCCGCCCTGCCGTTCCGCTCGGCATGCCGCCCGCGCCCATGATCTCCGCAGCGTATATGAACGCCTGCTCGCGGATCTCCACGCACACCTTCAGCTCCGGCGCATGCACATCAACGGTAAGGTTTGGGAACCGTTCAAGCAGCACATGGCCAAGCTCATGGTTGATCGTTTCAGAGTTCATGGGGAAGCCCTTGTCCGAGCGGCGGGAAAAGACCTTAAAAGTGACGTTTTTTCCGCCGGCCGCCTGCTCCGTAAGGCATGCTGCAGCCTCCACGATGGCATTCCATTCTTTTTCCACAGCCATGGCGGGGCTTATGGAATGCACGCCAAACACGCGGGTAAGTGCATCCGAAGCAGCCTCCATGCGCTCCGGCGCAATGCCATGCACATAGATGCGCCCCTGTTCGCGGCGTACCTTGGCGCCAAACCCACGCAGCGCGTTGTTGATCCCGTCGATGAGTTTGCGCTCAAAGAAGGGGCGGTTAAGCCCCTTGAGATGAATCTCGCCATAGCGGACGAGCAGTACCTGTTCCACTGTGATCTTCTCTCCTCTGTGTTTTTCTGATGTAAGCTTCTGAAGGTTACCTTCTTTTGAACCGTCTGAGCAGCCCGAGCAGATCCGCGATTGCCGCAGCGGTTTCGTCCATTTCTCCCGGGGTGTTAAATGCTGAAAAGCTGAACCGGATCGCCCCTTCCTGGCGCTCCCCGGTCACACCCATGGCGTTCAGGATGCGGTTCTTTCCCTTTTTGTGCGCGGAACACGCAGAGCCCGTAGAAACATAGATTTTCTTTTCCTCCAATGCATGCAGAAGCACCTCGCCGCGCACGCCAAGGAAGGAAACGTTCAGGATGTGCGGCGCCCCCTCCTCCGGCGCCGGGCCATTGATGAGCACATCCGGCAGCGCGAGGAGGTTTTCCGCCAAGCGCAGCTTGCACGTCCGCATATTTTCCCACATCGTTTCCTGATTTGCAAGGTAATATTGCAGCGCGGCGTCCATCCCCATAATGCCCGGCGTGTTGGTCGTGCCGGAGCGGAGGTTTTTTTCCTGCCCGCCGCCGATTTGCCCGCCCAAAAAACGCGTTCCTTTTTTGACATACAGCGCGCCCACGCCCTTCGGGCCGTGGAATTTGTGGCCGCTGACGGTGTAAAAATCACAGTTGCGCGCTTCAAACGGAACTTTCAGAAAACCCTGCACGCCGTCCACATGCAAAAGAGCGCCGGGAGCTTCCCGCTTTACGAGCTTATAAATGGCGGGGATGTCGTTGATCGCCCCCGTTTCATTGTTTACCTGCATTACCGACACAAAGCGCGTGCCCGGCGTCACAAGCTGCGCAAGGCCGGCGACATCCACGCGGCCTTGCTGATCCACGCCGGCTTCAACTACGTCGTATTCGGGGGAAAGCCGTTTCATCACCTCGTAAACGGAAGGATGCTCCACCGCGCTTACCACAAGCCGGCCTTGTCCGCGCATCGCGCCAAGGGACCCGTAGATCGCCATGTTGTTGCTTTCCGTGCCGCCTGAGGTAAAGACGATTTCGTCGGCTGCCGCATTCATGGCTCCGGCAAGCCGCGCCCGCGCCGCATTCACCGCGCGTTCGCTCTCCACCGCCGGCGAATAGGCCGCCGCCGGGTTAAAAAAGCTTTCGCTCATATAGTATTGCGCCGCCTCCGCCGCCGCGGGCAGCGTGCGGGTCGTGGCGCTGTTGTCCAAATAGATCATATTCTCACTCCTTAAAACCGGAGACAAACTCCTTTTTGTCCATATATATGCCGCGCACGCATATGGCGACAGTTTTGAACGGCTTATACTGTTTTATCATACCACACCAGCGCGCGTTTGTTGACGCTTTTTTATAAAAACCGCACAAGTGCAACGGTTGCAGGCGCGCCTGTTTTGCTATAAAATTAAGGCGAATAGACGAATTATCCCGAAAGGACACAGCATGAGCTTTTTGGATCGGTGCACCGAGGGTGCAAAACGCGCGCTCGCTCTGGCGCAGGAAGCCGCGCGGGCAATGGGCCATAACTATGTTGGGAGCGAGCACCTTTTGCTTGGCCTCATCCGCGAAGGGGAAGGCGCGGCATTTAAGGCGCTCTCAGCCTTTGGCGTGACCGCAAACGCCGTTGCAGAACGCGCGGATACGCTTGTCGGCCGGGGGGATTATCATTTCACCGACAGCTTCGGCTATACGCCGCGCACGAAAAAAATCCTGGAGCTGAGCCTTTATGAAGCAAAATCCCTGAAAATGGGCTATATTGGCACAGAACATATCCTGCTCGCCATTTTGCGGGAACGGGACTCGGTCGCCGTGCGCATCCTGCAGGATCTCGGCGCGGATGTGCCCGGCCTGCAATCCGTGCTTGCGGGAGGGCGGCCCGCCGGGGAAAGCGCCCCGCAGCCCGCACATGCGGGGCAGGGTACGCCGGTGCTCGACCAATACGGCCGGAATCTGACGCGCGCCGCGCGCGACGGGGAACTCGACCCCGTGGTGGGGCGGGAAGCGGAAATTCAACGCGTGATCCAGATCCTCTGCCGCCGCACGAAAAACAACCCCGCCCTCATCGGCGACCCCGGCGTCGGAAAAAGTACAGTCATCGAAGGGTTGGCGCAGCGCATTGCGGCGGGCAAGATTCCCGAACTTTTGAAGGACAAGCGGATCGTCACGCTCGACCTTGGTTCCATGCTCGCGGGCACCAAATACCGCGGCGAATTTGAGGAACGCATCACAAACGCCATTTCCGAACTGCGGGAGGACGGCAGCACCATCCTGTTTATCGATGAGCTGCACACCATCGTCGGCGCAGGCGCAACGGAGGGCAGCATCGACGCTTCCAACATCCTTAAGCCCGCCCTCGCGCGCGGCGAAATCCAGGTCATCGGCGCGACAACGCTCGACGAATACCGCCGGCATATCGAAAAAGACGCAGCGCTTGAACGGCGGTTCCAGCCCGTTACGGTCG
This sequence comes from Christensenella sp. UBA1685, assembly GCA_002320595.1. Taxonomy (GTDB): domain Bacteria; phylum Bacillota; class Clostridia; order Christensenellales; family CAG-138; genus UBA1685. Next base: position 31,785 of record DCKB01000003.1, read on the forward strand.
GCGAACCCACGCGCGAAGAGGCCGTAGCCATCCTGTTCGGCCTGCGTGACCGTTATGAGGCGCACCACAAAGCCCGCATCACGGACGCGGCCATCCGCGCTGCGGTGGAGCTTTCCGGCCGCTACATTTCGGACCGTTTCCTGCCGGACAAGGCCATCGACCTGATGGATGAAGCCGCAAGCCGCGTACGCCTTCGCGCTTACAACACACCGCCGGATGTAAAGGAGCTGCGCGAGCGCATCGAATCGCTGCGCAAGGAAAAGGAAGAAGCCGTCAATAACCAGAACTATGAACGCGCTGCCGCGCTGCGCGACGAGGAGCAGCGCCTTACGGCGCAAATCGCATCGATCGAGGCCGATTGGGAGCGCGAGCGGGACAATGAAGAATCCATCGTTACCGAAAACGACATCGCGGATGTTGTAAACGCATGGACAGGCATTCCCGTGCGCCAGCTCACGGAAGATGAAAGCGAAAAGCTGTTGCATCTGGAAGATGCGCTGCACAGGCGTGTCATCGGCCAGGAAGAAGCCGTCTCCGCCGTTTCCCGCGCCATCCGCCGCGCGCGTGCCGGGCTGAAGGATCCTGCGCGGCCCATCGGCTCCTACATTTTTCTCGGCCCCACGGGCGTTGGAAAAACCGAGCTTTCCCGCGCGCTTGCAGAGGCGCTTTTTGCAGATGAAACCGCCATGGTGCGTCTGGACATGAGCGAATATATGGAGCTGCACAGCGTGAGCAAACTCATCGGCTCCCCGCCGGGCTATGTTGGTTACGACGACGGCGGCCAGCTCACCGAGCGTGTGCGCAGGAGGCCGTACTGCGTTATCCTGCTTGACGAAATCGAAAAGGCGCATCCCGATGTGTTCAATCTGCTTCTCCAAGTGCTTGAGGATGGCCGGCTCACGGATTCTCAGGGGCGCACAGTGGATTTCCGCAACACGGTTATCATCATGACCTCGAACGCCGGCGCGCCGCGCACACAGCAAGCGCATGCCGTCGGTTTTGGCACGGCGGAGGACGCGCTTACGCATGAGCGCCTGCGCGAAACCATGATGGCCGAACTGAAAAAGACATTCCGGCCGGAATTCCTGAACCGCGTGGATGAGATCATCGTATTCCGGCCGCTTGCGCGGGAAGAAACGCGCGCAATCACCCGGTTGATGCTCGAAACTGTGAAAGCGCGGCTCCGGGAGCGCGGCATCGCGCTCACCGTTACGCCTGAGGCGGAGGATCTGCTTTCCGGCGCCGGGTTTGACCCGCTTTACGGTGCGCGTCCGCTTCGCCGTGCCATCCAGCATCAGGTGGAGGACAGCCTGAGCGAAGAAATTCTTTCCGGGCGCGTTTCTCTGGGCGATGCCGTAACAGCATCCGCCGAGGATGGGAAGCTCGTTTTTCGCAAAGCGTAAGCATTTTCCCTTCCGCCTAAGTTTACAGTTTATTTATGGATGAGCGATTGCAAAATCCGGCGGAGATGGTAGAATAAAGGAAACTTTGAGTATTGACTTTCAGGAGTTTTGCCGGAAATGAGTCCCTTTCTCAGGCGGCTTGCCGCACTTTGCTGCGTTTTCGCGGTGTTGCTCTCATGCAGCGCCGCGTTTGCCGCGCCCACGATGCCCGAAATTCCTTCCCAGGAAATTCTTTCCGCCGGGGATTTTGGCGAGGATGTGGAAACGCTGCAAACGGAGCTGCGCGCCCTCGGCTTTTATGAAGGGGAAATTACCGGCCTTTTTGACGGAGCCACAAAGCAGGCTGTCATCCGTCTGCAGGCGTTTCTTGGCGTACGGGAGGATGGCGCGTTCGGCCCCCTTACTTTTGCCGCCTACTGGAACGCGTTTGAGCTCGGCCTGCTCGCCTTTCCGGAGCAGCAATCGGCTGCATCGGATGAAACAGACCGCCTTGCGGGGTATACGATCGGCATTGACCCCGGACATCAGGAAACTCCGGATGCGGAGCTTGAGCAGATGGCCCCTGGCGTTAAGCGTACCAAGGAACGCCAAAGCCCCGGCAGCACCGGCGTGAAAACCGGCGTTCCCGAATACAAGATCAATCTGCTCATCGCCTTTAAGCTGCGCGACCTGCTTGAAGCCGAAGGCGCAACGGTGGTTTTGACGCGCGAAACATCCGACTTTTCGCTCTCCAACATGGAGCGCGCGCTTCTGATGAACGAATCCGGCGTAGACATTTGGCTGCGTTTGCACTGTGACAGCGTATCCTCCGCCAACAAGAGCGGTGCAAGCGTGCTCATCCCTTCCCGCGCATATGGCGCTGCGATTTATCAGGAAAGCCTGCGCCTTGGGCAATGCGTATATGAAAGTTTTTCCGAAGCCACCGGCGCTACGATGATTTCCCTTCGCGCCCTGATGGATCAAACCGGCTTTAACTGGTCGGAAAAGCCGGTGATCGCCGTTGAAATGGGCATGCTTTCCAACCCGCAGGAAGACATCCGGCTCAACCGCGATTCCTATCAGACGAGCTGTGCCGCAGGGCTGTTCAACGGCATCCTCGCCTATTTTGAACAATCCGGCGGCGGGTCTGCTGAAAATGAGGTGCCATCTTGATAAAGCTCCGTTGGAATTCAAAACGCCCTGTATGTTTATGTTGTGCGGCATGCCTTTCGGTCATGCTTTTTTTCGGTTGCAGTGCGGGCAATGCAGGGAACTCCACATCGCCTGTGCTCCCCTCCGCAACGCCGTCTGCCTCCCTGCCTGCGGCTTCCGTTTCCCCCTCCCCTCCTTCCGTGTCCGAACTGCCGGAAGCTTTGCCAGCGCCGAGCGCTACGCCTTTTGCGGTAAACCCCGTATACGCTTTCTATGCGGAGTATCACGCGGACTGCGCCGCGCTTCTGGATGCATATGCCGCAGGGCTTTCCGCGCTTCAAAGCGTGGATGGGCTTTCCTATTCGCTGGCGCTGACGGAACACCGTGCGCTGCTTTCTGAAGGGCGCATCACCATTGCAAGGCTCTTCGGCAGCGACGAAAGCGGATACAGCGGCGCGTTGGAATCCGCCGCTTCCGGCAGCGGAAGCATGTATGGAAGCCCGGAAAAAGGCTATACGTTTCAGTTTTCCTATACAGACGGCAACACGCTGTCGGGAAGTTTATCCGGCACTGCGCTCCGCTTCACCATCAGCTCCCCAAAGGGAGTGGAGCGGTTTTGCAGCATGGAAAAAGCCGGGGACACTTGGTTGTCCACGGCCTGCACTTCCTCATACCAAAGCGAGCTTACAGTGTATCTTTCCCCCGCAGAAGGGGAAACGCCCATCCGGTTCGGCATGCTGACCGGCAATTATCTTCCCGTCACAGAATCCACTGCAGCACCAGAAGGAGAATAACGCCGGGAACGCCCAGCACGCCTGTAATCAGCGCATTGAGCGCATTGATCGGGATGGAAAGGGAAAAAAAGCCGCCCACAAAATTAAACAAAAACAGGATTACCGCGCCTAAAAGCGCATTAACCACGAGTTTCCAAAGCACCTTGAGCGGGAAAGCGAGCAGTTTGCAGATCAGCCAAAGAACCAAAAGGCCCGCTGCAAACGCCAGAATTGAACCGAAGGGATTCATGTCCGTTGACCTCCATCGTTTTGAGGGCGGGCAGGGATCCCTTTTCCGTCCTCACTTTATTCTGCTTCTTCGTCGTCCCGCGCTTTTTGGCGAAGCAGGAACATATACTTGCGCCGGGCAGCCTCCATATCATAAATTGCGTAATCCATAAGTTCCGGATCGTTTACGCTCTCAAAAAAGCGCGTGGCATCCTTCCACTTTTTCAGAGCCTCACGGATTTCTGCCTCTCCCCTGTGCGCCGCACGTTCCCGCCCCGAAATGCGCGGGAGCAAACCTGTAATCGACATCATACCACCTCCGAAGGAGTCTTAATAAAAGGAAGTATGCTCCAATTTCGGAAGTTTATACATAATTAAAAGCGTGCTTTGTGCCTTTCACCAGCCATGCGTCAACCGGCAGGGATGATGTATGTCGCCCGAACCACATCGCCAAGCGTAGCGCCATCGGTATAACAAAGGTAAACTTCATCCGCGCGGTGGGAAACCGCAATGGAGGCATACGGCAGGTCCGCAATTGTGCGGCTTTCACCCGAGGCAACGTCGTATACCCAGAGGCGGTAGGGATATGCATCGTTCGCATCTCCCGTGCTTTCCGTCTCCTCTCCCGCGCTGCCGGACAGGCGATTTTCAATGTAGTAGAGCCTGCTTCCGTCATACGACCACAGGAAAGTATAGACGGAGAATTCATCCGTGATGGTGGTGAGCGCACCGTTATGCATATCGCGAATTCCGAAATGCGTTTCTCCGCCGCCTAACGCATCATCGCCCGATGCGCTGAAGGCCATATATCGTCCGTCGCCCGACAGGGCGAATGCGCTGCCCTCCATGTAACTGCGCCGCGTTCCTCCCTCCGGCTTGATGCGGTAGATCATTCCGCCGCCTTCAAGCGTGGTCTCACAGAAATACAGCTCCCCGTCAAAAAATGCAAGGCTTCCTTCATCCACGCCCTTTTTATCTACAACCGTGTGGCGTTTGCTTTCCGTCGGCACATTGAAATCATACTGGTGGATGGAGATTTCGCCGGAACCGCCGATGGAAAACACGCGCCCGCCCATGCTGTCCCAAACATAAGCGCTGACCGTGTCGCCAAAGCCCATATCCGTGAGGTCCGTCAAAAGTTCCTTGGTGTCGAGATCGAATATGTACAGATGCGCGCTTTCCGCCGCACGTTCCAGCACCGCGAGCTTCCGCCCATCCGGCGAATATTTTACGGATTCTATGGTCTGAAATTCAAAAGAAAGCAATGGTTTGGATCCCCCGCCCATGCTCTGCACGCAAAGCTGTTCGTATGTATAGGTTTCCGCCAAGCTGCCGCGCGTAATCCGCCTGCTGTAAAGGAACCCATCCCGTTGCGGCGTGACGGAAAGGAGCAACCCATCCGGGATGAGCGGCGTGAGCGCGGTTTCCTTGCCGTCAATGCGGGCAGGAAGCTGATCATAGGCGGCCATATACTCCATCGTTTCATCATATGCGGGAAGCGCTCCATTCTTGAGTTTCACAACGCTCCAATCTGACGGCACCGCGCCGGGTTCCTCCGTGAGAATCCGCTCGCGCAGGCGTTCCGCCTCCGATTTTGCGGAAACCCCTTCGGAAATCAAGAGCACCGTGCTGTGGTCCGCCGCAAGGACCGGGGTCATTCCGCAGCCGCTCGAAAGCGTGCCCGCGCAATAGGCCTCAAATGCATTTGCCACGACATAGTAGCGCTCGTCCGCCGCAGCGTACTCATCGGCAACGATGTCAATCGCATCTGCGGCCGGCGTCTCCTGCGCTTCCGGCTCTGCCGCTTGCGCCGCGATGGGCCGCAGGAGGATTTCGATGCTCGTTTCATGTTCAACAACCTGAAAGGCGGCCTCTCCTGCCAACTGGAAATACAGCGTAAACGCCTCGCTGCCTTCAAATACCGTGCCAAAGCTGCCGAGCAGGAATTCGCTTGCGCTCAGGTCCAAATCGCGCAAATAATCCCAATAGGTGATCGAATCAAACGACACCGCAAGCCGGGTTGGCTGCGGCAACAGTGTGACGGCATAGCGCGGTACGTTGGCAACCTCACGCTCGTCCGTCCCGCCGGACATGCGGCTGCCCCCGATAAACCCAAGGGTCAATCGTACATCGCCGTTTTCCTCCGCCGCACCGACGGCGTTGATGTTCGCGTTCAGCAGCGTTCCGCCGCCCGTGGCTTCCCCTTCCGTTTGGAATCCTTCAAAGGATTGAGGCGGCGGCGTTCCTTCTGATGCTTCGCGCGCACAGCCGGTGAAAGCTGCAAGAAAAAAGCATGCAGAAAGAATCAGTATCATTATTCCCTTTCCCTTTTGCGTAAGGCACATAATCGTACTCCTGTTCGGCAAAAATCATAGTCCAAAGCGCGATGGGCGTTTTTCGCCTGTTGTGATTATAGCATAAAACTGTGTATGCGAAAACGCTGCATATGCGTTTCGGCTTTATTTCATAGTTTGTTTCCAAATAAAAAGCGTAAAAGTGTTTTCACACCGGAGCAGATTTGCTATAATAAATTGATAATTCCTGTACAGGAGGTTTTTTCGATATGAAATGCAAGGTATGCGGCGCATACAATGAGGATTACCTCGAATACTGCGAAAACTGCGCTGCTCCGCTTACGCCCGACGAGCCGGAGCCTGCGCCCGCCGAGGATTCCTACGTTGCCTCCACAGGCGAAACGCCGCCAGCGTGGGGGTTTGTCCGCGCGCCGCAATGGCCGAAGCCTGAATTTGACGCCAACACCGTAAGCGAGGAAGATATTCCCGACACCTATTCCTCCCGCTTCAACCCAAGGCCCGCACAATCCCAATCCCAGGCGGCTGTCCAACAGCCTGCGCCGCCCGTGCCGGGTGAGCGCGGTTACAGCAACAATATGCGCGTGCACGCGCCGGTCAGGGAGCAGGCTCAGCCTACCCCCAGCGCGGCGGATACGCCGCGTCAGGCTGCTCCCGTTTCCGATTTTGATGAAGCTCCCGTGCGCCCTTATACGCCGCAGCGCAGCGCAGCCGCCACATGGGTGGCCAAGCAGGCGCCGGAGAGGAAGGCTGCCACACACGCGCGGCAGGCTCCCGTTGAAGCGGCGGCATCGGCTGGCGGATATGATGCGCTTGACGATTTTGAGTATGACGTCAAGCCTTCCCGCAGCAAGAAGCAAAAACGGGCCGCAGCAGGTTCCCGCAATTTGCTTTTCATCGCAGCAGTGGCGGTGCTCGTGGTGCTCATCGCTGTGTTTGCGATCATCTACTTAAACAAGAATTTCGATGGCAGTGTGGGCGCTTTCTTTGATTACGCCTTTGGTGGCAACCCATTCCCCAAGGCTGCGACCATCACTGCTGCACAAATGGACAATGGCGACCCAGCCTATATCGTTACGGTTTACTGCAAAAACAATTACACGGCCCGTTTCACCTCAGGAGTAACCGTGCGTGAGGATGTTGTTGGTGCGCAAGCCCGCAACTGCGTTGCCTGGCGCATTCCGGAAGATATTTTTGTGCCTGATGCGCCGATCGCCGAAAGCGAATTGCACATCAAGCCGAACGTCGTAGTCATCAGCCCAAATGGCGAAGAAACGGCAGTGGAATTTGAGGACGAGATCGTAATCTCCATCCCGGCAATCGAGCTGAACGTGACGTCTCCTACCGTAAGCGACTTCACCACGGATACCGCCGTCGTTCCCATTACGGGTACGGTCAGCGACAATACGGCGGCTGTGTACGTGAACGAGACGCAGGTGCCCATTGATGAATCGGGCAATTTCAATACATCCTATACGCTGCCTGAAAGCGGTGCTTATGCAGTCACGGTCGAAGCGCGTAAGAACCGCTATCAGACCGCCTCGCAAACCTTTAACATCACCTTTGGCACGGGCACATCCGGGGATCCCGAAGGGACCGGCGCCACAACGCCCGGCACCGTTGAGGGCAATGTGACGTTTGCCGTAAACGATTCCGTTGTGCGGTATGCCACCACTTCCACCATGACCGTTTCCGGCACCATGGAAGCAGGCGCGGTGATCTCCGTTTCGGGCGTTGAACTGGAAGGGGATGTGACGCAGGACGCTGCTGCCGGCACATTCAGCTTTACGGTAAAAACGGAAAGCGTCGGACTGTATGCTGCCGTCATCACCGCCACCAAGGACAATGCGGCAAAATCCAGCACGCTCTACTTGGAGCACCGCCCGGATAAAGACAGCTACATGGGCGCCGTTCATGTGCTTGACTACGATCGCATTAAGAATTATCCCGAACATAAACAAGGCTACAAGGTTGTGGGAAAAGTGGTTGAAGTTTACCAGTCCGCGCCGTTTGTAACCGCCCGCATTCAGACCAGTTCCGGGGATATTGTGTTCAATTATTACAGCGGTGTGTCCGAAATCGCCGTTGGCGACGGCAAAACGTATAACCTCTATGCGGATCCCGCAGGCACATACACCCTTGCTGACGGCTCCACTCTGCCGCTCATGCATGCATGGTATATCCTGAAAGACGGTTAAACCCTCCTGCATTTTAAGCCAAAACAGCTGCTTAGCGGGCGGATGCATGCATCCGCCCCTCTGCTGTCAAAAGGCCGAAACTTCAGCGCTCCGTCCCGATTTGGCGGTTTCGCCTGGCAAGCGCATGAATACGTTTTACGCAGCAAAGGTTTACCCGCACGTGTTTTTTATTATATGAAGCCTGCGGTGAAAGCAACATATGGAAAATCCCGAAAAGTGAAAAATTGTTTTTCGACAGCTTTAAAACGGAAAGGAACACCCTGTCTTAGGGTATGGTTGATTGTGCATGAAAATCTGGGCTGCAATTCGTACGGACGGCAAAATCCAGCAGGACATCGTAATGGAATTCAGCGATCTGTCCCAAGCGCGCGTTGAAGATTGGGGGCCGATTATCGGTGAGCTCTGCCACGCGCTTGATCTCGCGCGCCCCGTGCTGCTGAAAAAGCACCTTCATGACCTTGTGCTTTTTTTGCATACCGCATTCACGGCTGCTGATTTCATGGAGCCCATTGCGTTTGACAAGCTAACAGTAGAAATTTTTCCGGAGAAAAAGAAATAAGCATCGTAAAAATGAAGCAGGCCGGGGGTTCCGTTCAACCCCCCGGCCTGCTTCATTTTTGCTGCGCTTACGCTTTGGCGTTCGCCCTTGCTTCCATCCTGGCCTTTTTGGCACGTTCCAATTTCGATATCCAGATGGCGCAGGTTGCGTCGCCTGTAATGTTCAGCGTTGTCCGCCCCATATCAAAGAGCTTATCTACGCCCGCAATGATGGCAATGCCTTCCACCGGAATGCCAATGGATGTTAAAACCATCGCAAGCATAATCATGCCTGCGCCGGAAACGCCCGCCGTACCGACGGATGCAAGCGTAGCCGTCAGCACAACCATCGCCATGTCGGCAAGGGTCAGGTCAATATTGTAGCAGGCTGCGATAAAGATTGTTGCAACGGCCTGATAAATTGCGGTGCCGTCCATATTGATGGTAGCGCCCAGCGGTAGGACGAAAGAGCTGATTTCCGGCTCAGCGCCCATATTGTTGCAGCATTCGATGTTCAGCGGAAGCGTTGCGTTGGAAGAAGTCGTGGTGAACGCGCATATCATCGCAGGCGCCAACCCTTTGAAAAAAGCGATGGGGCTCATCCCGCTCAGGAATTTTATGCTGCTTCCGTATACCACAGCCACATGGATGATATAAGCGAGATATGCAACGCCGATCACTAGCGCAAGTGTGCCCACAATTTCCGGGCCGTTCACTGCCACCACATTTGCCATAAGGCAAAATACGCCAATCGGAGTAATCTTAATGATCATCATCATGATTTTCATGACGACCTCGTTCATGCAATTCACGATTTCACCGATTTTCTCCCCCTTTTTGCCAGCAGCCAAAATGCCTGCGCCAACGAAAATCGCAATCACAATCACAGGAAGCATGTTCGCGCTGACCATCGGCGCAAGGATGTTGTCGGGGAAAATGTCAACAATGACCTGCATCATGCTGGGCGCTTCCTTTGCCGCATACTCAAGCTCCGCAAGCTCGGCGCTGGGCAGAGGCGGGAAAAGCCCTTTGAAGGCGGATGCAAGTGCAAGGCCGATTACAACCGCAACCGCAGTCGTAATCATATAATAAACAAATGTTTTGATGCCAACGCTGCCAACGCGTTTGAGATCTTTCAGGGAAATGACGCCATCCGTAATCGAAAACAGAACGACCGGGACAACCAGGAATTTCAAAAGGTTAATGTAAATCGTGCCGATGGGTTTGAGGTAGTTGGTTGTGAAATCCGGATTTTTCAAAAAGCACAGGCCCGCCAGGATACCGGCAAGCATGCCTATGAAAATCCATACGGGCAAAGACAATTTCTTCGCTGGCTTCATAGATGTACCTCCTTCAATTGTAGATGTGATGTTTCATTTTAGCATGGGATCGCTCTCCTGTACATGTCGTTTTTTATTTTATTAACGCATATTCCGTTAATAAACGTTTATATAATATTTAAATATTCCGTTTATCATTAATGCATATTAAATTATATTCTTGTTTCTTTCCGGTTTTTGTCTGGTTTGCATTGAATTATCGCAATGAATTACAGGCTTTTTTATCGCTGGCCTCACTCCTTTTTTTCCTTTCAAAGCAAATGTTTTCGAAAAATTGCCTTTCAAATTATTTAGCGATATTTTAGCGAGCATATCCTTTTTCAAATTTCTGCATAACAGCGTGTTTTGCTGCGCAAGCTATCCACATCACGAAAAAGGAGAAGGAAAACACCATGGATACACTTGCGCTTATTCTCGTCATCATCGGCGCGCTGAACTGGGGTATGGTCGGCCTGTTCCAGTTCGATCTCATCGCCAGCATTTTCGGCGGCATGAGCACCGTCGTATCGCGCATCATCTATACGATCGTGGGCCTGGCAGGAATCTGGGGCATCTCCATCCTGTTCCGCCGCGATGGCATCCGTCATTCCGACGAGAACGAATAACGGCTGAAACAAAAACGGGCTTTCGCGCAGATTGGCGAAAGCCCGTTTTTGTTTCTTCTTATTCCGCTTCATCCGCTAACGCGCGCACATAATCAAGCGCAGCCCAAAGCTGTGCATCATCGTCCTGCTCAATTTGATCGATTGCAAGGCCTTTAAGCTCTTCCGGCAGGTCGATCTCAATATCCGGAGTGACGCCAACCCCGTCGATATTCGCGCCGTTTGGCGTATAGTACGCATCGCTCGTAAGCTTGAGCCATGCGCGGTTGCCCTCAATTTGCTTCGTTGTTTGCACAACGCCTTTTCCATAGGTTGTCATGCCCACAACTGCTCCGGCCTGAAAGTCCTGCACAGCCGCAGCGAGAATCTCGCTTGCGGATGCCGAGTTTTCATTCACGATAACCGCAATGGGCACTTTTACCCCTTTCGCGTTCGATTTATAAACCTCCCCTTCGGACTCCGTTCGCCCGCGTACGCTCACAATCGTTCCTTCGCCAAGAAGCGTATCCGCAATACTCACCACATCCAAAAGGGAACCGCCCGGGTTATTGCGCAGGTCAATCACAAGGGAACGCATTCCGCGATCCGTAAGGTCCTTGATTGCTTCGCTGAATTCCGTAGCGCAGTTGCCCGTAAACATGCTGATGCGAATGTATCCCGTACGCTGATTAAACAGCGCGCTTGTGACACGGCTGAGGTTGAGCGCCGCGCAGGCAATCTGCAGTTCAAGCGTTTCCTCCCCCCGTTTGAGCGTAAGCGCAACGCTTTCCCCCACCTCGCGGTCAATTGCCGCCGCAAGCTCATCCAGCAGCATGCCGCCAATGCTCACGCCATCCACGGCAACAATCCTGTCACCCGGCTGAACACCGGCTTGGGCCGCAGGTGTTTCGTCATAAACATCCAGCACCAGCGCGCCTTCCGCATCCGGCTGGCCGATGAGAATGCCTATGCCGTTATATTGCCCGTTGATGTTAGAAAGATATGCCTCATATTCCTCCGCTGTGTAATATGCCGCATAAGGGTCATCCAGAGCGGCTACAATGCCTTTTGCCGCCGCATCAAGCAACGCATCCCGGCTCGGCGGTTCCTTCAATGAATCGTTTTGCAGCCGGTTGATCATCTCATCCAAAAACAGCAGGTCGCTGATCCCCGCGTATTCCTCTGCCGAAAGGACAACCACATCCTCCCGCTCCTTGTTCAGAACCGACACCGTTATGCCGGCGGTTACGCTCGCCGTAACGAGAATGACCGCCAGAAAATATAAGATTGTCCTTAACCAGGACTTCATATGGTTCAACCTCCATGCCAGTCGGGCAAAGCCTTCCTGATTCTTATGTCCATGTCCCCCATGGTATGAATAATTAAGGCTTATTTTACCAAACCAAAGCCCATTCGTCAAATAAACGAATTGTGTCCACCACTTTCTTCCATTTCGTGCAGCAAAGCACATATAAAAGCGCCACGTACGCACACGTTTCGACAAAAGCAGGCATAAAAAAGCGGACGCAGAGCGTCCGCTTTTTATGCCTGCAGCTTTATTGATTTATACCATGTAGGGCTTAATGAACTCCGGCGCATCCGCCGCGTTGCCGCTGATGCTGATGATCAGTTTGACATCGGTGCGATCAGAAAACTTTTCCAACTCGGTGAAAAGCCCTTCGAGCGTTTCGAGGGGGTGGTGCACAATCTTCAGGAAGCCGTCGATAAAAAGATATTCAAGATCAAAATCCTGTGCCGCAATGCCGGAAAGGAACCCATAGAACATCTTGGGGCCGTCGATGTGGAACTCGGATGCATCCACAAAGCGGATGCTGTGCTTGAGCTCAAACATGTACTGGTTGTCGTCATCGATAAACACAATGCTGCCCTTTGCGGTCTTGATCGACTCGTTCGCCATGTCGATGATTCGCTTCGTCTTGCCCGCACCCTTTTCGCCGAAAATCACACGTATCAAGGTAAAAGCCCTCCTTCCGCGCCGAAGCGCTTCACGTAAATCTGATATGTTTATTATAACCTTTTTACACAGTCGGGGGCAACCCTTATTTCGTGGCAAAAGTGTGAAAGCATGATTGCATGCGACGCTTGCATCGCGTATAATGAAAAAATGATTTTTCTTAAAGGAACAACCGATATGAAACGCGTTCTGGGATGCATCCGCCGCGCAGACGAGCGTTACCGCATGATCCGCCCCGGCGATAAAATCTGCGTGGGCGTCTCCGGCGGGAAGGACAGCCTGATGCTGCTTTACGGCCTCAAATTATACCAGCGCTTTTGCCGCACGCCATTCGAGCTTTGCGCCGTAATGCTCGACCTTGGCATCAGCGACGAGGACTTTTCCCCCGTCTCCGAATTTGCAGAGGCCATCGGAGTACCGTTTGATCTTGTAAAAACGGACATTGGAGATGTTGTGTTCAACATCCGTAAAGAAAGCCATCCCTGCGCGCTTTGCGCAAAGCTACGCCGCGGTGCGCTCAACGATGCCGCGCGGTCGCGCGGCTGCAACCTTGTCGCGCTCGGCCACAACCGGGACGATGTAATTGAAACCTTTTTCCTGAGCCTGTTTTATGAAAGCCGCCTCAACACCTTTGGTCCGGTGACCTACCTTGGCCGCAAGGATGTTACCGTGATCCGCCCGATGATCTTTCTTCCGGAAAAGCAGGCCCTTTCCATCGCAAAGCGGCTTGCGCTGCCCATCCGCAAACCAAACTGCCCCGTTGCCGGGAACACCAAGCGGGAGGAGATGAAGCAGCTCATCCAGCATTTCACCACCATTGTGTCCAACCCGGAGGAGCGCATCATGAACGCCATTGCAGATACGCACAAATACGGCATGTGGGACAGGCTGCGCCTGCCGCCGCGCGACCTTGCGGAGCTTGGGCTTCCGACCGTCCCGGCGCAGGAGGATTCCGACGATGCCTGATCCGCGTTTTCTGCTGTTCGGCTATCTTCTGCTGATGAGCCTTGTCCTTTTTGCCTTCATGGGTGCGGACAAGCGGCGCGCAAAACGGCGCGCCTGGCGCATACCGGAGCGGACGCTTTTCTGGCTCGCGGCACTCGGCGGGGGCTTGGGCGGCGTGTTCGGCATGCTTGCTTTCCGCCATAAAACGAAACATGCCGCATTCTGCATCGGCATGCCTCTTCTGATGGTGTTGAATTTTGCAGTTGCCTATCTGCTGCTGCGGTATCTCATTTGAAAGCCTGCTTTAAATACACCATATCCGCAAGCTGAACCCCGCCTTCAAAGATCGGGTGATCGTAATTGTCAGGAAAAAAGTTGCTGATGACATGGGAGCGCGTAAATCCGCATGCCTCATAGAACGGGATGGTCAGAGGGCTGTCCCCTGTCCCCACCTGCAGAACAGCGTATTGTGTGCGATATTCCCGCAGGAGAAACGCGATAAGCGCCTTCCCATACCCCTTGCGCTGGGCCGCCGGCTCGACAGCAAGGTTTTTCAGTTCCAGCACGCCGTCCCCCTCGTCCGTTACGACGCAGACAGCACGCACGCCGCCCGCATCGCGGAGCGCGTACATATCCCCGCGTTCCAGATAGCGGTCGATCATATCCTCCTGCTCGTCCCCAAGCAAAAGCAAATCAAGATATTGCTTCCGGTTTTCCACGATTCTTACGATCTCCATATGCGTTTGTGTTATCCCTCCCAAAACAGCTCATCCAGCGTTTTGCCCAGCGCGCGGCAGATCGCAGCGCAAAGGCGGATCGACGGGTTGTAATCGCCCTTCTCAATGGCGTTGATGGTCTGCCGCGATACGCCCACCGCGTCCGCAAGCTGCTGCTGGGACATGTCCTTCGCCGCGCGCGCGGCCTTCAGGCGCAGGTTTTTCATTCCTCCTCCCGCTCCTTCCGCAGCACGAGCAGTCGGAGAAGATACGCCGCGAGGATCACCGCAGCCATGACGCCGACGGCGGTATTGCATATGAAGAAAGTTAATATGCCTTCCTGAACTACATCGCCTTCGCAAATGCGCACAATGCCAAGCGCAAGGTTGACCACGGCGAGGAACCCCATAAGCGCGATCATGCCGGCGGGACGCTCGTTCGGCCGCCGGTACGCATCGCGCCAAATGCAGGTTACGGCAAACACGGTTACCGAAGGGCAGGCGCAAAGCCCTGCGGCCGCGCCCGCATCGCACCACCGGCCGAACAGCCCTTCCGAGCAGGCATACAGAAGCAGCGCGCCCAGCAGCGCAAAATATGCAAGCTGGAACGCCTGTCCGCGCGCCGCGATCTGGCGCTCATCATAGTCAGATTGATTCCCGATATTGTTTTTCATCGAAGAACAGCTCCTTCCCCTTCATCGGATGAAGTCATTATAGAGCTTATATGACTTTATGTCAATTATATTTTACTTTATATCCATTTTATTTGCCGAGCTTCGCGCCACATAGACGATGTGCGGCATATCCTTGCCGCGATACCGTTTCACCACTTCGTATTCCGCGCGCATGCCCAGCCGCTCCGCCACCCGGATTGAAGCCGTGTTTTCCGGGCGGATGTCCGCAACAATTTCCTTTGCACCAAGGCGCTCAAACGCATCGTGAAGCACGGCCTGCGCAGCCTCGGTGGCGTACCCATGCCCCCAGCAATCTTTGCGGAGTATCCAGCCGATCCCCAGCAGTTCCTTCCCGCCCAGCGTTTCACGGATCATGCCGACCATGCCCACAAATTTGCCCGTTTCCCGCAGCTCTACGGCATAATGACCAAAGCCGTCCTCCTCATAGCGTTTGAACGTGCGTTCAAGCCATTCATGCGCTTCCTCTTCCGAAAAACCATGCTCCCAAGCGTACATCACCTCCGGGTCTCCCAGAATGGCGAATACCTTGGAAAAGTCCTCCTCCGTCAGCCGGCGGAGCAGAAGCCGCTCCGTTACGAGCGCTGCCTTCTCGCGCCGCTTCCAGCGCAGCCAGTCCGCGTCAAGCACCGTCGCTTTTTTGCGCCGCAAAAGCTCTCCACAGGGAAATGCGCAGCATTCTCCGCAATAGGTGAGGCCGTGTGCTTCCACGCAATCGAAGGTGAAGCAGTCGCCCGGCTCATGCGCAAGGCGGCAGCCCGGGCATGTTCCGGAGCGCAGAGCAGGGCAGCTTCCGCAAAAGAAACCGCACTTGCCAATCAGTGCTTCCGTTTCGCTCATGCCTCTTGCCCCTCTTGCGAAGTATTCGTCTTTCAGCATGGAATACACGATCTGATCGAGATAGCCGCGCTCACTTTTGTAGCTTTGGCGCAGCATGCCGTCCCGGTGCATTCCGAGCGATTCATAAAGCCGGATCCCGGTTGTGTTGTCCGGGTAAACATCCAGCCAGAAGCGATTCATGTGAAGCGTTTCAAACGCATAGCGCATCGTGCCCTCCATCGCTTCCCTGCCATACCCTTTTCCTTTTATGTCGATGGCAATGCGCCGAAGCTCAAACACATCGGATTTTGCGTCCACATGGCAGAGCATGTAGCCGATGCTGTTCCCATCCGCGGTGCGGAACACCGCAAGGATGTGCTCCGGGTCGGCGATTTCCGCAAGATGCTGCTCCTTTGTTCCCTGCCAGATGAAATTGCGGTTTTCCGCGGCATTCTCCATGCGAATGATAAAAGGGATATCCCCCGCTTCCGCTTCCACAGCAGAGATACGTTTTGTCTGAAACAGTGGTTCCATGTTTATTTTCCTCCCTGTTTTGCTCCAAGTTTTGCCCAAAAACGGAATGTCATCGGCCAAAGCACACCGCCCGTGACCGCCATAAGAAAATACCGTACTGCGTCTGCAAACACCGCGCCGTCAAACAGCGCGTAAAACAGCGCTTTGAGCGCCACGCGCAGCGCAATGATAAGCCCGAGGCCAAGGATCAGTTTGCAGGCCTGCGCCCACCACACTGCTTTCGTTTCAAAATGCGTGCGTTTATCGTCCACCCACCAGGCGAGCATCAGCCCGCACATGGTGCCGATCAGTGTCCATGCGTTCTTTACGCCGTGCGCATCGAACTCCGCAATGCTTGCTTCCCGCGCCGGAACCAAAAGCAAGTAAAGCAGCAGGGAAACTGCAAAGGCTGCCGCGCATGCCCCAAAAATCAGCTTGCCTTTTCGGTTTTCCTCTATTTGGTCAAACAGGCGCGTCATCAAAACCACAATCAACACGCCCGTAATCAGTGAAACGCCAACGTCCAGCGGCGTATGCACACCAAGATACATGCGTGAAAACGCCGTAAGCAGGATCGCCAAAGCGCAGCAAACCGTGACCCACTTTTTCTTTTGCCATGCGGCAAGCGTGCCGAATACCGTCACAACCGTTTGCGTATGGCCGCTTGGGAACGAATACCCCGTTGCTGCCTCACGTGCCGCCTCTACGATGGTGAAACTCTCATCCAACACCCACGGGCGCGGGATCAAAAAGATCGCTTTCATGAGTTGGTTCAGCGTATTTCCCACAAGGCCGATGAAGAAGAAGCGGAATCCCCACTTTTTATCAAAGCACCACAAAAGAGCCATGCCTACCAGCATAAACACCGTTTCCTCGCCCAACATGGTAATCACGGCGGCAACACGGTCCAAAAACGGTGAACGGATCGATTCCAACAAGCGCAAAAATTCCATGGCTTTCTCCCAATTGATTGAACTGCACCCATTATAGCACAGGCTCCCGCCGCCATGCACCGCCCAAAACACCTGCAAAGGGAAAAGGTTTAAAATCCGTTCATTTGCATTGCGGTTGTAAATGGGATAGAATATATAGGCAAGCTTTCTTTATTTTGGAAGGAAATATGGCATGAAACACAAAAAATGGCTTATCCTCGGCGGCTGCGTGTTGCTCGTCGCGCTTGCGGCCCTCGTTGTGATCCTGCGCGAACGCTCCAACCCATGGGATGCGCCTGCAAGCGGCGATCCAAACGTCGATCTGAAACCGGTCGTCTATCTTTATCCGGAGGAAACCATGGACGTTTCCGTTTCCCTTGATTACGATGGGGTGCTGACTACGACTTACCCTGCTTACGGCGAATCCGGTTGGGCTGTTACTGCTATGCCGGATGGCACGCTGATTAACCGGGAGGATGGAAAAGAATACTCCTACTTGTTCTGGGAAGGCGAGTCTGATGTTGTTTACGACATGACGCACGGCTACGTTGTAAAGGGTGCTGATACCGCCGCTTTTTTGCAGGCCACGCTCAGCCGCATGGGCCTGATCCCCCGCGAATACAACGAGTTCATCGTGTTCTGGCTGCCGCGCATGGAGAAGAATCCCTTCAACCTTATCACGTTCCAGACCAAACGTTACACGGATAATGCAAAGCTTTCCATTTCCCCAACGCCGGACAGCGTACTGCGCGTGTTCATGGCTTACAGGGCGTTGGATGAATGGGTTGAGGTAGAAGCGCCCGCCGCTTTGCCCCAGTTTGAGCGCAAGGGGTTCACCGCCGTTGAATGGGGCGGCTGCGAGGTGCAATAAGCAAATGGCCGCGCAAATCGTCACTGGTTTTCGCGGTTTATGAGAGCTTTGGGCGAATCGCTTGACGGAATAAAATGCACAGCTTATGATTGTGCCATGGAACACCGCGGATGGGAGCGGGTTTTCAACAGTCGATAGGGTGAAATGAAGCGCCGCGGCAAAGCCGCGGCGCTTCGCATTGTGCAAAGCCCCTTAAACCAATTCTATTCACCTTATACAAGTTTAACAAGCCTTACAAACGTGCTCAGTCACCCAGCACGCCATGCTCGATCTTATAGCTCAGTTCGCTCAGGCTGTCGTTCAGATGTACGTTTTCAATCGGCACTGCCGCCACAAGGTCGATCGGCACAAAGTTCCAAATTCCCTTTATGCCGGCGGCAACCATGCGTTCGGCAATTTCCTGCGCAGCGCTCCTGCGCGCCGCAATCACGCCGATGTCAATTTCATGCGTGCGGATAAATTCCTCAAGCTGTGCGGAATCATAAACCGGTTTGCCGTTGATTTCCTTGCCGATCAGTTCCGGAGCTACATCAAACAATGCAAGAACCCGGAATCCTGCCGCAGAGAACCCTTCAAAATTTGTAAGTGCATGGCCGATGTTGCCCGCGCCGACGATGACAACGGAATGCTCCCGGTCAAGCGCAAGAATCGACTTAATCTCCGAAAGCAGCGTGCGGACATTATAGCCATAGCCCTGTTGGCCAAAGCCGCCGAAGCAGTTGAAGTCCTGCCTTACCTGCGAAGCATTCAGCCGCATCTGCTGCGCCAGCTTTTCCGATGAAATGCGCTCCACTCCCTGGCTCTCCAGCATCACCAAATGCCGGTAATATCTGGGCAACCGTTTAATTACAGCTTCAGAAACCTTTTTGAATGCCATGTTTTTCCTCCGAAATAACCCGCCCATGCGGAATGTACCATTTTTATTTTATCCACTTTTTCTGAATTTCGCAAGCGGGCTGCCTAAAAAGCCTGCATTTTTTATACCATTTTGACAGCTGCATCATGCAGTGCGGTCATTTTCATGCCCGCACAAACAATGAGCCGTTTTTCTCTTTCCGCCAATCCCCGTAAACGCCGCAATATGCCGCGCCAAGTTCAAGGTGCAGCATGGCAATCCCGCAATCCAACCGGCCATATCCAAAGTTCTTTGAGGTGTTCCCCACAAGAATCCCCTCCTCCGCCGCATGAAAGCGCCAGGGCTGGCTGTTCATTGCAGAAGGTGCGCGCCGCGCGCATTCGATTGCCCGCTTCTGCCACACGGGAAGTTCGCCGAACTGCTCCGCCGTAAGTCCTGTCAGCTTTTCGTACGAGCGGCGGGGGCGCGCGGTATATTCTTCATCCGGCACGCCGATGGGTGTGATACACGCAATGCGTTCCCCTTCGGAAAGCTCCACGGCGGAAAGCGCGGTTTGCTTGTGATAAGATGCGCCAAGCCAGCAGGTACCAAGGCCCATTGCCGTGCATTCCAACACAAACGCTTCGCCGACATAGCCCGCCATCTCCGGCTCTGCATCCTTCTGAACAATGATAGCGGCAAAGCTGTTCGTTCCGCTTATCTTGCCATACCAGAGAAAAATCGGCCTGAACACTTCCTCCGACCTCCCGATGGCGATGCGAACGCCATGGGCGCGCAACAGCTCCGCCATGCCGGCAAGCGCTTCAAGCTGCTTTTCCTCCGGGCCGTCCTTGTATCTACGCACGGAAAACCGCCTTTGCGATGCCTCATACCAGCGCTGCATGCTTTCCATTTCCGTCTCCCCCGTTCCGTTATTCTTTGATCCGTTCCTCGCTTGCCCGCTCCAAAATGGGTTTTAAGTATTGGCCGGTATAGCTTCCCGCAACCGCTGCAACTTCTTCCGGTGTGCCTGTCGCAACGACCGTACCGCCGCGATTTCCGCCTTCCGGACCAAGGTCAATAATGTAATCCGCCGTTTTGATCACATCAAGGTTATGCTCAATTACGAGTACGCTGCTGCCGCCCCCGCAAAGGCGCTGCAGAATCTCCAGCAAGCGCTTAACATCCGCCACATGCAGGCCGGTGGTCGGTTCGTCCAACACATACAGCGTGCGTCCCGTGTCCTTGCGGGAAAGCTCCGTCGCAAGCTTTACGCGCTGTGCTTCCCCGCCCGAAAGCGTTGTGGAAGGCTGTCCAAGTCTCACATAACCTAAGCCAACGTCGTAAAGCGTTTGCAGTTTCTTTGCAAGGCGCGGCAGCGGCGCAAAAAATTCAAGCGCTTCTTCGACCGTCATGTCCAGCACATCCGCAATGGATTTTCCTTTGTAGCGCACCTCCAGCGTTTCTCGGTTGTAGCGCTTGCCGCGGCACACTTCACAAGGCACGTAAATGTCCGGCAGGAAGTGCATTTCAATCTTGATGATGCCGTCGCCCCGGCAGGCTTCGCACCGTCCGCCCTTCACATTAAAGCTGAAGCGGCCGTTGTTATAACCGCGCATACGCGCATCCGGCGTTTGTGCGTACACTTCCCGGATCAGATCGAACAGGCCGGTATATGTGGCGGGATTGCTGCGCGGCGTCCGCCCGATGGGCGATTGATCAATATCAATGATCTTGTCAAGCTGTTCAATGCCAAGGATCTCGTCATAATCCAGCGAACGCGTCCGCGCGCCGTTGAGTTCACGCAGGAGGGTTTTCTTTACGATCTCGTTCACAAGGCTGGACTTGCCGCTGCCCGACACGCCCGTTACGCAGGTAAAGATACCAAGCGGAATATCCACATCGATATTTTTGAGGTTGTTCGCCCGCGCGCCGCGCACGCGGAGGTATTTCCCGCCGCAATCGCGCCGCGTCTGCGGTACCTCGATGCGCTGCACGCCCGTGAGAAATTGACCGGTGATGGATTCCGGCGTTTGCATGACGTCTTCCAGCGTGCCTTTTGCAACAACATGCCCGCCGTGTTCGCCCGCTCCGGGGCCAATATCCACAATATAGTCCGCCGCACGGATCGTATCTTCATCGTGTTCAACCACAATGAGCGTATTTCCAAGATCGCGCATTCCCTGAAGCGTTGCGAGCAGGCGCGCGTTATCCCGCTGGTGCAGGCCGATGCTCGGTTCGTCAAGGATATACAGCACGCCCACAAGGCCGGAGCCGATCTGCGTGGCCAAGCGGATGCGCTGTGCTTCGCCGCCGGAAAGCGTTGCAGCCGCGCGGGAAAGCGTCAGGTAATCAAGCCCCACATTCACAAGAAAGCCTAACCGCGCGTCAATCTCCCGAAAGATCTGTTCGCCGATCATGCGCTGTTGCTCGGAAAGCGCAAGCGAGCGCAGAAACGTGCGCGCGTCGAGCACGGTCATTTCGCTGACTTCCGCGATGGATTTGCCCCCCACCGTCACGGCGAGGCTTTCCGGGCGCAGGCGTTTGCCGCAGCAATCCGGGCAGGGTATGTTGGACATATATGCCTCATATTCCTGCTTCATGCCTTCGGACTGCGTTTCGCGATACCGCCGCTCCAGATTGTTGCAAATGCCTTCAAACGGGGAATCGAACGTGCCGCTGCCGAATTCTTTCTTGTATTCAATGTGCAGGCGTTCTTTGCCTGTTCCGTACAAAATCGCCTGCTTTGCCGCATGCGGCAGCTCCGCGAACGGCGTTTCCAGCGAAAAGCCATACTTTTCCGCAAGCGCCGTGAAGTACATTCCCGCGATGGATTCCTTATTCGCGCTCTGCCAGCCGCTCACCGAAATTGCGCCTTTTGCAAGTGAAAGACTTTCATCCGGCACAACGAGCGCCGGGTCGATCTTCATCATCGTGCCAAGGCCGGAACACGTTGGGCATGCGCCGAACGGATTGTTGAAGGAGAACATGCGCGGCGTCAGTTCTTCGAGGCTTACGCCACAATCCGGGCAGGCATAATTCTGGGAAAACAGCAGCTCTTCCTTCTCCACCACATCCACCTTCACAAGGCCGCCGCCAAAGGCAAAGGCAGTTTCCAAAGAATCGTTGAGCCGGCCCTCCGCTCCAGGGCGGATCACGAGCCTGTCCACTACGACGTCGATTGTGTGCTTAAGCTTTTTGTCAAGCGGCGGCACATTGCCGATGTCGTAAACCGTGCCATCCACGCGCACGCGCACGTAGCCTTCTTTGCGGATGCTTTCGAGAAGCTTTGCGTGCTCGCCCTTGCGTCCGCGCACAGCCGGTGCAATGACCTGCACGCGCGTCCCTTCTCCAAGCGCCATCACCTGATCGACCACCTGATCAATGCTTTGCCGCTCAATGGGCCTGCCGCATTTCGGACAGTGCGGAATGCCGATGCGCGCATACAGCAGGCGCAGATAATCGTGGACCTCCGTGACCGTGCCTACCGTGGAGCGCGGGTTGTTCGAGGTGCTTTTTTGGTCGATCGAAATTGCCGGGGAAAGCCCTTCGATGGTATCGACATCCGGCTTTTCCATCTGCCCCAAAAACTGGCGTGCATATGACGAAAGCGATTCCACATACCGCCGCTGCCCTTCCGCATAGATGGTGTCAAACGCAAGGGATGATTTTCCGGAGCCGGAAAGCCCGGTAAACACAATAAGTTGATCGCGCGGGAGCGTAATGTCCACATTTTTGAGGTTATGTTCCCGCGCGCCTTTAATCACAAGCGCGTCTTTCATATCAATCTTTCCTCTGTCTATTGCAAAAATCGTCTCTTCTCACCGCAGGCCACTTATTTCTTGGGCGACTTGCGCGCTCTGCCGCGCGCCTTCTTTGCGCTGCCCGGCGTGCCGGGCGCAGGCTTTTTGACGGCAGCGCCGTCGCCTGTGAGCGCAAACAGCTCATCGCGCAGCTTGGCCGCAGCCTCGAAGTCCAGCTCTGCCGCAGCCTGGCGCATCTGCGTGCGCAGGATTTCAATGCGTTCCTGACGTTCTGCTTCCGTCATGCCGCCTTCGTCCTGTTTCGCCTTGCGTGAAATTTCCAGCACGTTATGCACGGCTTTTTTCACGCTCCGGGGCGTGATGTTGTGTTCGATGTTGAACGCCTGCTGTTTTTCACGGCGGCGGTTGGTTTCTTCAATCGCGCGGCGCATGGAATCGGTGATCTCATCCGCATACATAATAACCCGTCCGTCTACATTGCGCGCAGCGCGGCCCACGGTCTGGATGAGCGAAGTCGTGGAACGCAAAAAGCCTTCCTTATCCGCGTCCAAAATCGCCACGAGGCCGACCTCCGGCAGGTCAAGCCCTTCGCGCAGCAGGTTGATGCCCACAAGCACATCAAACTCGCCCAGGCGAAGATCCCGGATGATCTCCATACGTTCGATTGTTTCAATGTCGGAATGCATATAACGCACGCGCACGCCCATGGAGTCCAAATATTCCGTAAGCGTTTCCGCCATGCGTTTTGTAAGCGTGGTGGCAAGCGTGCGGTATCCGCGCGCCGCCATCTGCTTCACCTCGCTCAAAAGATCGTCAATCTGGCCTTTTACGGGGCGCACGCTGATCTCCGGGTCAATCAGGCCTGTTGGGCGGATGATCTGCTCCACCGTCTGGCTGGAAAGCCCCAGTTCATACTCCCCGGGCGTGGCAGAAACGCAGATCAGCTGGTTGATGCGCTTGCTGAACTCTTCAAAACGCAGCGGCCGGTTATCGAACGCCGCAGGCAGGCGAAAGCCGTATTCCACCAGGTTTTCCTTACGGGAACGATCCCCGCTGTACATTCCACGCACCTGCGGCAGCGTCACGTGGGATTCATCCACAATCATGAGGAAATCCTTGGGAAAATAATCAAGCAGCGTAAACGGCGGCTGCCCGGGTTTGCGTCCGTCAAAATAGCGGGAATAGTTCTCAATGCCCTGGCAATAGCCTATTTCGCGCATCATTTCGATGTCGTACAGCGTTCGCTGTTCAATGCGCTGTGCCTCAAGAAGCTTGTCCACAGCCTTAAACTCGTCTACGCGCTTCCAAAGGTCGTTTTCAATCTCCCCGATTGCCGTCTCCAGCTTTTCCTTGCCGGTTGCATAATGCGATGCGGGGAACACGGCAACATGCGCGCGCTGAAGCAAAATCTCTCCGGTAAGCGGATTCACCTCGCTGATGCGCTCGATTTCATCCCCAAAAAATTCTACGCGCAGCACCCTGTCCGACCAGTTCACGGGGAAGATGTCCAGCACGTCCCCTTTGGCACGAAACGTCCCGCGTGAAAAATCGATCTCGTTGCGTTGGTATTGGATGTCTACAAGCCTGCGGATCACCTCATCCCGCTCGATCCGCATGCCCTCGCGCAGGGAAATCGAAAGCTTCAGGTATTCTTCCGGGTCTCCTAGAGCGTAAATACACGAAACAGAAGCCACAATAATCACATCCCGCCGCTCGTTCAGGGCGCAGGTGGCGCTGTGGCGCAGTTTGTCGATTTCATCGTTGACTGTGGAAACTTTTTCGATATACGTATCCGAGGAGGCAATATACGCCTCCGGCTGATAATAGTCGTAATAGGAGACAAAATATTCAACCGCGCTGCCGGGAAAGAATTCCCGAAGCTCAGAGCAAAGCTGAGCGGCAAGCGTTTTGTTGTGCGCAATGACGAGCGTGGGCTTCTGCACACGTTCGATCACTTTTGCCATGGTAAAGGTTTTGCCGCTGCCGGTCACGCCCAGCAGCACCTGTGTTTTGTCGCCGCGCAGCACACCCGCCGCAAGCTTTTCTATGGCCTGCGGCTGATCGCCCTGCGGTTCAAACGGCGACACCACCTTGAATTCGTTCATACTGTCCGTTCCGTCTTTCCTCAATACGCGCCTCGTCTTATTCTACCAAATAACACGCGGAAAGAAAACTCCGCACGTACATTTTCCCGATATTTTGTTTTGGTATTTCGTGGTTTCAGTGTGCGGAAGCAATTGGCGAGGCTTCCAAGCATCTCATATTGTGCATCCCGGCAGCAAAATGATAGCATGTATATACACTGATTTAGGATGTGAAACAATATGGATGCCCTTTTTCTTCTCTATGTCGGCGCGATCCCCGTTGTGCCCTTGATCGGCGCGGGAATTTTTAAACGCCGCAAGGATACCCGGCGGCGCAATGTGTGCTATGGGCTGTTCGCGCTGCAGCTGCTGCTAAGCATCGGCTGCGCGGCTGTGTATTTGCAGCAGCATTGAAACGGGGCGGTTTTCACCGCCCCGCCAAAGTTACTTGTTCATACGGTAGATAAAGTTGAGGCCTTCAAGCGTAAGCGTCGGGTTAAGCACATCGATACAATCCGTTTCGGCAGCGATCATGGAGGACATACCGCCCGTTGCGACCACCGTGGGCGGTGCGCTCAGTTCCTTTTCCATCTGCCGCACGATGTTTTCCACAAACCCAACATACCCATTGATGATGCCGGACTGGATGCCATCCTTCGTGTTTTTGCAAATGGCATGATCCGGCTTGATGTATTCGACCTTGTGCAGCATGGCTGCCTTTTCAACCAACGCATCCGTGGAAACGATGATGCCCGGCCCAATCGCGCCGCCGAGAAATGCGCCGTCCTCAGATACGACGGAAAATGTGGTTGCCGTACCGAAATCAATAATCACAACCGGGCCGCCATAGCTGCGGTACGCCGCAACGGCATTGCAGATGCGGTCCGCACCCAATAATTCAGGGTAATCATACCAGATATCCAGCCCTAGTTCCAGGGAAGAACTTACCATCATCGGCTGTTGTCCGAAGAAATAAAGCTGGCACATGTGCTCGATGGTGTAGTTGATCGACGGCACAACCGAGGAGACGATGATGCCGCACACATCCCGCGTTGAAAGGCCGAGATGCCCGAAAAACGACTCCATCTGCACGCCCAGTTCATCCGAGGTGCGGTGAAGATCCGTCGTCATGCGCCAGGAATTGAGCAGCCTGCCGTCCTTATAAATGCCGGTTTTGATGTTCGTGTTGCCGATGTCCATCGCAAGGAGCATAATGATGTTCCCTCACTTATTTTTTACAGCAGTGGATCAGGCGGTGCGCCGTTTCATGTAGCTTTGCAGCGCCTTGCCCGCCGCCGTGCAGATCAGAACTGCCGCCACGGCTTCAATTCCGCCGTTTACCAGGCCGGTCGTTGCAAAAAGAATCGCCGCCACCCCTGCGACATCCGTTCCGAACGCTTGCGCAACCAGCGGCGCCGCAAGCAGATACAGGATGCCAAGGAACAGCACGGTGTTGGTAAGCGAACCTGCGGCGGATGCCACCATCATGCCAAGCACGTTTTTCTTTGGGGTAAGCACGCGGTACAGGAGTGCGCTCACAAACCCGACAAGGATGCGTGGAAGGAAGAGCACTGCAAGAACAAGAAGCAGATTGTACAGTCCAAAGCCCGTATCCGCTCCCAACATGATCATGGAAAGCGGTGTGGGAACCAGCAGAGCCCGCAGCAGGCTGGAAAGCCCGAAGAAAAACCCCAGAACCAAACCGCCGCGCAAGCCGAGGAAAAAGCTTCCGAGGATCACGGGGATGTGGATCAGTGTAATTTCGATTGGTCCCGCGGTGATATACCCGATCGGAGTAAGCGCAAGCACAAAAATCATTCCGACAAACAGCGCGTAAAGAACCAGCGTATGAACTTTATTGCGTTCCATTCTATCGCCCTCCTGCGAAGTGTTCTTCTGCAAACCGCTTTGTTACAGCCGTCCGCTGAAAGCATATTATACCTTTATTTTTGCGCACACGCAACCCTGCGCGAGCGTTTTTCATGCCCATTTGCCAACCTGTTTCCGAAGTGTTAATTTTCTGTTTGTGCGCCTCTTCCTCCCACAATGCCCTTTACATCCCCCCTGCCGCGCGATTATAATAGAACAGAAAGCGGCACGCTGCGCGCTCCCGCGACTGATTTCGAACAGAATTATTTTTAATATAATGAGGTAACCGGCAAAATGGCTGAAATTGCAACCGAAAACAAAGCGCCTTCCAGCGGAAAAAAGCTGAAAGTCTGGCTGATTGTGCTCGCAGCCGTGCTCATCGTAGGCGGTGTCGTCCTTTTTCTCAAGATTAAAAGCGACAGGGATGAAGCTCTGCGCCAAAGCATCATCGGTTCCGGAACATTTCACCCCGGCATCACCGTTGCGGGCGTAGATGTTTCGGGCATGACGCCTGATGAAGCGGCGGAAGCGCTCAAAGAGGCTGAACAATCGTTGGTTCAGGATGTTTCGTTCCGCATAACCGACGGCGAGCACACCTATACCTTCGATCAGCCTCATTTCGACATCGCGTTTGATACCGAGGCCATTTTGGCCGAAGCAATGGCGCTTGGCCGCGAGGGCGATTTGGATTCATTGCAGGCTGAGCTTGCGGACATTGCGGAAAATGGGCGCAGCTTTGACCTTTCCTATACCGCCGTGCCGCGCGACGCAGGGAGCTTTGTTGCGGAAATGGCAGCCGAACTCGATATGCCCGCCACAGACGCGACATTCAGCGTAAAGCAGCTTGAATTGAACGAAGATACCGAAGCGCTTGATGTGGTGAATATCGGTTTTACCGAAGAAGAGCTTGCCGCAGGTGCGGATTTGCGTGATAAACGTTTTGATTTCACTGAAGGCACAGAAGGCCGCTCCTTGGATCAGGGAGCGCTTGTGGCAGTTATCCGGGAACGTGCCGAAGCACGGGAATACGGCGAAATCACTTTCGAGCTTCAGCCGCTCTATCCCTCCGTTACCGTCGCCACGCTCAAGCAGTCCCTCGTGTTGCGTTCAAGCGCATGGACCAGCTACGCAAAGGGCAACTACGGCCGTGCAACCCGCGTTCACAACATGACGAAAGCCTGTGGGTTGATCTACGGCACGGTGCTGCAGCCGGGCGACGTTCTCTCCTGCAACGATCTGCTCGGACCCCGCTATGAAAAATATGGTTGGCAAATGGCCCCCGCAGTCATTGAAGGCGGTGCTGCCACAGAGGATCAGCCTGGCGGCGGCGTATGTCAGGTTTCCACGACGATGTATAACGCTGTGTTGATGGGAGATTATCAAATCGTCTACCGCCAGGCGCATTCAAGCCGTCTGAGCTATGTGAAGGGCGGTCTGGATGCAACCATCAACACGGGCACAATTGATTTCAAGTGGAGCAACAACACAGAGGCCCCGATTTACGTATTTACCTGGATCGACAAAAATGAAAAGAAAATCTGGTGCGAGATTTACGGTCTTCCGTTCTCCGGTGATTTTGACGAAATTGAGCTGTATTCCGACGAGCAGGAACCGATCCAGCCCACCGCGGACGAATTCATCCCCAACGCTTCCCTCACCTACCCCTACTGGATGGTAAAGAATGCGGCCAAGAAAGGCTATGTTTACGATACCTATAAGATTTACAAAATGGCGGGTGCAGAGGTGCGCCGTGAAAAGATAACCACAACAACGTATAAGATGCATCCAAACCGCTATTTTGTCTGGCCGGGCTATGTTCCGGGCACTCCGCTGCTTCCGGGATACAAATTGACTCCAGTCGTCGAATAAGGCACTGCAAAACGGGACATTTCAGTCCCGTTTTTTTTGTCAATTTATTTCGGATGTGCTATAATATTGAAAACCACCTTAAAATCAACAGAAAGCAGGTGCACTCATGGGAAAATTCCTTGTAAAGCAAACAAAATCCGGCTTTAAGTTCGACCTTAAGGCCGGCAATGGCGAAACCATTGCAACCTCTGAAGTTTACACTACCGAAGCTGCATGTATGAACGGTGTGGAGAGCGTGCGCAAGAACGCACCCGCCGCAAATGTTGAGGATCAAACCGTAGAAGGCTTCACGGCAGCCACCCATCCAAAATTTGAGGTATATGCGGACAAGGCGGGTGAATTCCGCTTCCGTCTGAAGGCGCGCAACGGCGAGATCATCGCGGTTTCGGAAGGTTACAAAGCAAAGGCCAGTTGCCAGAACGGTATCGAGAGCGTGCGCAAGAACGCCTCTGATGCAGAGGTTATAAAGGAAGAGGCGTAACACGAAATGGATCTGAAAAAACTGGATTTGGGAAATGCCCTTGAAAAGGCTGAAGAGCTTGCAAAGAAAATCGGCGCGGATAAAACCCTGCTTGCAAGTTTCACCAAGGAACCTGTAAAAACGCTTGAAACCAAATTTGGGGTTGATCTGCCGGATGAACAGATCAACAAGCTGGTGGATGCCATCAAAGCCAAGCTGAACCTTGATAAGGCAGGCGATTTGCTTGGCGGCATCGGCAAGCTGTTTGACAAGCGCTAACTAAACCAAATGACTGGGCGCGCCCTGAGGCGCGCCTTTTTTTATTTTTCTTTTATCTCCCGCTGTGCCTTCTTTGTCAGCTTTGCAAACACCAACTCATAGGACATATCGCACATGGCGCGCAGCGTTTCTTCGGGCACGGCGCCATCCAGATACACGCTGTTCCATGTGCGCTTATCCGAATAAAAACCCGGCACCACATCCGCATATTGTTGGCGAAACAGCTCAGCGAGCATGGGATCGCACTTGAGCAGCACCATCGTCCGCCCGGCATGGGGTTTGTACGCCTCGCCCGGCGTGCACACAGCCGCAAACTGCTTTCCGCCTACAAGGTAGCGCAGCCATCCCCATTCAGCCTTGAACTCGCTTGCCGCCCCCGGCTTGCTCAAAAGATACCCATCCAACCATTCATAATTGTTTTTCATCACAACACCTTTGCAAGGAAGTTCTTCAGGCGTTCGCTCTTGGGATGATCGAACAGTTCCTGCGGTGTATTCTGCTCCACAATGCGCCCGCCATCCATGAACAGCACGCGGGATGCAACCTCGCGCGCAAACCCCATTTCGTGCGTTACCACAACCATGGTCATTCCATCCCGCGCAAGGCCGCGCATTACTTCCAACACTTCGCCCACCATCTCCGGGTCAAGCGCGCTCGTCGGCTCATCAAAAAGCATCACATCCGGCTTCATCGCAAGCGCACGCACAATGGCGATACGCTGTTTCTGCCCCCCGGATAGCTGCACGGGATATGCGTTTGCGCGGTCGGCAAGCCCCACGCGCGTAAGCAGCGCCATAGCGCGCTCGTTCGCCTCCGCCTCGCTGAGTTTTTGCAGCTTCATGGGCGCAAGCGTAAGGTTTTTGAGAATCGTCATATGCGGGAACAGGTTAAACTGCTGAAACACCATTCCCATCTTTTGCCGGAGCTTGTTGATGTCCGTCTTGGGATCGGTTATATCCACGCCTTCCATCAGAACATGGCCTTCGGTTGGGACTTCAAGCAGGTTCAGCGAACGCAAGAACGTGGATTTGCCCGATCCGGATGGGCCTATTACCGCCACGACCTCGCCTTCATAGATGGTTTCCGTAATATCATCGAGCGCATGCACCTTGCCAAAATATTTTTTCAGCCCTTGAACTTCGATCAGCGGATTACCTTGTGCCATTACGAAGCCTCCTTTCCAGCCTGGATACGCCCGCCGAAAGCACCACTACCATAATAAGGTAAACCAGCGCCACAGCAATCAGCGGCATGAATGCCGCAAACGTGCGGCTGCGGATAATGTCGCCCGCTTTTGTGAGATCCATCAGGCCGATGTAGCCGGAAACGGAGGTTTCCTTTAAAAGCGTGATGAATTCGTTGGCAAGCGCGGGCAAAACGTTTTTGAATGCCTGCGGCATCACAATGTGCCACATTGTCTGCCCATAGTTAAAGCCAAGGCTTCGCCCCGCTTCAAACTGCCCTTCGTCAATGCTCATGATGCCGGAGCGGAACACCTCCGCAACATAGGCTGCGGAGTTCAGCCCGAATGCGATGATCGCCACCAGCACCGTATCCACAAAAACGGAGGAAAAGATTACAAAATTGATGATAAGCAATTGCACGACCACCGGCGTGCCGCGGATGACGGTAATATACAGCTTTGCGAGCCAATTTAAAAAGCGCAGCCTGCCGGTTTTATCCGCCGTGGTGCGGATGATGGCAAGCAGAGCGCCCAGGATAATGCCGGCAATCGCTGCAAACAGCGCGACTTCAAGCGTAACGCCCAGGCCACGCACCAAGTACTTCCAGCGATCCTCCTTAATGAAGTTCAGGTAAAAATCCGCACACAAGCTGGTCCACGTGTTTTGCAGCCATGCAAGGACGGTATCAAAAAATGTGCCGATGTCGATCGCTACCATGCTTCCTCCTTATTCCAGTTTTTCGTTTTCATTGCAGCGGGAAGGGATGTGATGCGTTTAAGGCAACCATGCCGCAGGCAGGAACTGCCCGCGGCATATGGGTTTCACTGTCATTTTATTATACGGGATATATCGCGCTCCCCGCAAGGGATTTGGCTTTATTTTGCACGCACAATGATGACCTGTTCGGAGGTTGTATACGGCTCGGTGAAGTTCACATACTGCAAGCGGTCCTCATCCACCGTAAGCCCGGCCACGCCGATGTCCGCCTTGCCCGTCTGCACGGAGGTTACGATGGAGTCAAACGCAATGTCCTGCACCTCAAGCTCCATCTTGAGAAGATCCGCAATGGCCTGCGCCATGTCGATGTCGATGCCTACAATCTTGCCTTCGCCGCCTTCATAGTACTCATACGGCGGGAACGTAGCTTCCGTAACCATCACGAGCTTGCCGTTTGAATAATCCGTGTTGCTGGAAACATAGGGCATTGTTCCCTTCACGTCATCTTCACCGATGTAGTTGGCGATGATGTTGGCAAGCGTACCGTTCTCCTTCAGGGTCGCAAGCGCATCGTTGATCTTGTCCAGAAGCTCCGTGTTCTCCTTTGCAACGCAGATGGCATAATCCTCCGGCGCGAAGGAACCGGCAATCACCTGCAGGTCCTCGTTGGCTTCAACATAATACTTTGCAGGCTGTTCGTCAAGGATGATGCAATCCAGTTTGCCCTGCTTGAGCGCCTGCACCGCATCGTTGGTTTTCGTGAAGCGTTCCACCTTTGTTTCGCCATCCGTTTCATAATCGGAAGCGTAAACGATGTCACCCGTTGTGCCGAGTTGCACGCCGATGGTTTTGCCCGGAATATCGTCCGCGCTGAATACGGTGTTCGCAGGCACGGTGGAGCAGCCCGCAGCCATAAGCAGCATCGCCGCCGCACAAAGCAGGCTCAGCATGAGTTTGATCAATTTCATATGTTTTTCCTCCAAATTGTTGTTTCTGTTGTACAGCGAATTATACTATTTCACCGCACGGAACGCAAGGGGTTTTGCAATTTTTTATGCTTAATTTTTGACTATATATTCTTATCTCCCTGTGTTTTCGGCACATTTCGTGGTATATAGATGAATTTTTATAATGCGCATGTGTCTTTATTCATTTTGCAGCATGTATTTTTTCATGGCAGCACTGAAACAAGCTTCCTTGCGTTCAAAACGAGCTTCGCATAATATGCACAAAAGAAGAGAGGCCGCCATGCGCCCCTCTTCTTTTGCTCTCCGGCTCAGGTTTCTTCCACGGCTGCAAATCGCAGTTCCGCTTTAAACAGATCGCAATCGATTGAAATTCCAAAGTGACCGCCCTGCAATTCCGTAAGGCTCCGCGCAATGGAAAGCCCAAGGCCGCTGCCCTCGCTTGTGCGGGCACTGTCGCCGCGCACGAAGCGTTCCATCAACTCCTCCTCCGAGATGTTCAGCGCATCGCGGGATATGTTTTTCAGTGCGATCACAACCTCTTTCCCCTCCCGGGTTACGCCTGCATACACCCGCGTTCCGGGTTGAGCATATTTTGCGATGTTGCCGAGGAGGTTATCGAACACGCGCCAAAGCAGGCGGCCGTCCGCCAGAATAAAGGCCGGTTCGCCGGGCGTTTGCATCACGGCCGTAAGGTTGGCCGTTTGGAAGCGTTCCATATATTCCGCAAGGCACTGCCCCAACAGCTCCACAGCATCGGTGCGCCCAAGCTCAACTTTAATGTTCCCTGTTGCGGCTTTTGACGCCTCCAGCACATCTTCCGTCAGTTTTTTGAGCTGGCGCGCCTGCCGGTCCAGCACGGCGATGTATTCGCTGGCAGTTTCACTTGCGGCAGGCTCTTTTTTCAGAAGATCCACATAGTTCAAAATGGAGGTCAGGGGCGTTTTTATGTCATGGGAAACGTTTGTGATGAGCTCGGTCTTTAGCCGTTCGCTCTTTATGCGCTCTTCCACAGCCCGGGTCATACCCGCTCCGATGCTGTTGAGGTTTTCTCCGTGGCGTTTCAGCTCGAAGAACATGTGCTCGGTCGGCACATGGTAAGAAAGGTCGCCCTCCGCGAGCCGCCTTGCTCCTTCCCTGAGCCGCGAAAGCTGCAGCGTGACAAAGCAGACCGCAAGCAGCACCGTCATGTTCACGCCCATCCAGAACAGCGTCGCCATTGGGCTGTAATAGGTCTCCCGGCACAGGAGCAGCATCACGAGCGCATATGCGCTGTAAATGAGGATCGCCTGCCAAATCAGCGACATGTTGCCGCAGAGCGTACGGATTCCCCGTCCCATCCAGCACAGCGCCCGCCAGCCGAGCCGAAGCACGCGGTAAATGACCGTGTTGCGCCAAAGCGTTCCGGTCTTGATGCGCGTTGCCAACGTCATGCAGAATGCGAGCACGATGAGCGCAGGGACCGTAAGCGCGGCGGAAAGGAGAATGAGCTGCTCAATCCGCCGCACCGTCATGTCAGAGACAAGGGGATTCGCGAGCCACCAATACAGAAAGGTTGCCGCAAAACCAGCCGCCAGCAGATACAGATCAAGCGGGATCTTATCCTGTGTGTTCAGCGCAGCTTCCTCCCGCCCTTCTCTGTGCCCGGCCGCGCACAGCAGGAACAGGAACAGGGCAGCGCAGCAGAGCCATTCGATGCCTGTGAGAAGCGGGATAGAATAACGGAGGGGGAAGATCTTCGCTTCCGCCGCGTCTGAATTCCACACACATTCGTTCTGCAATCGCGGCCCCGCCTCTGCTCTTTCGGGATAAAAGCCGTCGTTAAGCATGGCGATCGTAAGGCTCGTGCCAAAAAAAGCCATACCTGTCAGCAGCGCAAAAAGGAATACCGCTGCGATCTTCACACCGAGGCTATGAGTGAGTTTCATCGTTTGCCTCCTTTTTCAAACTTGTAGCCCTGCCCCCACACCACTTTGAGGTAGCGCGGTTCGGCAGGATTGATCTCAAGCTTTTCGCGGATATGCCGGATGTGCACCGCAACGGTGTTTTCCGCGCCCCATGCCGGATCCTTCCACACAAGCTCATAAATGCGGGTGGAAGAAAACACCTTTCCCGCATTTTCCATTAATAGTTTCAAAATGCTGTATTCTATCGGCGTAAGGTTCACGGGTTCACCGTCAAGGGTAACGGTCTTTGCATCGTCGTCGATCTCCACGCCGTCGATAGAAATAACGGAAGGCTTCTTTTCTATGCCGCTCATGCCGCCAAGCATAGTATAGCGCCGAAGCTGGGAACGCACCCGCGCAATCACCTCCATCGGGTTAAATGGCTTGGTTACATAATCGTCCGCACCGATGGAAAGCCCAAGCACCTTGTCCGTATCCTCGCTCTTGGCCGTGAGCAGGATCACGGGAATGTTGTTTTTTTCCCGGAGCGCCGCTGTTGCGGCGAGTCCGTCGAGTCCGGGCATCATAATGTCCAAAAGCGCAAGATGCACCGTCTCGCGGGAAATAATGTCAAGCGCCTCCCGGCCGTTGTAGGCTTCAAGCGTACGGTAGCCTTCCGCAGTCAGGTAGATTTTCAGCGCGGCCACGATATCGCGGTCGTCGTCACAGATGAGGATGGTGTACATGCATGTTCTCCCCTTTTGGTTTGCACGCCCATTGTATCACGGCGCGGTTTAAATGCGTAGTGGCAAAGGGATTAAGATTTATTTAACAGCATACCCCACGCAGCGCTTCAGCCTCCTGAAAGCTGCGCTTTGTAAATGTGCAAATCCTCCGCCGGCTTACCGTTTTTCCAAAGCACTTTCCCTCCTCGCACCTTCCGCGCCGCCAAAGCATAGTATGCAGCAAAAAGCAAGCGAGGTTAATTGATATGAGAACATTGCGACGCGGCGACCGGGGCGAGGACGTTAAGGTGCTTCAGCGCGCCTTGAAGCGCGCCGGATATGATGCAGGAACAATTGACGGTATTTTCGGCCCACGCACGGAAGCGGCAGTGCGCGCGTTTCAGCGGGCGAACGGCCTCACGGTAGACGGCATCGTCGGCCCGCGTACCTGGGCCGCTCTTGCGCCTTACATGGAGGTCGAAGAATCCTGGCTGCGCAAGGGCGACCGCGGGCCAGAGGTACAGATGCTGCAGCTTGCGTTGGAACGGGCCGGCTTCTCCCCCGGCGCGCTTGACGGCATCTTTGGTACGCGCACGGATGCGGCGGTGCGGGCGTTCCAGCGGGCCAATGGCTTGCAAGCGGATGGCATCGTCGGCCCGCGTACCCTTGCGGCGCTCAAACCGTATTTAACCGGCTATGTGGAATACACCGTAAAACGGGGCGATACGCTTTCCTCCATCGCGCGGCGTTATGGAACCACCGTGCAGGCGCTGCTGACCGCGAACCCTCGCACTAATCCAAACCTGATCTATGTTGGCGAAACGCTCATCATTCCGCTGCCGTTTGATGTAGTTCCCACCAACATCGCCTATACCTCCGAGTTGGTGGAACTCATCAACGAAGGCCTTGCCGCGCGCTATCCGTTCATTACGCTTACTACGGTCGGCAACAGCGTAACCGGCTCGCCGATTCAGGCGCTTGAGATGGGTACCGGAACCCGGCATGTGTTCTACAACGCCTCCCACCATGCCAACGAATGGATCACCACGCCGCTCCTGCTCAAGTATCTTGAGGATTATGCGGACGCTTATGCGACAGGCGGACGCATCGGAGGCGTAGCGGCATCCAGGTTATACACCGGCACGATGCTGCATATCGTTCCCCTTGTGAATCCTGATGGTGTGGATCTTGTGACAGGCGCGATCAATTCAGGCGGATATTATCAGAATGCCCGGATGCTTGCGGCAAATTACCCGTCCATCCCATTCCCTTCCGGCTGGAAAGCCAACATCCGCGGCGTAGACCTGAACAGCAATTATCCGGCCGATTGGGAAAAGGAGCGCGACATCAAATTTGCGCAGGGGTATACTAAGCCCGGCCCGCGCGATTATGTCGGCCCTTCAGCGCTTTCGGAGCCGGAAAGCCGTGCGATATACGATTATACCCGCGCGAACAACTTTGCGCTCACGCTTTCGTATCACACGCAAGGCAGGGTAATCTTCTGGAAATATCAGGACTATGAGCCCGAAAACGCCTATGCAATCGGCCAGCGGATGGCCGCTGCAAGCGGCTATGCGCTTCAGGCGGGCCCGGCCAATTCCTATGCCGGCTACCGCGACTGGTTCATTCAAACCTATAACCGGCCGGGCTATACCATCGAAGCCGGGCTTGGCACGAACCCGCTGCCGATTTCCCAATTCAACACGATTTACCGTGACAACGTGGGCATTCTGACCATCGGTATGGATGCGCTGATCCCCTAAAGAGGTAAGCTGAATGCGGCCCCGGAAAACCGGGGCCGCATTGCGTGCGTTTTATTCCGCAGCGAGCTTTTTGAATATCTCTACGGCAGGTTCGATCAGCGCATCCGGAAAATCGAATTGTGCCGTGTGCAGCTGCGGGTAATCTACGCCAGCACCGATTTCAAAGATCGCACCGGGCGCACGCTTGAGAAAGTACCCGAAGTCTTCCGAGCCGCGCTCGGGCCGCTCGATCACCTCGATTGGGTAGCCAAGTTTCTCGGCTGCCTCCCGCACCTTTTGCGTGCTTGTGGGATCGTTGGCAGTCTCCGGGAAACAATCGCAATATGAGACATGCCACGCGAGGCCATAACGCGCCGCTTCGCGTTCCGCCATCGCTTCGATCTTTTCGGCAAGCAGATTCAGCTCCGCTTCCCGTTCCGCGCGAATTGTGAGATACAGCTCCCCCTCGCTCGCCTGCGTGCCAAATGCCTTTTCGCCCACCTTTAGGCCGATCACCGTTGAAAGCACAAGCCCCTTCCACGGCAAATCAAGCAGCGCGGGGACTTCGTTCACCATCGTTGCAAGCGCAAACGCGGGATTCTTGCCGC
This sequence comes from Christensenella sp. UBA1685, assembly GCA_002320595.1. GTDB lineage: Bacteria > Bacillota > Clostridia > Christensenellales > CAG-138 > UBA1685. The sequence goes on from DCKB01000003.1 coordinate 68,737, forward strand.
ATTCGGGCATGCTCGCATGGGAGGGCGTACCCACCATGCGGATCGTCATGCCGCGCGACGCACAATTGACCGCTCCATACCAGATGCAAACCGTGCCGAGCGGATAGCCCGGCCAGTTGTGGAACGCAAATACTTCGTCAATTTTCTCCTCCGTGATAAGCGGTGCGCATTTTACGGCGCCGTCTCCGGTCTCCTCTGCCGGTTGAAAAATGAAGTATATGTCGTTTGAGCAGCCTTCCTTGTCAATTTCCATTGCGAAGGCCGCAAGCGCAGCGCTATGGCCGTCATGCCCGCATTTATGGCCAACGCCCGGAATTTTGGATGCATACGGCACGTCGCATGCATCCTCAATGGGAAGTGCGTCATGATCCGCCCGGAACGCAATGCGCCGCTTCGGGTTTGGCGCACGGTACACCGCATAAAACCAGCCTCCCCGGTCGATCACCGCAAGCTTTGTGTGGGCGCGCAAAAAGCGCATGAGCTCTGCGCGCGTCCACTCCTCCTGATTGGAAAGCTCCGGATGCGCGTGCAGCGCATGGCGCAGTTCCACCGCCAAATCCAAATGGTTCCAATCCATCCTTTTATCCTCCTGTCAGATTTTGTTCCGTTTGCAACGCAAAGCTTATTGCAGCGATGCAAGCAGCATAATTACTCCGATGATCAGAACGACCACGCCAACCACCCGCTCGACTCCAAGCGCCAGTTCAGAAGGCTCCGCGTCCTTAAACCGCCAGCCATAACCAAGATACCAGGCGGTTCGCGGTTTGGCTGCGTTGAATGCCCCAGCGGCAATCAACAGGATAGCCAAAAACGGGCTTGGCCCGGAGGAATCTTTTTCATCGCCGCGCCCCCGGTAAAGCACATCCATCAGCACGCCGCCGGGGATATATTTTGTTTCGTCATAATCATCGCTCCAGCCGCCAGCCCAGCCGTTGCCGGACGTTGTGCGGAAATAGGTGGAGCCGTTCGGATAAGTGATGGTCGTTGTATTGCCGGAAAACGAATAGGCATAAACATCGTCATTGTTGGTAATGGTTTGGTTTGCGGCGTCAATCACAAACGTTTTCCCTGCGTGTTCAATGGAATAGCTCGTTTGCACCGGGCTTTTTTCCGTGCAGGCTGTGAAAAAAAACAGCGCCAACACACAGCAGGTGCAAAGCTGAATGGCATGCTTCATAGCCGTCCCTCCATCGGTTTCTTAAAGACGTTTCGTTTCAAGCGCTGTGGTCTGATGTGGGTATGCCGCCGGTTGGCACAAGAGGGGCCGCACAAGCGGACTGTGTCCGCTACGATCCGTTCCACGTGAGCAGGCGGCCGAGGGGGATGCGGAAGCCGAGGCTCTCATACATCTTCACATCCGAGTCCGCACAGCCAACCCAAAGCGACGCGATTCCACGCGCCCTGCAATGTGCGAAGGCCGCTTCCGCAAGCCGGCGGGCCACGCCTTGCCCGCGAAACATTGGAAGCACATAAAAATCTTCAAACAGGCCGCCTGGCGCACACCGAAAGGTGGAAAACGTTTCGCAAACAGAGCACATGCCAACGGCCCGCCCATCGCGCTTCGCCAGAACGAACGTGATCCGCCCGGTTCCTATGGCCGCGCCAAGCGCCGCTTTTTGCGCCTGTGTAAGCGGCTCCTCACCGATATCCTGCTTGTAGCCGCTCATCAGCTCCAGAATTTCAGGAATATCCTCTGCTCCTGCCGCAGCACATACAGTGGAGTCGCAGTCGGGTCTGTTCCCAGCTTTCTGCATGGCCATGCTCCTTTTTTTCTTACAGGATAGCATGCTGCACGTGCGTTGTCCACATCGTCTTGTGCATGACTTCCGCCATTCTTTGCGAATGTGAACAAATTGTGTTGACAATGCCCGCGAAACATGGCATAATGCGCAAGGTGATGCTTTTAAGTTCGGAACAGAGCTTCCGGCAAGGCGTTGAAACAAGCTGATACAGGCAAAGCAATTTAGCTTAGCGTTTTTCGCCCTGTCCGCTCTTTTCGGACAGGGCTTTTTATAGCTGGAAAGGAGAGCGCATGCAGCACAAAGCGGAACTCATGGATCAAGCGGCCGTGGAACGCGCACTTGTGCGCATCTCCCATCAGATCATTGAAAAGAACCATGGCACCGAACGCCTCTGCCTCGTGGGCATCCGAACGCGCGGCGTGCCGCTCGCACGGCGCATTGCGGAAAACATTCGGAAGATCGACGGAACGGCAGTGCCTGTGGGCGAACTGGATATCACGCTTTACCGGGACGATCTTTCGCGCATTCAACCCGATCCGCGTCTCAACGGCACAAGCGTCCCTTTCTCCGTGCAGGATCAAACCGTTGTGCTTGTAGATGATGTGATCTACACCGGCCGGACGGCCCGCGCCGCGCTTGATGCGGTGATGGAACTTGGGCGTGCCGCACGGATTCAGCTTTGCGTGCTGATCGACCGCGGGCATTCGGAACTTCCCATTAAGGCGACTTACGTGGGCAAAAACATCCCCACTGCAAGGGATGAAATCGTTTCCGTGCGCCTTGCCGAAACGGATGGGCAGACGGACGTTTCCATCCTCCGTCAGGAAGCGCCCGGCGAAAAACAGGATAAGTAAAAGCTTATATAAAAATTACGCAACAAGGAAAGAAGGAGAACGTCACATGAACCTGATCTATGGCATCAAAGACAAACCCAAATTTGTCCAACTCATCGTATTTGCATTCCAGCAGATGCTCGCTATCATGGCAGCAACGTTGGTTGTTCCCGTGCTGGTGAATGCCTACGGCGTGCAAAACCTTGAGATGGACATCGCTGCAGCGCTTCTTGGCGCAGGCATGGGAACCGGCGTTTATATCGCTTTCACCAAAGCAAAGAGCCCCGTATTCCTGGGCAGTTCCTTTGCGTTCCTTTCCGCCATGTATTCCGCCACGGCATTCGGTTGTTTCGGCATCATCGTGGGCGCGATTCTTGCGGGCCTTGTATACGTGCTCATCGCCATTGCCATCAAGGCGTTCGGCACCCGCTGGATCGACAAGCTCATGCCGCCGATCATTATTGGGCCAACCGTTGCCATCATCGGTCTTTCCCTTGCGGGCAGCGCCATCAGCGACCTGACCAATGTGACCACCGGCTCCTATAACCTGATCCATATCCTCTGCGGCCTTGTCACCCTCCTTGTGGTCATACTCTGCTCCACCTTCGGCAAAAAAATGGCCAAGCTTATCCCCTTCATCATCGGCATTCTTTCCGGCTATGCGCTTGCGGGCATTTTCACAATCATCGGCAATGCTACCGGATGCGATTATCTTAAGGTGCTCAATGTGAGCGCGCTTACTGCGCTGGACTTCGGCAGCATAAGCGGCTGGATTCATGTTCCGCAGTTCGCGTTTGTAAAGGCTGCGCAGGAAAGCTTCGACTGGGCCAACCTTGGCACCATCGCCGTGTTGTACATGCCCGTTGCCTTTGTTGTGTTCGCTGAGCACATTGCGGACCATAAGAACCTTTCGTCCATCATCGGTCAGGATCTCGTAAGCGGCGAACCGGGCCTTGCCCGCACGCTGTTGGGCGACGGCATCGGCTCCATGGTCGGCGCGTTCTTCGGCAGCTGCCCCAACACCACCTACGGTGAAAGCATCGGCTGCGTAGCGATTACCCGCAACGCCTCCGTGGTTACAATCATCGCAGCGGCAATCGGCTGTGTCGTGCTCAGCTTCTTCGCTCCGTTCGTAGCGTTCGTGAACTCCATCCCCGGCTGCGTAATGGGCGGCGTGTGCATCACGCTGTACGGCTTCATTGCGGTATCCGGCCTGCGGATGTTCAAGCACATTGACCTTGATAAGAACCGCAACCTTTTCGTAGTCGCCACCATCCTCATCACCGGCATCGGCGGCCTGACCCTCAACTTCGGCAAAATCACCATCACCAACATCGCCACCGCGCTCATCCTCGGCATCCTTGTGAACACCGTTCTCTCCATCGGCGAGAAGAAGCAGAAGGAACACGAAGAAGCGTAAGCGTGCGGGCCTTATGCGCAACTCAGCCTCCCCGCCAGCCGACGGGGAGGCTTTTTCCCAAAAATCCTCCGGTTATGAAAGGGAAACCATGGAAGAAAAGACAAACGTTATGCGCACGCTGAAGCGTTTGAAGCTCCCTTACCGCCACTATGCTTTCGACACGGGCGGCGCTGCGCCGAGCGGCACAGAAGTCGCCGCGCTTCTTGGGAAGGATCCGGCGCAAGTGTTCAAAACGCTCGTGACAGTCGGAAAAAGCGGGAAATATTATGTGTTCATGATCCCCGTAGCAGAAGAGCTTGACCTCAAGAAGGCCGCGCGCTGCGCCGGGGAAAAATCCATTGAAATGATAAAAACAAAGGATCTGCTGCCGCTTACCGGCTATGTGCACGGCGGCTGTTCGCCCATCGGCATGAAAAAGCAGTTCCCAACCTTTGTGCATCAAAGCGCAGCGGGATATCCTGTGCTCATGTTCAGCGCGGGCAAGATCGGTTATCAGGTGGAGCTGCCGCTTGCTTCACTGCAAAAGGCAGTCCGGCTCACGCTTTGTGACCTGATCGTTGAGAAATAAAAACGAGCCGGGGCACCTTAAGGCGGATACCCCGGCCCGGCATTACAGCTGCTTCGTAAAACAGATGATGCGGTTTGCTTCCCGAAAACCAACGCTTTGGTGAAAGGATAAGCTTTCCGTGTTCCCCAGCTCGCAATCGCTGGCAAATTCCGAACAGCCCTTTTCCTTTGCCCAAGCCTCTGCCCGCCTGAGCAGTTCTTTCGCAACGCCTTGTTTACGGCTGGGTTCTTCCACAAAGATTCCTTCCAGATAGCCAACCGGGCTGCTTCGCGTTCCTTCCACATAGTCGAACCGCAGCTGGCATTGCGCAAAGCCGGCCGGCACGCCTTCCCCGGTATAATGCAAAAAAATCGCCGCATTGCCATCCGAAAGAAGCGCCCGCATTTCCTCGTGGATCGTATCGCTCCCCGTTTCGGGGAACAGTTTCAACGCAAGCGCCGCCACATCTTCAAGCTGGTTTTCTGTTGCGTGCACAATCATGGGTTTTGCATCCTTTCTTAAGCCCTTTTGCTTCAAACCACCCGTAAGCCCTTCGGCACATGGTTTTTCAACGTTCCCTCCACCGCTTTTCCAAAGCCGATTGGGAATCCGCCCGCACAGACCGGAATGTATCCGCGCCAATCCTCCGGGCAGGGAACCGCCTCCCCTGCAAGGAAGCGCGGCAGGCAGGCATCCGCTAGCGGCAGGTCAAGCGTTTTCCGATATACACCGCCGTGCGCAGCAAGAAACAGGCTGTGTGCAGGCAGGAATCGTCCTTTCCTGATCTCCCCTGCCTGCACGCCCGCAGCAAGCGTCCAAAGCGCGCTGAGGCCATGCGGCAGAGGCGCGCGCAGGATTGCGATGCGGCCATCAGGGAGGTCGTAAGCGCAGCCTTCCGGCGGTTGAATAAACAGGTCCGCGATTGCGCTGTGGTAGGCGACGTCGCGGCATGGCTTCAGCGGAAGCGCCTCCTGTGGGCAAAATCCATCCCCTGCCCGGCGCAGGCGCGCCACGAAATGCCCCTCTCCCGGGGAAGAATGCGGGTAAAGCCGCCGCATGTGTTCCAGCGAAAACCCCGGATGCGCCGCAAGAAAGCGTTCCACCACGTTTTCGTTTTCCTCCGCTGAAAACGTGCAGGTGGAATATATGAGTACGCCGCCGCCGCGTACCGTTTTTGCCGCAGTTTCCAAAATGGCGCTCTGCCGCGCTGCACAGGCTGTAACATGCGCGGGGGACCATTCCGCCACGGCGCCCGCGTCCTTGCGGAACATGCCTTCTCCGGAGCAAGGCGCATCCACAAGCGTTACATCAAAGTAATCCGGGAATGCTTCCGCGATCGTCTCCGGCTTTGCGCAGGTTACGGCAGCGTTTGCCACGCCGAGGCGTTCCAGCGTTGAGGCCAGCGTCCGTGCCCGGTTGGGCACAATTTCATTTGCGAGCAGGAACCCTTCCCCCGAAAGGCGCGCGGCTATGCCGCCGCTTTTCCCGCCCGGGGCGGCGCAGAGGTCCAGCACGCGCATGCCGGGGCGCACCTCTGCCGCCGCGATGGCCGCCATAGCGGAAGGTTCCTGCAAGTAGAACAGCCCGGCCAGATGGTACGGGTGGTTCCCGATGCCCGGCATTTCCTCCGCAAGCAGAAAGCCCTCCGGCAGGATCCCCGTTTCCGCCAGAGGAAACGGGCTGATGCGCCGGAATTCCTCCACGCCTATCTTGAGCGTATTCACCCGCAGGCCGCGTTTGGGCGGCAGCCCATAACTTTTAAGGAACGCGGGATATTCCACGCCAAGCTGCGCTTCCATGCGCCGCAGAAATTCAGTTGGCAAATTCTTCTTTTCCATAAGAATAGTATAACGCCTCCCCCCATGTTTGGGGAGAGGCGTTTTCATCTTTTCAGGATTTCTCAGTGCTTCAATGAAAATGATCTGTGTTAACCTACTGAAATCCCGCTGCCGTTGTGTGAACTTGAAGAAGCAGGATTGCCCGGCTGGTTTGCGGGTGCTTCCGCAACAAGCTTGATGCGGCCCTGACCATAAGGATTCTCATATTCGCTGCCTACAGTGCCATGGAGCGCGTCCTTTATATAATTGATCAGCACCTGATTGTCGATCATCACGCCATCGCGCACAACCTTTGCGCCCTTGAACATGGCATAACCATCGCCGCCGTCCTTAAGCATATAGTTGTGGGATGCAAGCATGTAAGTTTTGTTCACATCGATCGGCTCGCCGCCCACCATCACATTCTTTACGCGGCGCGCACCGGTTACCCCTACGAATGACTTGTTTGCATCCAGCGTAACGCTCGAAGGGATATAGGTATGAATTTCATATGTTAACCCCGAAACCTGCAGGAAGCCGCCGCTTTCAGCGTCCGGCGTAAACATGCTGCCAAGCTCCAATGCATCAAGAATCTGCTGACCGGTCACTTCGATGGAGCAAGCCATGTTGCCGAACGGATGCACGGAAATGATCTCGCCATAGGTAATGCTGCCCTTTGAAATCGTTGCACGGATGCCGCCGCCGTTCACGAATGCAATGTCCGCATCGAGCAGCTCACGGTATGCGTCAGCACAAAGGTCCCCGAGATTGCTTTCCTGCTTGCGGATGATGCGCTTGCCTGTTTCAGGGTCATTCACCACAAGGTCAACCCCCGTCTTGGCAACGGTTTTGTTGAGCAATGCCTCATACTGCGATTCGATTCGTTTTACATATTTATCTACCGCTGCATCCTGCTTGGTATAATCCTTGGCTGCGATGAGGTTCGTGGTTATCTTGCCATCCGCCTTGATAACAAGGCGTCCGAGATTCTGAAGTTTATCGCCCGTGGAGGACAAAACGACATTCTTTCCGTCCTTGTTTTTCACGATTTTCTGCGCGATCGTGCTGTGAGAATGGCCGTCGAGCACCACATCAATTCCGGTCGTGTTGGCGATCACATCTGTGGAGCACCATGGTTTGCTTTGCCCGTCAACCCCAAGATGCGCAATGGCGACAACATAATCTGCGCCCGCAGCTTTTGCTGCGTTTACCGAAACCTGTACCGCGTCATACAGCTCCTGGCCCTTGCCTCCGGAGCAGAAGCCGTAGATGTAGTTCCCGTCCTTATCCTGGAAATACGCAGGGGTGGACTTGGTGATCGATTCCGGCGTGGAGATGCCGACAAACGCCACCTTTTTATCACCGAATTTTTGAATCGCATAGCTGTCAAGCAGGGTTCTGCCGTTCAGAAGGTTTGTGAAATTGCAGGAAAGATACTTGAAGTTTGCATCCTTGGTCAGTTCCTTCAGCCGGTCCATGCCGTAATCGAATTCATGGTTGCCATACACAGCATAATCATAACCGGTTTTGTTCATGATGTCAATGAGATACCGGCCGGTTGAAAGCGTGCCGATGGCATCGCCCTGAATGGCATCGCCGCAATCCACGAGCGCAACGTTTGCGGTGATCGTCTTCATCTCCGCCTTATAGGCTGCCACCCCCGCATAGCCCATGTTGGTCGCAGTTCCATCCTTCTCTGCCTGCGCAACGGAGCAATGCACATCGTTTGTGTAAAGGACCACGATGTCCTCCGCTTCTACCTCGCCTTCGGCAAACGCAGCGGGCACAAATGCAAGCGCCAACGCGAATGTCAAAAACAATGCCAACAGTTTTTTCATAAATTCCCCTCCTTAGAATGTTTGATAGGCTGTGATAACGCTGACCGGCCGGTCTTTTGATTTGTGGATGACCGCAGCAGGTCATGTTGGTATCATATCATGGAAATGCGGCACTGTCATCCCCAGAACATGGGATTCGGCATTGTTTTAACAAAAATTTCTTTTTAATTTTAAATATGGAAGGAAGGAGCTCCCGCTCCCTCCTTCCATTCGTTTTCAGCTCAGGATTTCGCTTGCCGCTTCCTCACGGAACTGCGTGGTGTACAGGTCGAAGTAATACCCGTGCAGTTTTAAAAGCTCGTGATGCGTGCCGCTTTCCGTAATCCGGCCTCCGCGGATCACAAGGATGCGGTCCGCATTGCGGATTGTGGAGAGCCGGTGCGCCACAATGAAGCTTGTGCGATGCGCAAGCACCTTTGTGATTGCGTCCTGAATGAGTTGCTCCGTCTCCGTATCGATGGAGCTCGTCGCCTCGTCCAGCACAAAGATGCGCGGATCCGCAAGAATCACACGTGCAAAGGAGATGAGCTGCTTTTCTCCCGTGGAGAGGCGAACGCCCCCCTCGCCTACTTCGGTGTCGTAGCCATGCTCCTGTTTGAGGATAAATTCCTCTGCATGGACCATGCGGGCCGCCGCGCGGACTTCTTCATCCGTCGCGCTCTTGCGGCCATAGCGGATGTTGTCCGCAATGGTGCCGGAAAACAGGTGCGGCGTTTGCAGTACATACCCCAGGCTTGCCTGCAGCCAAAGTTGGCTGCGCTCGCGATAATCCCGCCCGTCGATGAGCACCTGTCCCTCCGTCGGCTCATAGAACCGGCAAACGAGGTTCACGATGGTGCTCTTGCCTGCACCCGTTTCGCCCACAAGGGCAATGGTTTCTCCAGCGTTCACATGCAGACTGAAATCGCTCAGCACCTTTTCGCCGCCTTTATAAGCGAACGAAACGTTTTTAAACTCCACTTCGCCCTGCATTTCTTCCCAGTTTTCGCATTTCGGATCGAAGCTGTCCCCGTATTTTGCAACAACCTCCGGCGTATCCATGATCTCGCACGGCGTATCGATCAGCGAAATCACGCGCTCCGCGCTTGCCTGCGCGCTTTGAAGCTCTGCAAGAATCCCCGCAAGCTGCTGCACAGGCTCAAAGAAGTTCATCGTATACGAGATAAACGCTGAAAGCGTACCGATCGTCAGAGTGCCGGCCAGCACGCCGTACCCGCCGCGGTAAAGCGCGAGGCCCGTGCCGATGGACCCCAGGGACATCACGATCGGCATAAAGATTGCAGAAAGCACTGCCGCGCGCACGGAAGCTTTCCGCATTTCCCCGGTCAATTCGCGGAACTCGCCGTAGTTTGCTTCCTCGCGCACAAGGGTCTTGGTTGTCATTGCGCCCATAATGCCCTCGTTGAAGGAGCCTGTGATGCGCGAGTTCGTCTTGCGGACACGGCGCTGATACTTGAGAATCTTCTTCTGGAAATACAGCGAGATCACCGCAAGCGGCGGGATCACCACAAGCGCAAGCAGCGCAAGCTTCCAATTGAGCACGAGCATCGCCACCATTACGCCGATCACATAAGTGAGCGCCCAAAGAAGGTCCACCATGCTCCAGGCAATCATTTCCGAAAGCCTTCCCACGTCGCTGACCATGCGCGCCATCAGATAGCCCACCGCCGTTTTATCGTAAAACGAGAAGGACAGCTCCTGCAGCTTGCGGAATCCCTCTTGCCGGATATCGTAAGAAACATCCATTTCGATGCGGCCCGCGCGCGCAACGAAAATGTATACGCCGAGCGCCTGAAAACAGATCAGCAGCAGATACAATGCGCTGAACCACGGAAGGCCCTTGGTTGTTCCCTCCGCAATGAAATGGTCAATCGCATATTTGCTCATCAGCGGATAAACGATGTCCACGAGCGCGATGAGGATATTCGTTATAATCAGGATCGTCGTGTTCTTTTTATAGCGGAACGCATAACGGAAAAGGCGCTTCCAAATGGAAAAATCCACTTTTACATCCTTATCGTAATCCTGTTCCAAAATAGCGCTTGCCATTACGCCTCACCTCCTTCGGTGCGAAGTTCGTCCTCAAGTGCGTTTTGAATTTCCGCAATGCGGCGGTAAAGCCCATCCTCCGCAAGCAGCTCTGCATGTGTGCCCTGCTGCACGAGCCGGCCGTGCTCCAGCACAAGGATGTTGTCCGCTTCGCAAAGCGTTGTAATGCGGTGCGAGATGATGAACGTCGTGGTGTGCTCCCGGCGCTTTTTAAGCGCCGCGCGGATCGCCGCATCTGTTTCGGTATCCACGGCGCTCATGGAATCGTCGAAAATCAGAATGGGTGCGTTTTGCATCAGCATCCGCGCAATGGCCACGCGCTGTTTCTGCCCGCCGGAAAGCGTCACGCCGCGTTCCCCGACGACGGTGTCGTACCCGTTTTCAAAGCTTTCGATTACATCATGCACGGATGCCACACGGGAGGCTGCAAATACCTCCTCCTCCCCCGCGTCCGGGCGCACAAGGCGAATATTTTCCATGATTGTGCGCGAATAGAGGAACGGTTCCTGCAAAACGATGCCGATATTCCGCCGGAGATGCCCATGTTCAATGTCGTTTACGTTCACACCATCGATATAAATCCCGCCTGCCGTGCAGGGATAGAGCCGCTGCAGAAGCTGCACCAGGCTTGTTTTACCCGACCCCGTAGAACCCAAAATGGCAACGGTTTGCCCCGGTTTTGCGCTGAAGCTGATGTCGTGCAGCACGTCGTCGTAGGTGTCGTACCCAAAGCATACGTTGCGGAACTCTACACGCCCGCGGATGGCGGGTTTTTCCGCGCGGCCGGGTTCCTGCTCCTCCGGCACGGAAAGGATTTCATCGATGCGGCCGAGCGAAACCGTCGCCTTGCCGAGATCCGCAAGCACGCGGCCGAGCTGGCGCACCGGCCATGTGAGCATCCCGGCGTATGTCGTGAACATCATCAGGCTGCCAAGCGTAAGCTTGCCTTTTACCACAAACAAAATGCCTGTAAACAGCGTAAGCGCAATCTGCGTATACCCCACGGCGTCCGAAGCGCCCCAGTAAATGCCCATCAGCTGCGTCAGCTTAAATGTTTTATCCCGGAAATCGGCATTGCAGGCTGTAAACTTCTCTACCTCATCCCGCTGTTGGCCAAACGCGCGCACCACGCGCACGCCCGCAAGGTTTTCCTGCAGCGTTGCAGAAAGCTTTCCCTCCGCCTCGTCGGAAAGGGTAAACTGGCTGCGCACCCTTTTAAAATACAGGAACGAGGATACGCACAGCACCGGCAGGAGAACCATGGAGATGAGCGCCATGCGCACATCCGTAGAAAACATGATATAGCAGGCCACCGTGACCATCGCAACCGTGCGGACGATTTCTAGAAGCTGCACGGAAATAAAACGGCGCACGGTGTCTACATCGGACGTGCAGCGCTGCACCAGATCGCCTGTGGAAACATGCTTGTGATAGTCATACGGCACGTTCTGCAGGTGGGAGTACAGCGCGTTCCGGAGCGTCATCGCTACGCCTTCCGACGCAAGCGCCACATAGCGGCGGCGCAGGTAAGTTGCAAAGCCGTTTACGAGTGTGCATGCGATGAGCGCGAGCGCACAGATCCAGATTTTCCCGCGCAGGAACTCCCTGCCGCCCCAATGTTTAATCCACCCCATAACCCAGCCGGGCAGGTTGCTTTCCTTGCTGTCAATCACATAATCCACCGTGAAGCTTGTCACAAGCGGGCCGCAATATGCCGCCATGACTGCCACCAGCAGGAACACCGCACCCAATACAAGGTAGGCCGTATTGCCCTTTAGGATGCGCGCCACAAGCGTTCGGTTCACTTTCTTTTTGCCTTGTTTCTTTTCCGTTTCCAAGAAACATCCCCCCTTTTTCTGTCTTTTTGGCTTGGCGGCGCGTTTGCCGTTTCGCCTTTTTTCCGAAAGGACCGCCCACAGCGTGTGCCTTTGGGCAGACACAAAAAGGCCGCGGACGGGTGTCCGCGGCCGGATAGCGCGTGAAAGTAGGCCTTTGCCTATGCCACGTCAACAAGCCGTGCGGACATACGGATTCCGTTAAATGCTGCAGTAAGCTGGATGGTTTTGATCGTTGTCATCGTACACGGCTCCTTTCTGTGATAATTTGGCATTGCGCCGGGATTTATTGTAGCACTCCTGCTGCCTGATTGCAAGCAAAAATAATACAAATATATAATTCTGACTGTAGGATTACAATACATCT
>DCKB01000005.1 GCA_002320595.1 Christensenella sp. UBA1685
TGCATCGAAGAGCCTCCAATAACCGTCCTATGCGCCCTTTACAGTATTGCTCTCCCAACCTTTTCCTTCGTTGCTATACCGTCCAACATGTTTGACAAACCTACATTCTTGGGAAAAGCCTTTTTCCGCCCTAAGGCGAACCAGTTTATCACAGAAGCGCACATTTTCCCCTCCTTTCGCTCTTCCTGCAGCGAGCATACTACATCCTCCGGCAAAGCGCAAGAAAGCGCAGCCTTACAATGTGTCAACCATGGGTTGCGGATGCTACTCGCGCACCTCTGCATTGCCGAAGTCTTCCCCATCCACCGTAAGCTGAACCTCTGTGGGAGCATCTTCCAAATAGAAGAACCAATATTGTCCTTCACTCCCGGTTGCCTGAAACGTAACGCTCGTTTGGAACGCCGGTGCAACGCCGTTGAGCGCAACGCTTCGTTCTGCGCCGATTTCGCCCCAAACATCCATCACAGACCAATAGGACCCTGTAATTTCAGGGATCGACAGGCGGTCTATGCAAATCTCACCGATTGCAGCGGATGCGGAAAAGGTGCTTTGGGATGGCTTGCTGATATACCATTCAGCCTCCTGGCCGTGCAGCAGCGTAGTGGACACGACGCCTTCCTGTGTCACCGCCAATGCCAACGCGGAATCCGCGCCGTATATGATGTCGTCGTACGCATGTCCGTTCAGGTAATGGTACGCCGCTTCCGGCGTTTTGAAGCGCACGAGATCCGATTCCGGAGAAACGCAAAGCAGCACCAACGGCAAAATGCCGCAGAACCCCACAAACAGGATCAGTTTCAGCCCCCGGTTCAGCGCAAAGAACCACTTCCGCACCGGTTTGCAAAGCGCCAGTACCGCAATTGCCGCGATAATACAAAACGCAAACCTGATGATCGTATACATAAAAACCGCCTCCATTCCGCGTCCCAATGCGCGTGTTGCTCATGAAACGGAGGCTGCAGGAAGCAGCCTCCGTTTGCTTATCCACAGCTTTATGGGCCCGTTAGTCAATATACCGGATTTTGCCCGCCATCACGCCCTCGATGCCAAGGCCAGGGGCATTCGTGAGGCTGATCTCCTTCTCGTTGAACAGCGCGCCGCCCAGGATATGATCCTCACGGCAAAGCACAGGGCCGTCAAGATCAATCTTTGTGATGATCTGTTTTGCACAGGCAAGGTGCACCGCCGCTGTAACGCTGATTTTGGCCTCCAGCATGCAGCCGATCATGCACTCCACGCCATAAACCTCCGCTGCGGAAGCAATTTTCAGCGCGTTGGTGATGCCGCCGCATTTCATGAGTTTGATGTTTACAAGATCTGCAGCGCCCATCTGCATGATTTTGAGCGCATCTTCAGGCGAGAACACGCTTTCATCCGCAAGCACCGGCACATAGGAACGCTCGGTGACGTACTTCAAACCCTCAAAATCATGGGCGATCACAGGCTGCTCCACAAACTCAATGTCAAGCCCTTTCTCCTGCATCTCATTCAGGATGCGCACAGCCTCTTTGGGCTTCCAAGCCTGGTTCGCATCAATGCGCACGCAGATATCCTTCGGCACCGCCGCACGGATGGCCGCGAGGCGCGCCACATCAAGTGCCGGATTGCTGCCGACCTTAACCTTCAGGCAATCGTACCCGCGCTTCACAGCGTCGATCGCATCGCGCGCCATCTCCTCCGGGTCGTTGACGCTGATGGTAATGTCCGTCACGATGCTCTTGCGCGCGCTGCCGAGAAGTTTGTAAACCGGAATTTTATGGAGTTGGCCATAAAGATCCCAAAGCGCCATGTCTGCCGCAGCCTTCGCGCTTGTGTTCTTTACGATGCATCCGTTAAGCGCCCGCGTGCAGTTTTCAAACGCATCGACTTCCCGGCCGATGAGAACCTTGCGGATATGATCCTGCATTGCGCCGATGATCGAGCCGGTGGTATCCCCCGTAATCACCCCTGTGGGTGGCGCTTCTCCATAACCGACTGCACCGGTATCGGTATGAAATTCAAATACGACATCCTCCACGCTGTCCACCGAGCGCAGCGCCGTCTTAAACGGTACGCGCAGCGGGACGGAGATCCTGCCGATCCTGATTTCCGTAATCTTCATGCTAACATGTTCCTCCTTTAATGAATGACTGGGCGTTATTTCGCCATTTCATACATGGCAGCCGCAATAATCTTCGCATTTTTCATCAGCTTATCCAGCGCAATGTACTCATCGGGCTTATGCTCCACCGCTTCGTCTCCCGGGAAAATCGGGCCAAACGCCACGGTATTGGGCATAGCCTTCGCATATGTGCCGCCGCCCATGCTAATCAGCCGCGCGGGCTCTCCCATCTGTTCCTCATATACCTTGGCAAGGCACCGAATCAATTCGCTTTCCGGCGGCATATAGAGCGCCTTTTTGTGGGAAAGCGCCGTTTCCGCAAAGCCACCCTCCGCCATCTTTGCCACAAGCGCGGGATAGAACTCTTCAAGCTTACGCGTAACAGGGTAGCGGATGTTGATGGTAACGGAAAGGGTATTCTCCGAAAAATTTGCAACGCCCAAATTGAGCGTAAGATCGCCGGAGATTTCATCGGACAGCGCAATGCCCAAGCCCTTGCCGCGCGTCTCCATTCCGATATGTTCCGCAAGGAAATGCACCGCCTCGCCATGATCTCCGGAAAGCCCAAGGCCATCGAGTGCGATCAGCAGGCGCCCGATGGCATTTTCCCCAAGTTCAGGCATGCTGCCATGCGCATTCACGCCGCGCGCCTCCACGCTTGTTCCGTTTGCCGTTACCTTTTCCGGCAGCGTTCCCTCCACGCCAAACGTCAGCTGCGCCGCGGCGAATTCGGGCACCACATTGGAAGCAATGCCCGCGGAAAACGCAGCGATGCGCCTGTCGCCGGTAGAGCCGAGCCTGCGCGAAAACGTGGCGGTCACAATGCCCTTTTCGCCGTTGATGATTGGATATTCTCCATCGGGCGTAAAGCCCATCACGGGGAGTTCTTCGCCCTTTTCCACATAATGTTTAATACAGAGCGAGCCCTTTTCCTCGTTCAGGCCAAAGATGACGCGGATGCGGCGTGAAAGCGGCAATCCTGAATCCGCAATGGCTCTGAGCGCATACAGCGCCGCAACGGTGGGGCCTTTATCATCCACCGCACCGCGCCCATACAGCCTGCCGTTGTCGATCACTGCGCCGTAGGGCGGATACTTCCAGCCGTCTCCTTCCGGCACAACGTCCAAGTGGCCCAGCACGGCAACCATTTCCTCGCCCGTGCCGAATTCAACATAGCCTGCCATATCATCCACACTGGCTGTGCGAAACCCAAGCCTTTCACCCAGTGCAAGGCAGGCCATCAGGCATGCATGCGGCCCATCGCCAAACGGATGCGCGCCTGCTTCCTCTCCAACGCTCTTGATCCGGATCAGCTCCTGGAGGCTCTCGATGAGTTCGCCCTTGCGTGCATCAAGCTCCCTGTCAAAATTCATTTGTTTCTCCTGTTTCTCCTTTTAATGAAGTGTGTTTCCAAGCATGTTTATCATACCATGCCGCGCCTTTTTTTTCAATCTTATTTGCGGGATTGGCACAGCCGGAACGGGGATTTCGCGCCTGTGTCAAGCCTGAATTCGTTACGCGATCGGAAAATCAAAGTAAGTATCCGGATACGGCTCAGGCGTAACGGCATAATGCCACCATTCGCTCTCATATCTGCGAAAACCGTTCGCACACATCACTTCGCAAAGCAGCCTGCGGTTTGCCTCCTGCAAAGGGGATAAACCCGGCGCGCCATGGTGGGAGCGTTCATCCATAAAATCGAAGATGCTCCCCATATCCAGCTCCTGCATGGTGGAAGCATCAACCAGCGTCAAATCCACTGCACAGCCGCGCGTATGGCCGGAATGGCGGGCAATGTATCCAAGCTCAATCACCATTCCTTTTTCCACGTTTGGATAGTGCACAGGCTTACGGCGGTCATCCTCCGCATCCGCGCCCCAGCGCATGAAATCGTCCACTGCGCGCTGTGGGCGATAGGAATCATAAAATTTCATAAGATAGCCCTTATCCCGGAAAACCGCAGCGGCCTTTTCCAACCGCTGTGCAGCTTCTTTTGTAACCACCACAAGCGGCGCCTCATAGCCTGCGGCCGGGCGGCCCATAAAATTATCCGTCCCCGCGTACTTTGCATCAACAATGCAGTCTTGAATTACTTCGTCTACATAAAGGAAGCCTTCCGGCAACCCCTTTTTGGGGATGCCCTTTGTGCTTTGGTTCATCACAAACGCCTCTTTTCGTTTTTTTCTATCTTAGCAATCCCTGCTGCACAATGCAACGCTTTTGCGTGGATTCAGCGCGCAAAAAAAGCCCCGGCTGCACGCCGAAGCTTTTCTGCCTTTTCTAATTCACCGTTATTGCCGCATCGCGCGGAACAAAGGGGATTAGCCCCAAGCACGGGGGTCGCTGCGCCCTTCAGAGCGCGCTTGCTTAAACCGTCAGTGTGGTCTTAGCCTCTGCGGCTCTGGAAGCAGGCGCTGCAGTAGATGGGCCTGTCGTTCTTGGGAACGAACGGGATCTTGGTGGGCGCGCCGCACTGTGCGCAGACCGCATCATACATCTCACGATCGTTCGAGCGCTGGCTCTTGCGGGCGTTCCGGCACGCTTTGCAACGGATCGGCTCATTCTGGAAGCCTTTCTCGGCATAGAATTCCTGTTCGCCTGCGGTGAAAACGAATTCCGCGCCGCAATCCTTGCATACCAATGTCTTGTCCTGGAACATGTGTCTGATATCCCCTTGTAAAATTATTTTTTGTTATTCCAAGTTTCGGCTGACCTGGTCTTTGCCCCCACACCCGCCGGCCGGAAGGTTCGCTACTAGGCATTTTTGCCCCCCACTACTGCTCCTCTCGGGGCTTACGCCCCGGCCGGGCTTACTTCTAAGCCGCACCATGCTCACGGGAACTTTGCCCCGCTTATGTGGATCGTTTCGCCTGCGACTGGCATCGACTTGCAACCACAGACCCGAAGCTTTGGATAACTTTTATTATTATAATTGATTCGCTTTTAAAACGCAACAGCTTTTTAATGAAAAAGAGCGGCTTTTTTCATTTTCCGCCCTTTTTCGCTTAAATTATTTATTGTATATTATATTTTCTTTCATAGATTTCCGTTTGGCGGAGAAATCCATTATTCTTTGGGGTGTGGCATTTCATCGTATTGTGCGCGCGGGCCGCCAACGTACTTGGGACGCGTGCGCGCCATAGTAAGGTTTGCCTCTCCGATTTTGCGCGTTTTCGCATGCACGGGAACAACAACCGGGTGCAGATGCATGCCGATGAACGTTCCACCGATATCCATACCCGCGGATGCACGCCCACGCAGGTCTTCCACCATGACATGGTCATCAAAGCGCGCCACAGCCTGCATCGAAAAAGCACCGCCTGCATGAAGCTGTGGTTTCACCCACACCTGCTGCAAATCAAATTTTTCCATGCATTCACGTTCTACCACAAGACAACGGTTCAGATGCTCGCAGCACTGCACGGCAAGAAACAGGCCGCGCTCTTTCACGCGCGGCAGCACAGCGTCCATAATCGCCGTTGCTGCTTCAACGCTTGAACCGGTTCCGATCATTTTTCCCATGACCTCGCTCGTGGAGCAGCCCACTACAAAAATATCGCCCGCGCGAAGCGTGTCAGCCGCTGCAAACAACTCGTCCAGCGCCGCGTTTACCTGCGCGTTAATCTCCGCATATGGTTCCATTCTTCCACCTCGTTCAGGCGGCGTCATACCGCCTTTTTTCTTAATTATATTCCCCTCTGCGTTTGCTTGCAAGGGCCGCAAATGCATGCGCGATTCCAGTCAAAAAAATATATTATTCCAGAAGCTTGACAAAATGGTTAAATTAGGTATAATTAATTTGAGAATAATTCTTATTCTTGCTGGAGGTGCGCATGATCTATTCAAAGAAGCGAGAGCTTGTATTGGATTATGTGCGCGCTGCCTGCACCCATCCCACAGCGGACGAGGTTTATGCAGGCCTTAGGGCCGGCGATGCGGATGTAAGCCTTGCAACGGTCTACCGCAACCTGAACCAGCTTGCCGAAAACGGGGCGCTCCGGCGCATCACGACGCTTTCCGGGCCGGACCGGTTCGATGGCAACATCACTCCGCACTTACATGCGATCTGTACCTGCTGCGGCCGCGTGATTGATGTTCCACGCGCTCCCCTGCCCGATCTGTGCAGTATCGCGAGCGCACATACGGGCATGGTCATAACGGGTATGACGCTTGTATTCCATGGTATCTGCAACGCTTGCAGCGCAAACAATAAAGCACACTAACTAAATTCTGAAAGGAGACTCAACCATGAAAGAACTCAAAGGAACCAAAACCGAAGCCAATCTGCTTGCTGCATTTGCAGGCGAATCACAGGCTGCCACCAAATACGGCTATTATGCTTCCGCCGCGAAGAAGGAGGGCTACGTCCAAATTTCCGCAATTTTTGAAGAAACCGCAGGCAATGAAAAAGAGCATGCCAAGCTATGGTTTAAGCTGCTCCATGGCGGCAAGGTTCCCGGCACTGCCGACAACCTTGTAGATGCTGCTGCGGGCGAGAATTATGAATGGACGGATATGTACGCCGAATTCGCTGCCGAAGCGCGCGGGGAAGGTTTTGAAGACATCGCGCGGCTCTTCGACGGCGTAGCCGCCATCGAAAAAGGGCATGAGGAGCGTTACCGCAAGCTGCTTGCCAACATCAACGAAGGCAAGGTTTTCTCCCGCAACGGCGTATGCGTTTGGAAGTGCCTCAACTGTGGTCATATCCATATCGGCGAGTCTGCTCCCGAGGTCTGCCCCGTGTGTGCGCACCCGAAAGCCTATTTCGAACTCAGAGCTGAAAACTATTGATTTTGTTGATTGTGTAGCTTGCGTGCCGTTTGCAGGCATGGCGGCACCAGGAGTACTGCCCGAAGAGCCCCTCTCTTCGGGCAGTACTTATATTACGACATTGAGATGATCTCCTTGCGGAGGACCTTGATAATGTGTTTTTCAAGCCGGGAGATATAGCTTTGGGAAATGCCCAGCATGTCTGCAACCTGCTTTTGTGTGTATTCATGTGTGCCGCGAAGGCCGAAGCGAAGCTCCATAATCTGCTTTTCACGCGGGGTGAGCTTGCGCATGGCAAGCGCAAGCAGCTGCTTATCCACCTCATCCTCAATCCCGCGGTAAACAAGGTCGCCATCCGTGCCGAGAATATCGGAGAGCAGAAGTTCGTTTCCATCCCAATCGATGTTAAGGGGCTCATCCAGAGAAACCTCAAGTTTGAGGCGGCAGCTCCGGCGCAGATACATGAGAATCTCATTTTCAATGCAGCGGGAAGCGTATGTTGCAAGCTTAATTTTCTTTGTGGTATCAAACGTATTGACGGCTTTGATAAGGCCAATGGTGCCGATGGAAATGAGGTCCTCGATGTTCACACCGGTGTTTTCAAACTTGCGCGCAATGTATACCACAAGGCGCAGATTGCGTTCAATCAGCGTCTGCTTCACAGATTCATCCCCTTGGCTCAGCGCATGGATGCATTGGCTTTCTTCTTCTCTGGAAAGCGGGGGCGGCAGCGCCTCGCCCGCATTTACATAGTAAAGCGAAGATAAAATCCCGAGGCGCCTGTAAATTCCGATGAGCAACCGGGCAAAAAAGCGTTGCATGGATTAACCTCCCAAATTCATTTGTTCCGCCAGCACCGGCGGTAAGAGCGCCTCCGCGCCGCGGATTGGCATGGGGCAAAGCGCAAGCAGCGCATCGCTTTCACGGCCGTTTATACAGAGGCGCTCCGGCTTCAACGCATAAAGAACGTCCGTGCCATGTGCCGTGGCCGTTGGGATCGGGATGTGCGCATGCTCTGCAAGCTCCGGTAAATGCGCAACGGCAACCGGTTTGCCGCTGAGCGGTTCGATCAAGCCGTTTCCCGTATCAATCAATGCATCTAGCCGGTATTCCCGGCCGGCAGCATGCATTATGACCTCCGCCCGAAACCCCGCCTGCGCCCGCCGCGCCTGCAAGCGGCGCACCAGATTCGGTACAAATGTGGCGGCAAGCGCAATCACCAGCGCAGTGCGCACAGGCAGAGCGGCAAGCACAACGCCCGTACCCATTCCACCTCCAAAGCAAAGCGCCAGGCAGAACGCAAAACCGCCCGTTAAAAAAGCCGCTGCAAATACCGCCGCAACAGCACGTGTATATTCCCGCAGGCGCTTTGCCGGGAAAGCAAGTGCAAACAGGAGTCCGCACACAATTTTTCCCGGCAGGGACAATAACGGCGGAAAAAACAACGATGCCCATGCACAGCAGGCGCCAAGCGCGGATGCAATGGCTATGCGGCGTATTGGCAAGCGCCGTGCGCAAAGCGCTGCGGCAATGCGAAGCATCAGGCAATCCATTACGAAATTATCCAGGAGAAACAGCTCAATATACATATGCCGCCCCCTTCCCGCTTCCACGGGTACTATACCATACGCACCTTGTGATATGTGTAGAACAAACGATGCATATATAGCGGATAATTGTTGAAACCGGAAACAGCGCCCATAAAAAAGAGCCGCCTTGCGCGACTCCTTCAACAGCAGGGTTCTTTTTAATCTTTGTCAGCACATAAGCTGCACTTTTATCCCTTTTGCTAGGCAACTTCCCTCTGCGATTCTGCAAAAGCTCACAAGCATGCATGCATGCATTCGTGCAGCCGTCCGGACATCGGGCCGCCCTGTTCAGCATCCGCTATCACAAGTATTCCTTAATTGTTTTCCAGCATTTACTGTAGGATTACAATACATCTTGGACAGCGAGAAGAAAAAGGATGAAGGATTCGCACAAATCGGTTATTGTGAGTTTAGGAAAAACAACAAGGACCGAAAGGAAGTGCAAATCCCTCATGACAACTGTAACACAGGACATGAAGTACAGGCAATCCCTAATGTGCTA
>DCKB01000077.1 GCA_002320595.1 Christensenella sp. UBA1685
GGGATTGCCTGTACTTCATGTCCTGTGTTACACTTGCCATGAGGGATTTGGACTTCCTATCGGTCCTTGTTGTTTTTCCTAAACTCACAATAACCGATTTGTGCGAATCCTTCATCCTTTTTCTTCTCGCTGTCCAAGATGTATTGTAATCCTACAGCGGCGGCTCGACTTTTCGGGCACCGCTGCTTGCCTCCGGAGAGAGAAATGGGCTATAATATTATGATACGCAATGATGTTATGCTGCGAAGGAGAAAACGAATGGGAAAACGAAAGATCTACACGGGAGACGCGGCCTGCCTTTACAGAAAGTGCCGCCCCGTTGAACGGTTTGATGCGCGCCTTGGCGCTTTGCTGGATGATTTGGCGGAGACGATGTATGCTGCAGAAGGCGTGGGCCTTGCGGCCCCGCAGGTTGGCATCCTGCGCCGTGCGGTCGTGATCGACTGCGGAGACGGGCTTGTTGAACTTGTGAATCCTGAAATCCTTGAAGCCTCAGGCGAGCAGGGCTGCTTTGAAGGCTGTCTCTCTTTTCCGGGGGAAAGCGGGTATGTCGTGCGCCCAAACAGCGTGCGTGTACGCGCATATGACCGCCATGGCGACCTTTACGAATATGAGGCGGAAGGGTTGTTTGCCCGTGCCGTGATGCACGAAACCGACCATTTGGACGGCCTCGTTTACAAGCGTCTTGTGACGGAACCGCCGGAAGGATATTCGGAGGATGCGGAGGAGGACGAATGAGGGTCGCTTTCCTCGGAACGCCGGATTTCGCCCTGCCGTCGCTTGAGATGCTCATCCGCGCGGGGCACACGCTCTCTGTGTTTACCCAGCCGGATAAGCCGGTCGGTCGCCGCGCCGTGATGACGCCGCCGCCCGTAAAAACATGTGCGCTTGCGCATGGCATCCCCGTGTTTCAATGCGAAAAAATTCGCATGCCGGATGGTGTGGCGGCGCTTCGTGCATTTGCCCCGGATCTGATGGTCACGGCGGCGTTCGGCCAGATTTTATCGGCAGAGAATCTGTCCATCCCGAAATTCGGCTGCATCAACGTGCATGGAAGCCTGCTCCCGAAATATCGCGGGGCTGCGCCGATCCAGTGGGCGGTGATCAACGGCGAAAAGGAAACGGGCGTGACCACTATGATGACGGATGTGGGCCTTGATACAGGCGACATCCTCATGGCGAAAAAAACCGTGATCGGCGAGGACGAAACGGCGGGAGAACTGTTTGAAAGGCTTGCCGTGCTCGGCGCAGAGGTGCTTTCGGATACCATTGCGGCGCTTGCAGCAGGAACGCTTACGCGCACACCGCAGGATGCGGCGCTTGCAACCAAGTGCTCTATGCTCGAAAAAGAGGATGGGCATGTGGACTTTGCCGCCGGCATGCAGCAGGCACACGACCGTGTGCGGGGCATGAATCCCTGGCCGGGCGCATTTGCCCTGTGTGAAGGCGAAACCATCAAGCTCTGGAAAACGAGGAAAACGGAGCTGCCGCCCCAAGGAACGCCCGGCGCCTGCCTTGTTGCGGATGCGAAGCAAGGGCTTTTCGTAGATGCGGGCGATGGCGTTTTGGAAATATTGGAGCTCCAATTCCCGGGCGCAAAGCGCATGGACGCAAAGACGGCTCTGCGCGGGCATGCGCTTGCCGGCAAGGTGTTCGCATGAGCGTGCGGCGTATTGCACTTCTGGCGCTCCTTGACATTACCGACGGTGGTGCTTATGCCAACCTTCGGCTAAAGGAAGCGGAACACGGCCTGCCGCGGCAGGATGCGAAGTGGGTGAGCGCGGCGGTATACGAAACGCTTGACCACCTGATCTATATCGACTATGTGCTTTCACGGTATACGAAGGGCCGCCAGAAGCCTGCGATCCGGGGCATACTGCGCATGGGCGTTTGTCAGGTCATGTTTATGGGAACCCCTCCAAGCGCGGCCTGCAACGAGAGCGTGAAGCTTGCAAAGGAAATCGGGAAGGGAGCGCTTGCGGGCTATGTGAACGGCGTTTTGCGCGCTGTGTGCCGCGATGTCGGCCAAGCTGTTCCCCTGCCGGAAAATACGCGGGAACGGCTGAGTGTGCAATACAGCTACCCACGTTGGCTGGTGGATCTTTATGCAGACGCATATGGCGAGCCGTTTACGGAAGCGATGCTGTCCGCTTCGGTACGGGATCTGACCATTCGGGCGCAGGCGCCATATACGGCGGAAGAGCTGGAGGCGTGGCTTGCGGCGCGAAAGATTCCATATTCGCGCGGCACGGCCGTGCCGGAGGCGTTCCGACTGCAGGCCGGCTTTGATCTTGCGGCGGAGCCGCTGTTCCAGAATGGGCAGATTACCGTGCAGAGCGAAAGCGCAATGCTTGTGTGCCGGGCGCTCGGCGTCCGCCCGGGCATGCGCGTGCTGGACGCCTGCGCCGCTCCGGGCGGAAAAACGGCGTATCTTTCCATGCTGATGAAAAACGCTGGGCGGATTGACGCGTGGGAATTGCATGCGCACCGTTGCGAGCTGATGAAAAAAACGTTGGACCGGCTGCGGGTGAAAAATGCAGAGGTTTTGCAGAGGGACGCTTCAAAGCAGTACCCGGAATGCAGGGAAGCGTATGATGCGGTGCTTTTGGATGCGCCGTGTTCCGGGCTTGGCGTGCATGGAAAGCCGGATGCGCGATATGGAAAAACCCCGGCTGTGATTCAAGAACTTGCGGCGCTTCAGGCGCAGCTGCTCGATTGTTGCGCATCCTGCGTGAAACCGGGCGGCGTGTTGGTGTATTCCACATGCACGATCTCGCCGCCGGAAAACGAAGCCTGTGCGCGCGCGTTTCTTGCGCGGCACAGCGAATTTGATGCTGTGGAGTTCGACGCATGCTTGCCCGAGCCGCTCAGAAAGCGCGCTGCGGGCGGGATGCTGCAGCTGTTCCCTCATTTGGACGGCATGGAAGGATTTTTCCTTGCAAAATTCACGCGGAAACGGGCGGAATGAGCATGACGGGATTGACCTCAAAAAATATAGAAGAACTGCAAGCGCTCATGGCGGAACTCGGCGAACCCAAATTCCGTGCGCGTCAGGTGTTTGAATGGCTCTCACGCGGGGTACGGCCGGAGGAGATGACGAACCTCAGCAAAAGCCTGCGCGAAAAGCTTGCGGCGCTCCCTTATGGGGGGGCAACCATTTATCAGAAGCGCGTTTCTGCAAAGGATGGGACGATCAAATACCTGTTCGTGCTGGAAGACGGAAATTTGGTTGAAGGAGTGCTGATGCGCTATAAGTACGGCAACACGCTCTGCGTTTCCACACAGGTCGGCTGCCGGATGGGTTGCGCATTCTGCGCTTCCACGCTCAACGGCTGTGTGCGCAATCTTGAGGCGGGCGAGATTTTGAGTTTTGTCGCCTGCGCGGAGCAGGATGTGCCGTGCGAGGAAGGCCGTAAGCGCTCCGTCACGAACCTCGTTTTGATGGGCAGCGGGGAACCGTTGGACAATTACGAAAACGTCGTGCGCTTTCTGCGCCTCGTTTCCGCGCCGGAAGGCATGAACATCAGCCCGCGCAACATTTCGCTGTCCACTTGCGGGCTTGTGCCGCAGCTGCGGCGCTTCATGCAAGAGGCCCCTCATGTGACGCTTTCCGTTTCGCTGCACGCCCCAAACGATGCGATCCGAAACGAAATCATGCCCGTGAACACAGCGTATCCCATGGCGGAGCTGCTTGCCGCCGCAAAGGAATATGCGGTTTTAACGGGGCGGCGCGTGATTTTTGAATACGCGCTCATTAAAAACAAAAACAGCGAGCGCAGGCATGCCGAGGAGCTTGCTTCACGCCTTCGCGGGATCAACTGCCATGTAAACCTGATCCCGCTCAACCACGTTGCGGAACGCGCGCTTATGGGTGTGACGCGCCGGGAGGCGGAGCAGTTTATGGCATGGCTTACGGAGTTGGGCATATCCGCTACGATCCGAAGGGAAATGGGAACGGATATTGAAGGAGCATGCGGCCAGCTTCGCCGCCGCGTGCTGGAAACGCAACGGGAGGGAAACACATGATTTACGCCGCACGCTCCGTAACCGGAAAACGGGCGAACAACGAGGATTCCATTTTTGTGCCGAAGGGCGGGGAGATCTCGCTCGCGATTGTGGCGGACGGCATGGGGGGGCACAGCGCCGGAAACATTGCAAGCGCCATTGCCGTTGAAGCGGTGGCCTCCGAATTGAAAAGAGGTGGCCCGGGCGGCCCGGCGGCACTTGTGATGAACGCGGTGAACCACGCGAACACAGCGGTGTTTGAATATGCGAGCGCGCATCCGGAGTGTAAGGGTATGGGGACAACGCTTGTCATGGCGCTGCTCTTCAAAACGCGCTTTGTGGCCGCAAACGTCGGCGACAGCCGGTTGTATCATTACCATGCGGGAAAACTCCGGCAAGTAACGGTTGATCATTCCTATGTTGCGGAGCTTGTGGCCTCTGGGTACATCACCCGGGAGGAGGCCGCGCACCATCCGCGCCGCAACCTGATTACCCGGGCCCTTGGCACGCGCGCCTGTGAGCGCGTGGATATTTTTGAATGCGACTGGGAAGAGAACGACGCGCTTTTGCTTTGCTCTGACGGCTTGTATTCCGAGCTGGAGGATGAGGATCTTGTGCGGGTGCTGAAAGAGAGCGAAACGCTGGATTTGGCCTGTGCGTCGCTGGTGGAGCTTGCGCTTGCTTCCGGCTCACGGGACAACGTGAGCGTTGTGCTCGTAGAAAATGGGGAGGTGCGGTAAAATGGTAACGGTAAACCAGCTTGTTTCCGGGCGGTACCGCATCAAAAGCCTGATTGGCTCCGGTGGTATGGCCAACGTTTATAAGGCCTATGATGAAGAAAGCCAACGCATTGTGGCGCTCAAAGTGCTCAAGGATGAGCACCGGGGCGATATGGAGTTTGTCCGTCGCTTCGAGCGGGAGGCACAGGCCGTTTTGATGCTTTCACATGAGAACATCGTTCGCTCCTACGATGTAGGCGAGGATGACGGCGTAAGCTACATCGTGCTTGAATATGTCGAGGGAAAAACGCTGAAGGAAATCATCAAGGAAGAGGGGCCGCTTTCTCCAAAGACGGCGGTAAACTACGCTTGTCAGGTGCTTGATGCGCTTTCCCATGCGCATGAGCGCGGCATTATCCACAGGGATGTAAAGCCGCAGAATGTGATTATAACCCCACGAGGAAAGGCAAAGCTGACCGATTTCGGCATTGCACGCGATGCAGCTGCCACTACACGCACGTTTGCAGGCACGAATGTGATCGGTTCGGTACACTATATTTCGCCGGAGCAGGCACGAGGCGACAACGCAACGGCCGGCAGCGACATCTACTCCTGTGCAATCATGCTTTATGAAATGCTGACCGGGAGCGTGCCGTTCTCGGGAGACAATTCCGTGGCAGTCGCACTCAAGCATCTCCAAGAGGAAATTATTCCGCCCATTCAGGTAAACTCCAAAATCCCGCGGGCACTGAGCGACGTAGTCGTAAAGGCGGCTGCAAAGAACATCAATATGCGCTATTTTACGGCGCGCCAGATGAAGGCGGATTTGCAGCGTTCTTTGCGCGAGCCGCATGGAAAATTTGCGCGCATTGCATCGCCGCGGCAGGAGCATAAAAAGAGCACCTCCATTGGAATCGGCAACATCGCATTGATGGTTGTGGTTGTGCTGGGGCTTTTCGCAACAATGTTTTTCATCGCGCGTGCGATGCGGGATGATGAAAACGTCAGCAACGGAGAGTATGTAGTGCCAACGCTTGTCGGAAAGCAGGTGAGCGAGGCGGAAACACTTGCAAAGCTGCGCGGCTTTGCGCTTGAGGTGTTGGAATACCGGGGAAGCGAGGAGTTTGAAGAAGGGCAGATCATCTTTCAGACGCCCATCGTCGGCACCAAAGGCAACGAAGGGGACGTGATTCAGGTGGTGGTCAGCAGCGGCAGTGATTATGAGACCGTTCCGAACCTCGTGGGCCTTTCCGTGCAGGATGCAATTGCACAGATGCAGGATGTGGACTTGAACCTCGGTACGATCGAGTATGGAAAGAGCAGCTTGCCGGACGGACAGATTTTCCGGCAGGAGCCCGTGGCTGAAACCGACACATTCGCAGGAGACGTTGTGGACATCTGGGTGAGTGGCACGCCGGGCGGAAACAGCGAAATGCCGTCGCTTGTTGCAAAACCAATGCTGTTGGATGAGGCGATCGCCGCCTTGCAGGAAGCGAAGTTTGCGCGCATTTGGGTACACCCGGAAACTCCGGTTACGCTTTGCACCGAGGATACGGTGCTGCGGCAAAGCCCGTCTGCAAACGTGACGGTACCCTCCGCCGTTACGGTGGAAATCTGGGTATGCCGAACCGATTTGGGGCCGTATTGCTCCGATATCGTGTTTAACATCGACGTAACGGATACGGAAAAGCCCGTAATTGTCACAGCGAAAATCGCGGAAGGCGTGGAAATGGTTTTGTATGAAACTACGCTGCCGGTTGGCCTGCAACAGCCCGTTTCGTTCACGGCATATCTAAGAACAGGCGGGGAGTACGAATGTACCGTTTATGTGGGCGGGGAAGAATACCGCCGCACAACAGCCAGATTTGCATTGCGCTGAGCGCGGGGGAGAACGCTTGGAAGGTTTGATTTTAAAGGGCGTCGGAAGCTTCTATACCGTGCTGGATGCTGATGGTACGGAGCATGTTTGCAAGGCACGCGGCCGCTTCCGCAAGGAAAGCATATCCCCCGCGCCGGGGGACAGAGTCGTGTTTACGCATAAGACGGGGGAGGATGGCAGCATCGCTCAGATCTTGCCGCGGAAGAATCTGTTGACGCGCCCGGCGGTCGCTAATGTGGATAAGCTTATGATCGTCATGGCGGCTTCCGTACCGAAACCGGATTTGCTGCTTGTAGACAAGCTCCTACTTCAATGTGCGCAGACGGGGATCGTGCCGGCGCTCATTGTCAACAAGTGCGACGAACGGGAACGGGAAACATTTGACGCCATATTCCATCAATATGCTGCAAGCGGATATGCGCTTCATGCCGTATCCGCTCATACCGGAGAAGGATTGGATGCTTTGCGTGCGGAGATTTCAGGAAGCGTCTGCTGCTTCGCGGGGCAATCAGCTGTGGGAAAATCTTCACTGCTCAACGCGATTCTCCCAGAGCTTTCGCTCGCGGTAGGCGGCCTTTCGCGCAAGACGGAACGCGGCAGGCATACCACGCGCCATGCGGAGCTTTGGCTCGCTTATGGCGGCGCACTTGTGGATACACCCGGGTTCAGCCTCCTTGAAACGGAAGCGATTGAACCGGAAGATCTTGCGGCGCTGTATCCGGAGATGCGGAAACATGCAGGGGAATGCCGCTTCGCACAATGCCTGCATGTAAGCGAACCGGGCTGCGCCGTGAAGCCTCTCTTGGACAACGGCAAGTTATCCCGGGAACGATACGAACGGTATCTCCTGATTTTAGAAGAACTCAAAGAAAAGAGGAAACATAGATATGATTAAGATCGCACCATCCATACTATCCGCTGATTTTGCAAACATGGGACGTGATGTGGAGCGCCTTGCCGCCTGGGGCGCCGATGCGGTGCATTTTGACGTGATGGACGGCACCTTTGTGCCGGCGATTACCTTCGGCGCGGAAATGTGCAGGGCGGTACGCCCATATACGAAACTTCCGCTTGATGTGCATGTTATGGTGGAACATCCGGAAACGTATATCGCTTCATTTCGCGATGCGGGCGCAGACTATTTTACCTTTCATGTTGAAGCGGATCGGCACAGCCACCGTACCTTGCAGAAAATTCGAATGGCCGGGATGAAAGCGGGGATCGCCCTGAACCCTGCAACGCCCGTTTGCATGGTGGAGGAAGCGCTTTCCGAGTGCGATCTTGTTCTGGTAATGAGCGTGAACCCAGGTGCAGGAGGACAAAAATTTATTCCGGGTGCGCTCCGCAAAATTGAGCGCCTTGTACAGCTTGCCAGAGAATATGGCTATCGGTACGAGATTGAGGTGGATGGCGGGATCAATGCGGAAACGGCTGCTCTTGCAGCCGAGGCCGGAGCCATGATGCTTGTTTCCGGCAGCAGCATATTCAAAGCGGAAGATCCTGCGGCATTGATTGCGCAGATGCACGCGCTTGACAAAAAAATTTAGTGTAAATTGTGCCTGCCCGCCTGCGTTTTTAGGTTTGCCTGTACGCAGGCGGAGAAAAAAGGCTTGCAAACCGCTCAAAAATATGTATAATAGTATTTGCGCAAAGCGAACGGGGTTATAGCTCAGCTGGTCAGAGCGCTACGTTGACATCGTAGAGGTCGTTGGTTCGATCCCAACTAATCCCACCATCATAATCCTGTGGTGTGCGTGCGCCTTCCTTATAAACCCACAGAGTAACTTCGGGAGTATGCGTTGGTTGTGCTGATGCCACCTTCAATGTGCTTGGTAAGCAGAAGCCGCCACAATACACCCACCTGCCGAGAGGCGGGTGTTATAATGAGGGTGTACGGCACTCTGGGATTACTTTTACAAAAGAATGTTGCGGAATTGTGTAATGGTAGCACCTACGACTCTGACTCGTATTGTCTAGGTTCGAATCCTAGTTCCGCAGCCAAGGAAAAAGCCCCGCATTTCGGGGCTTTTTGCTATGCTGCGGGTTATGTCGGGTAACTTCGCAGTGCTTGAATGCGCATGCCCAATTCATCGCTGCGGTTTGAGCCCTTACGCCTGCCTCATGCACATTTGCCCTTGTTACGGCGCTCTTCAATCGCTTCCGCCGATAAGGTACAATAAGTTGCGC
>DCKB01000075.1 GCA_002320595.1 Christensenella sp. UBA1685
ATGTCAATCCCTTTTTTGAAAATTCTGACGAAAAATCTTCTGTTTGCATCCTTGCCCCTTTCCGCGTATAATCTACAACGTAAAAACACGGGTCAGCTCTGCGCCTTTTTCGCGCGGTAGGTGGAGGTTTGTTGCTACCATGGAAAGTTCAATCGGCGTATTTGATTCCGGCCTTGGCGGGGTAAGCGTGCTGCGTGAAGCCATTCGCGTTCTGCCCCATGAAAGATTTATATATTATGGAGACAACCGCAATGCTCCCTATGGGGACCGTACAGAAGCGGAAATCACCAAGCTTACGCTGCGTTGTGCGCATACCCTTGCAAATCAAGGCGTCAAAGCGATTCTTATTGCCTGCAATACGGCAACGGCAACTTGCATCGAACGGATCCGCAACGAGCTTGATGTTCCCGTAGTCAGCGTTGAACCCGCCATCAAGCCCGCATGCATGCAGCCGGGATATGGCAAGATTCTCATGATGGCCACACGGGCCACAACCCGTTTACAGCGGTACCTTGATTTGCAGGCACGCATGCCCGATCCTTCCCGCATCCTCAATATTCCCTGCCCGGGTCTTGTCGAGCGCATCGAACAGGGCATTTTTGCAGAGAATGCCTTCGATGATCTGCTTGACACTTACCTTTCTGCTTACCATACTATGCAAATCGACGGAATTGTGCTCGGCTGCACCCATTACGTTTTTATCCGCAACGCCATCCGCCGTTATGCAACGATGCATTTTTCCGGTGCCTGCAAATTATTCGATGGAAATGAGGCAACCGCGCACCAGCTTGCGCGCGTTCTTGAAGAACACAACATGGCAAGCGATGCGGGAGAGCCTGGCGGCGTGGAGTTTCACACCAGCGGCGATCCCTCACGGTATCGTCCAATTTTTGATATGCTTCTTCGGCAGCCCGGCATTTAACGCCGCGGTTGCCCTTTTTTCTTATGCCTTATAAATCGTATTTCCATCCTTGATCGTTTCAAGCACGCGAACCTCCCGGAGCTTCGCAGGATCCGTTTTTAATGGATCCCTGTCAAGAATCACGAAGTCCGCCCGTTTTCCGTTTCGGATGCTCCCCTTTTCGTCTTCTTCAAAGTATTGGTAGGCCGCGTTTCGCGTAACTGCGCGGAGTGCTTCGAGCGTGCTGATCCGTTCGCTCGCCCCGAGCGCCTCTCCCGCCTTCGTTTTCCTGTTTACAGCACACCAAACGGTTTCGATCATATCCGGCTCGATCACCGGGGCATCCTGATGGAAGGTAAACTGAATTCCCTCCCCCAAAGCCGATGCAGCCGGACTGATCTCGTCTGCTCGTGCGCGCCCGAAATTCTCAATATGCACATCTCCCCAATGATAGACATGCGCGACGAAAAAAGAAGGAAGCAGTCCGGCGGAACGCACGCGTGGAAGCTGATCCC
This sequence comes from Christensenella sp. UBA1685, assembly GCA_002320595.1. Lineage (GTDB taxonomy): Bacteria > Bacillota > Clostridia > Christensenellales > CAG-138 > UBA1685. The sequence goes on from DCKB01000075.1 coordinate 1,417, forward strand.
GCCCGAGAAGCTGCGCATGGATGATAACCGGCCGCAATGCAGCGACGTCCATTTTCTGCCTCTCCAGCTCCGCAACGGCATCGATATACTGTTCGGCGGCGGCATCTCCGTTGCAGTGTGCAAGGATCTGCATTTGTTGCGCAAAAGCAAGGCGAATAAACTCCCGTACCTTCGCATCCGAAAGCGTTCCATAACCGAAATAATCCGGGGCGTCACGGTAAGGCGTGCGCATCCAGGCTGTGCGGCCCTGGGGTGAACCATCCAGAAACATTTTATATCCGCCAAGCTTGAAATGCCGGTCATACTGTTTTACAGCTTTAGGGAATTCACGCAGGAGCGCATCGCCGCTTGCTGCATCCGCATAACCGACAACATCAAGCCAAAGCCGCTTCTTCTCCAGCAGCCCGTGATACAGCGGCGCAAGCTGTTCTGCAAAAAAGCCTTCCTGAACCGTGGTGATCCCGTAGGAAGCGCACTTCCGCTGTGCCGTTTCATATGCGGCAAGCAACGCGGAAAAATCCGGCATCGGTATTCTTTGCAGGTTGGAAACGAATGCCGTTTCTTCCATATATCCGGTTGGCTGCCCATCCGCCGTTTTTTCGATCAGCCCGCCTGCAGGGGATTCCGTTTCGGATGTGATTCCAAGCATCTCCAGCGCCCGTGTGTTGAATACGCCCATATGCCCCGACTTGTGCTGAATCACAAGCGGGTTCTCGGGCGACGCGATATCCAGGATTTTCGCCGCCGGATGTTTTTTTTCAGCAAGCTGGTTGTGGTCGTATCCCTTTGCAATGACCCATTCGCCCGGTTTCACATTGTTTTCGCTGACAAAAGCACGAATGCGCTCCTCAATATCGGAAAAGCTGTATGCTTCATCCAAAGGAGCCTGAAGCTGCGCATTTGCGACAGCGGAAAAATGGCTGTGTGCATCAAGGAATGCGGGCATGAGCGTTCGCCCCGCAAGGTCGATTTTTTCGGCCTCCTTCCCCACACAGCAGCTAAGCAGCGTTTCCGTTTTCCCTACGCCGCAGATTCTTCCGTTTTCCGTACAAACTGCCTCTGCATAAAGCGGCGTATCCATCGTCAGCACAGTTCCGTTATAATATAGTTTTTTCATCATTCTCTTCCCTTAATTTCTGCTTTGCTTCTGGTCGCCCAACCTGATCTCTTTGAGCGGCCTCGTTTCCCCGATGGGGCCTCCGCCCAAGCATACCTCCCCGTCGTAAAGCACCGCCCACTGTCCGGGTGTTACAGCACGCTGCGGCTGCAAAAAGTCAATCGTGCAGCCTTCCCTGTCCATCGTGACCCGCACAGCCTGATCCGGCTGGCGATACCGGAACTTCGCCGTACATTCAAAGGTACGCGCCGGCGCTTCCCCTGCGATGAAATGCATTTGGGGTGCATGCAGCCCCAGCGAAAGCAGTTCTTCATGCTCTCCCTGCTGCACGATGAGCAGGTTGCGCGCAAGGTCTTTCCCGATCACGAACCAGCTTTCTCCGCTCCCCTCGCGTTGTCCGCCGATTCCAAGCCCGCGGCGTTGTCCGAGCGTATAATACATGAGCCCGTCATGCCTGCCGATCACCTTCCCGGAAAGCGTCACGATCTCACCCGGCTGCGCAGGCAGATACTGCATCAAAAAGCGTTTAAAGTTGCGTTCTCCAATGAAGCAGATTCCCGTTGAATCCTTTTTCAGCGCCGTTGCAAGCCCGGCTTCCGCAGCAATGGTCCGAAGTTCCTTTTTTTGTAACCCCCCCACCGGGAACATCGCACGGGCAAGCTGTGCCTGCGTCAATCCTGCAAGAAAATAGGTTTGATCCTTGCCCGCATCGGCCGCGCGCAAAAGGCGCACGGCATCCCCCTCCCGCCTGAGGCGGGCATAGTGCCCCGTTGCAAGGGCGGAAGCTCCGGTGCGCAAAGCAAAATCCAAAAAGGCTTTGAACTTGATTTCGCAATTGCAAAGCACATCCGGATTGGGCGTGCGCCCCGCGCGGTATTCCTCCAAAAAATAAGAAAATACCCGCTCTCTGTATTCTTTGGCAAAGTTGACCGTGTAATACGGAATCCCGATCTGCTCGCTGACGCGGCGCACATCCTCATAATCCGCCGTTGCCGTGCAGACGCCATCCTCGTCCGTTTCTTCCCAGTTTTTCATGAACACGCCGGCTACGTCATATCCCTGCTGTTTCAGCAGCAGGGCAGCAACAGAGGAATCCACGCCGCCGGACATTCCAACCACGATCCTGTTTTCCGTTTTAAACTCAAATCCTTCCATGCGCTTTACTCCTCCACAATCAACCCTGGGTTGCGCACAAGCGCATTGCCCAAATAGATCTGCCCAACCGTGTCCAGTTTCTTTCCGTTTTCAAGCATCCAAACGCTGGAGATCATGGGCATGTCGGTCAATGTATTCACCACGCCGTAAATGAACATGCTTTCGCGTCTTGACGGTGCCATGGAAGAATCTCCATCCAGAAAAGCACGCAGCTTCTGCGTGAACCCTTCCGCCCAATCGATCACCGCAACATTCCCGCTCAAGTAAACATCCTTCACATCCTCCGCCGTAAACAGCGGATAGGCAACGCCGGGATCGGCAACGCCGCCGAGCAGTTCCTGTAGCCGCGCATGCGGATCGTACGCCGCAGCCTGTGGGATGATCCGCTTGATCCCATATAGTACGGCTCCGTCTGCATCCGGATAGTAGAGGGTGATTTCATGCCCTATCCGATCGGTAAAATCTACGCGGCGAAGCACATCCCCTCCGAGCGTTTGCAGAATATTGATGTTTTCCGTCTCCGCCGCTGTACCTCCGGCTTGTTCCTCATCCTTCTGATTCACCGGCGCGGCAGGCTGCGCTTCTTCGCCGATACAAATCCGAACTCCGTTCACGTTTGGAATGAATCCGGTTATGGTCAGTGTCAGCGCGCCGCACATAATCGCTTCATCATAGTTGGCCGCATCCGGTTGTTCAATTACGAGTTCGATGATGCAATCGCTCTCCGTATCTTCCACTCCGCTTTCCATCTTTCCGCTGTATATAACCTTTGGATCGGAAAGGAGCTTGAAGTCAACAGGCAAAACCGGTTCAAGGCTGCCTTGCGCGTCTCCGCCGGCAAGCCGTTCAATCAGCAGCTTCGCTATTTCGGACTTTGTGCTTCCTTCAGGATAGCTTACTTCCGCGTTGCGTGCCGTAAGCAGCGCGCCTCCCGCATTTGCAAAGTAGAGCGTTGCCATCTGCGTGACATACTGCGTATCCTCCGTGATGGCCGTACCGCTTTCAGCCTTATAAAGCGCCTTATACGTCCGCTCCATGTTTCTTAGATATATAGGAAGTTCTTCTTCCAGCGGGGACATGCTGCCAAGCGTATACCCCAGATATCCAAGTTCCTGTTCATAAAAGTAAACGTTGACCGTATCGACTCCCTCGGCAGCGGCCACCGTGGCTGCAACGGCAGCGCGCGTTTTGAGCCACTCCGTAGCGCTCGGGATAAACTTATCAACTTCAAAATAGACGTTGCAGACTTCGCCGCATAGCTCTACCCGGTTCAGCCGGGACAGCGCGGAAACGCTCCTTTTAAGATCCGGCCTGTCCACGTCCGGCCCGGCGATCAGCGCATTGAGCGCCGCCTCGGCGCGGCTGGTCTGCGTGTCATAAAACACCTCGCGCTTTTGCACTTTAAGGCTTTTTTCGTCCTGAGACAGGAAGTACAATTCCGCCTCAAATGAGCTCTTATTCACAGCTTCCCCGCGTTCCGGCGGCATGCGGTCGCTTAGAATGATGGCGGGCGGAATCTCATTCGTGGCTGTACACCCACCAAGCGCCGCGGCAAAAATGAGCAGCGCCAACAAGCAGGCGCAGGCTTTGATCCTTCTCATGCCTTTTCTCCTAATGCATCCAGGAAAGCATAATATCCAACCCGGTATATTTCCCCCTCATTTTTCAATTGCAGCCGCGTGCGTATAATCCGCCGCGCGTGGCTTTCCCCATCCGTGAGCTCAATCTCCGCCTCTACGCTTGCATAATTGGCGTTTTGCCCCACGGTGTAATCGTAGACCGCATAGTCCGTGACGCGGCCAACGGCATTGAGCGCCGCTTCAAACTCTGCGTAAGCCGGTTTTTGCCCTTCTCCGCTCTCCATTTCCGCAAAAAGCCCGTAAATTTCATCCAGCTCACCGGCTTTCATGTGCCGCAGGATGCACTCTACAATGCTTGCCGGGGTAGCCAGCACATCTTCCTGAAATTCCATGGGCTCAAGCAGGCTGGAAACCGCGCCTCCCATATCCTCAATTCCAAGCTCGTCATAGCGCAGGCGCTCTGCCGCAGTTCCCTTTCGGTTGACCAAAAGCATGACGCGGATTTCCGGCGCATACGCCGTAATTGAGTTGACGATTGCATATAATCCCGCGCGTCTGTCGGCATAGAGCGCCTCTTTTGCCGCCGCAATGCGGGCATTGTATTCCGCCTCCGTAATTTCCTCGCGTGCAAGCAATTGAGAGGATTCTTCTTTTACTTCGCGCAGCGCCGAATCATCAAGGTATTCTTCAGAAAGCGTAACGTACAAGATGCTCCCGTCACGTGCAATCTCCAGCGCTTCCGTGCCATCCGAAAATGCATTGCTTACATTTTCAGCAAGCGGCGGTACGCCGCTAAGCAGGGTACGTACAATCGCATCCTCAGCGCTTTCGTTAGAACGCACTGTAAGGCTGTGCCGGATCGCCACAAGGTATGGTTCGTTGGAAAGCCTGTAATACAGCGTGGCGGTAATGCTTCTTGTCGTTCCCGCTTCCGGATCAATCTGCGGAAGATCTTCCCGCACGCTGTCCTCCTGAATACTTTTCAGGCTGGTGCACCCGCAAAGGAGCAGCAGCATTGCGAGCAGCGCCGCAAAGTTCCTTTTCCTGCGGCTTCTCATGCTGTTCCTCCTTTCTCCGCCGCGTCCGTGCGGCAAAGCGGGAGATGCACCGTGAATGTGCTTCCCTCGCCCAGCTTGCTTTCCACCTCGACATAGCCGTTGTATAGCGCCACAACCCGTTCCACAATGGCAAGGCCAAGCCCTGTTCCGCCCGTTCCGCGCGAACGCGCTTTATCCACGCGGTAAAACCGTTCAAACACATGCGTCTGCGCCTCTTCGGGAATGCCAATTCCGGTGTCCGTAACGCGAAGCAGCGCTTCCTCATCGGAGGTAAGCACACGAACCTCCACATGCCCTTCGTCGGTATATTTCAGCGCATTTTCGATCAGATTCGTAGCCACCTGTTCAAGGCGCATGGCGTCGCCGGCAACCGTCGCCTCCTGCAGCGCGGCACGCAGCGCAATCCCCTTCTTGTCGGCAAGCGGCTGCAGGCGTTCCAGTACGCGGTGCGCCACGGCATCCAGCCGTACAGGCACAGCCTGCACCTTGCTTTCCGTTTCATCGATCTGTACCAAGCGCAAAAGATCCGTGATTACGCGTGAAAGCCTGTCCACTTCATGGTTTACGTCCTGAAAGAACTCTTTCATCAGCGCAGGATCCGGGTTTTCCTCATAAAGGATGGATTCGGAAAGCAGTTTCATGGTGGAAAGCGGCGTTTTCAGTTCGTGTGAAGCGTTGGAAACGAATTCGTCGCGCACGCGGTCGTGCGCTTCAATTTGCTCGCTCATTCTGTTGAAGGCACGCCCAAGCTCCACCGTTTCATCGGTGCCGTGCACCTCCACGCGCACGCCTCCCCCCTGTTTTCCCATGCGGCGGATTGCGTTCGTCAGCTCCAAAATCGGCTTTGTAACCACATTGGACATTGCAAAGCTCAATCCGGCCATCACCAGTACCACCCCCAAAAAGGCGACGGTAATTTTCGTAATGATGCTGTTCACGGCGTCCTCTACGTCTTGCAGCAGCGTTGAAAACAGCACGGCTCCAACATAAAACCCATCCAGCGTAATGGGCGCAGTATAATAGACCGCCCAAACCGTCTGCTCGGCGCGCGTCCAAATATTGTTCTCCGCATCATCCGTCCGGTCAATTTTATGAAACCCATAAGAAGATTGTTTGCCCGCAACAAGCACATCCCGCACCTCGCGGTAAGGCAGTTGGAACCCATTTTGATAGGAAGCTGAATCGGCGCGCACCACGGCGTCAACATCCAGAACAAGGATTCTGCCGTTCATTGTCTGCGCTCGCTCAACAATTAAATCATAAAGCTCGTTCGTGTCAGAAGGGTCAAGCTTTGGCGCAAGCTCCAGCGCAAGGCGCATCGTTTCCTCGGATTGCGTTTCCGTGCGCTGGGTCACTAAGAACGATTCCACAAGCCCCGAGATCACAAAGCTGATCGCAAAGAGCGCAACCGTTGTCACCAGAAGATAAATTGCAACCATTCGGCTGCGGATGGAGCCAAGAACCCTATTGCGCAAAGTAATATCCAACTCCCCATTTGGTCATGATATAAGCGGGCTTGGTGGAATCCTTTTCAATCTTTTCGCGCAGGCGCCGGATATGCACATCCACGGTGCGCACATCCCCCAGATAGTCGAATCCCCAAATGGTTTCAAGCAGCTCGTCCCGGCTGTATACCTTGCCCGGATTGTTCATAAAGAGCTGCAACAGGTCAAATTCTTTTACCGTAAGGTTTACCGGCTCGCCATGGGCGACCACGCTGCGGTTTCCGATGTTGATGGCGATGTCGCGCACGGTCAATTCCAGCTTTGGCGCTTCCGGTGCAGCGCCCGTGCGCCGAAGAATGCTTTTGATGCGTGCTTTCACCTCAAGGATGTTAAACGGCTTTGTCATGTAATCGTCCGCACCATATTCAAGGCCAAGGATCTTGTCCATATCCTCGCCCTTTGCAGTGAGCATAATGATGGGCACATTGCTTGTTTCCCGGATGTTCTGGCATACTTCGATGCCGGAAAGCTTGGGCAGCATGACATCCAGAAGAACAATATCATAGCCCCCGTTCCGCATTTTTGCGAGCGCCTCCTCGCCGTCGGCCGCGGTATCGGTTTCATAGCCGTCCTGCTCCAAAGAAAACTTCAGCCCCTTGAGGATCAGCGGTTCATCGTCGACGAGCAAAATGCGTTTGGCCATGGCGTCCTCCTCCGTTTATGAAAGCGGTTATCCTTCGCTCTCCGAAATTAATATCATTATAATGTAATTATAACATACTTCCCGCTGTTTGAAACCGCGTTTACTGACAACCTTTTTAAACCTTTTGGAAAGAAATGCCCGCTCAACGGAATGACACTCCAAAATGTCAGCGTTATGTAGGTTTGTCAAAGATGTTGGACGGTATAGCAACGAAGGAAAAGGTTGGGCGAGCAATACTGTAAAGGGCGCATAGGACGGTTATTGGAGGCTCTTCGATGCACAGCGAGCTGTGCATCGAAGTCGGCAAGCGAGTAGAAGCGATGGGAGTCGTAGAAGCGACGCTG
>DCKB01000013.1 GCA_002320595.1 Christensenella sp. UBA1685
AACCCGGGGGCTCAAATTCCCTTTTCTCTCTTTGATTTCTTTTAACCGCGCGATTGGACACTCCTCAAAATAGCGGGTTGTTGACGCGCTCCGTTTCTTGGGATAAAATAAAATCCGAACCCCCATCTTTTTGGAGGTTCGGGTTTTGTTCTGCAGCGCAAGCCATCATTCGGTTTATTGGAGGTGTAACCCCTTGGAGAAAAGGCTTCTGCTCGTTATGAACCCCTGCGCAGGGATCAAGAAGGCCAATCGCTACCTGCCAGACCTGCTCCGCCTGTTTTCCGATTACGGCTATGTAAGCACCGCTTATATGACCGGGAAACGCGGCGATGGCACTGAATTCGCACGAACCCACGCGGCTGAGGCCGACCTTATCGTTTGCATCGGCGGCGACGGCACGCTCAACGAAGTAATTGAGGGTTTGCTCAAATCAGGCGCAGATTGTCCGCTTGGCTACATACCTGCCGGCAGCACAAACGATTTTGCGGCAAGCCTCAAGATCTCTTCCAATGTCATGCAGGCTGCACGCGACATTATGGAAGGCAGGCCGCGCACAATTGACCTCGGGAGCTTCAACGGCCGCTGCTTCTCCTATGTTGCCTCCTTCGGCGCGTTTACGGAAGCCGCTTACAGCACCCCGCAGGAAGTAAAGAACATGCTTGGACACCTGGCCTACATTTTTGAAGGCATGAAGGATCTTGCGAACATCCGCCCCATCCATATGCGGCTTGAAACGGACAGCGGCAATGCGTTTGAGGACGACTATATCTTCGGCGCAATCAGCAACTCCACCTCCATCGCCGGCTTTTTAACGATGGATCCCACGCGCGTCATCATTGACGACGGGCTTTTTGAGATTACGCTCATCAAAATGCCGACGGCTCCGATGGATTTAAGCCGCATTCTCTATTCGCTGCAAACGCAGCAATATGACGATAAGCTGATCCATGCCTGCACGGCCGCCCGGGCAGTGATTCATTCGCCCGCCGCCGTTCCATGGACGCTCGATGGTGAATACGCAAGGGGCGAAACGGATATTATTGTGGAAAATCTGCATAACGCATTGAGGTTGGTGGTTAACGAAACATGATAAGACGGATTTCCAACTGGCTGAAGCAAAACAAGCACGCATGGCTTGCGCTGTATCTGCCGATTTATCTGATCGGCTTTTTCTGGGTGGAAAGCTATGTGCCTTCCGATTCCAATTACTGGGTATCCTATACGCCGCTGGACGACCTGATCCCCTTCGTGGAATACTTTGTGATTCCATATTACCTTTGGTATCCGTTCATGGTCGTAACCGGACTGTATCTGCTGTTCCACGATGCGCCGGCTTTCAGCCGCTACATGATTGCAATCGCAGTCAGTTTTACTGCGAGCATCATATTCTTTGCCCTTTTCCCCAACGGGCAGAACCTGCGCCCCGCCGTTTTTGAGCGGGACAACATTTTCACACGCATGATGGGCCTGATCTACGCGGCGGACACCAACACAAACGTTTTGCCGAGTATCCATGTGATCGGGTCGGCGCTCGTCGTGTTTGCTTTGTTCGACACAAAGTGCTTTAAGGCCCGGCGTTTCGCCTGGATGAAAGCAGGAGCCGTCCTGCTCGCCATCCTGATCACCCTTGCAACGGTGTTTGTTAAGCAGCATTCCGTGCTTGATATTTACGCGGGGCTGGTCGCGTGCATCCCGCTTTACTTCCTCATTTACAACAAGAAGATGCGCGCCTGGACGGACCGGACTTTTGGGAAGCCCACTGCGGCATAAAAAGATAACTGAAAGCGGAGGACGTTGTCCTCCGCTTTTTAATTCGTGATTCGTTTATTCGTCAGGCGTCACCACGGAATAATCCACGATGCAGCCGCAGGGGCAAACCTTTGCGCATTCGCCGCAGCGCGTGCACTTTTCAGGATCGATCCTTGCAAAGCCGTTTTCAACCGTGATCGCGCCGTATTTGCAGGTCTTTACGCAGCGCTGGCAGGCAATGCACGCCTTCATGCAAGCGGCACGCGCTACGCGGCCGGAATCGCTGTTCCGGCAAAGCACGATAACCTTCGTTTCTGCAGGTGTAATGCGGATGACATTGCGCGGGCACTTGTCAACGCAGTTGCCGCAAGCCACGCACTTGTTTTCATCGATCTTTGCAATGCCGTTTTCCATGCTGATCGCGCCAAACGCACACACGCGCGCGCAGTCGCCCAAGCCGATGCAGGCAAAGCGGCATTGCTTGGGGCCGCCCGCTACGCCCGCCGCGGTTGCGCAGCTCTTGTAACCATCGTATTCATAGCGCTCGGTTGCAACGCCGTTGTGACCCTGGCAGATCACGCGGGCAACCATCTTTTCGCCCTGCTCAACCGAAAGGCCCAGCACCGCGCCAACGGCCTCCGCATTTGCAGCGGGGCAGCCGCTCGGCTTTGCCTTGCCTTCCACAACGGCTTCGGCAAACGCATCGCAGCCCGCAAAGCCGCATGCGCCGCAGTTTGCACCGCCCACGAGTTCGCGCACCTGCGCGATGCGCGGGTCGGTTTCCACTTTCAGCTTTTTATCCGCGAACTCAAGCACAAGGCCGAAAATCAGGCCGATCACGCCGAGCACGGAAAATGCCAGTATAACGGGAATCCAGTCCATGTCTTTACCTCCTTAATTTCCAAGGCCCGAGAAGCCCATGAACGCCACCGCCATCAGGCCTGCCATGATGAGCGAGCCGGAGAAGCCCTTGAGGCATTGTGGGACCTTCGAGGTTTCCAGCCGCTCGCGCACGCCGGCCATCAGAACGATCGCAAGCAGGAAGCCGAGCGCGCCGAACGTACCGTTGAGGATGGAATAGAACAGGTTGTATCCGCTGTTGATGTTCAGGATGGTCACGCCCAGCACCGCGCAGTTGGTGGTGATAAGCGGGAGATAGATCCCCAGTGCGCGGTAAAGCGACGGGCTCGTTTTCTTCAGGAACATTTCAACCAACTGCACAAGGCTTGCAATCACGATGATAAACCCGATGGTGTTCAGATACTCGAGCGAAAGCGGCACAAGCACAAGGTCATACAGCAGCTTCGTGAACAGCGAGGCGATTGCCATAACAAACGTCACCGCAATGCCCATGCCCGCTGCGGTTTCCACCTTATTGGAAACGCCGAGGAACGGGCAGCATCCCAGGAAGCGGGAGAAAATGTAGTTGTTGGTAAGCACGCAGCTCACCATGAACAAAAGGATTTTTGCAATCTCGCTCATGCGTGGATGACCCCTTTCTCATCCTTTTTCTTCTTTTCAAAGTGCTGGGTAACCAGATTGGATATGGCCAGCACGCCGCCGAACACCATAAAGCCGCCCGGCGCAAGAATCATGAGAAGCATGGGCTCATAGTCCGCTCCGAACACATTGAGGCCGAAGATGGTGCCGTTGCCGAGAAGCTCACGGATGATGGCGATGCAGGTGATTGCAAGCGTGAAGCCGCAGCCCATGCCGACGCCGTCCACCGCGGAAGCCAACACGCCGTTTTTGCTTGCGAACGCTTCGGCGCGCGCAAGGATGATGCAGTTTACCACGATGAGCGGGATGAACACACCCAGGCTCTCGTACAAATCATGCAGGAATGCTTGCATGAACATCTGCACAATGGTCACGAACGTGCAGATCACTGCGATGAACGCAGGGATGCGCACCTTATCCGGGATGATGTTGCGCAGCAGTGAAATTACCACGTTGGAGCCGACGAGCACGAACGTGGCTGCCGCCCCCATGCCGACCGCATTGACCGCGCTCGTTGTGGAAGCGATGGTGGGGCAGGTGCCGAGCACCAGCCTGAGCGTGGGGTTTTCGGCGATGATGCCGTTCATAAACACGCTTGAAAGGCTCTTTTCCTTCTTAGGCATTGGCGGTTCCCTCCTTCTTTTGCTTCTTCAGGCGGCCGTAAAGCCGGGGTTTGTCGTACTTGTCGATCAGCGGAGTCACGATGTTGCCGATGAGGATGGCATAGGTGACGCCCTCAGGGTACGCGCCGAAGTTGCGGATTACGCAAACGAGCACGCCGCAGAGCGCAGCATAAATGAACTGGCCGCGAGGGTTCATGGGGCTCGTGGTGTAATCCGTTGCCATAAACACCGCGCCGAAGAGTACGCCGCCCATCAGCAGTTCATTGAGTACGTTCTGGCCGACCAGCGCCGAAAGCGCAGCGAACACCGCAAGGAAGGTAACGGGGATGCGCCAGGAGATCACTCTGCGCACAAGCAGGTAAATGAGGCCGAGAAGGATCGCCGCCTTGCAGACTTCGCCGATGCTGCCGGGAATGTTGCCAAGGAAAAGATCCATGGTGTTGGCTTCATAGCCCGCAAGCGGCGTTGCGGAAGTCACGGCGTCCGCACCGCTCCAACAGGTGGGCAGCGCATAGGCGGTCGCGCCCGTCATACGGGCCGGCCAGCTTGCAAGCAGCACCGCGCGTGCGAGCAGCGCCGGATTCAGAAAATTGTCGCCAATGCCGCCGAAAAGCTGCTTGGTGATGACAATTGCAAACAGCGCGCCGACTACGGGCATCCACCAGGCTGCGGTAGAGGGCAGGTTGAGGCCGAGAATCAGGCCCGTAACGGCTGCCGAAAGATCATAGATGCGGATGGGCTGCTTCGTGATGCGCTGCCAGAGGTATTCAAACAGCACGCACGAAAGGATGGAGACGGCGATCACCATCGCAGCGGAAAGGCCGAAATAGTAGATGCCCGCTGCCGTTGTGGGGAGAAGCGCAATCAGCACATCGCGCATCAGCACCTGCGTGTTGGCTCCGCTGCGAATGTGCGGCGCCGTGGAAAGGTAAAGCTTCATGGTTACTTCTTCCTCCTTGCTTCAAGCGCAATCGCGTCCTTTGTGTTTTTGAAGGACGCCGTCAACCAACGCCTTGCCGGGCAGTTGTAGGAGCAGCAGCCGCAGAGGATGCAATCCATCACGTGGTGCTCCTTTGCGGAAGCAAGGTCGCCCCTGTCGCAATAATGCTTGATGCGATAGGGATCCAGGCCAATGGGGCAGGCCTCAACGCAGCGCCCGCAGCGGATGCAGGGAGATTCATCCACGCTGCGCGCGTCTTTTACGTTATACACTACGATGCCGTTGTTTGCCTTGGTCATCGGAACATCCGTATCCGGAACGCAAAGGCCGGTCATGCCGCCGCCAAATACGATCTTGCCGGGTTCTTCCGAGAAGCCGCCGCATTCGCCGATCACATCGGCGATGATTGTGCCGATCCGAAGGCGCAGGTTGGCAGGATGCTGAACACAGCCCGTCACCGTTGTGATACGGTCGATCAACGGCCGCCCGTCGATCACCGCATCCGCCACAGCCGCAGCAGTTCCCACGTTCATCACGATGGTATGCACCTCAATGGGGAGCTTGCCGCTCGGCACTTCGCGGCCGGTTACCGCCTTAATGAGCTGCTTTTCGCCGCCCTGCGGGTACTTGGTGCGCATCACGGCGATTTCCACACCCTCGCGGCCGGACGCCGCCTTGCGCATGGCTTCAATCGCCTCAGGCTTGTTATCTTCAATCGCAATGACGCCGCGCTTTACATTGAGCGCCCGCATGACGGCGCGCAGGCCGTCCACGATTTTTCCGGAATGCTCTATCATCAGGCGGAAGTCCGCTGTGAGGAAGGTTTCACACTCGGCGCCGTTGAGAATGATGGTGTCGCAGGTCTTTCCTTCGGGAACGGACAGCTTCACATGCGTGGGGAAGGATGCGCCGCCCATGCCGCAGATGCCGGCAGCTTTCACGGCCGGGATAACAACTGCAGGATCAACGGTTTCCACATTGCCATAGCCCTTGATGCTTTCCACCCATTCATCCGCAAAGTCGTTTCGGATCACAACGCACATCACGGGAGCTGCGCCCAGATGCTGGCGTTCCTCCACAGCCGTGACCTCGCCGGAGACGCTCGCATGCACAGGCAGCCCAAGGCCGCCCACCGGCTCGCCAATCACCTGGCCGATCTTTACAAGGTCGCCCTTGTTCACGCAGGGTTTGGAGGGAGCGCCCAGATGCATTCCCATGGGAATGCATACCGTATCGGACACGAAGTCTCGAATGGGGATGTTTCGGGTTGGCATCTTCCCCTCATGCTGACCATGCATGGGGTGTACGCCGCCCTTGAATGAATACTTCGGCAAATAAAGCACCAGCCTTTCGGAGTTGAATAAAATCGCTCATATAGTAATTGTATGAACAGAATTTCCAAGCGATATTATATCACATATATTTTCGACTTGCATCAAATTTGCACGATTTTTTGCCACAATTCTAGAATTTTTGCGATTTCAGATGTGTGTTTTCAATGACGTTCCTGTTATTTTTTTAACCTTTTTCCAAAAGCACGCAGGCATGCCAAAAGGATTAAAAATCCGCCGAACATCCTCCGGAGCCACGGTGCGTCAATCCTGCCCGCAAGGAAGGATGCAGCGAGAGCGCCCAGCGCCCCCGCAAAGATAATGGGCAGGCAGGCGCGCAGGTGCAGCCGCCCCGCCTTTGCATGGATTACAAGCGCAGCCACGGCCGCAGGCAGGAATGCGAGCACGTTTACGCCCTGTGCGGCATGCTGCGGCAAGCCGAGCGCAAGCGTCAGCACAGGGATCAGCAGCGTTCCGCCGCCCATGCCCATGCCCGCTGCAACGCCTGCGCAAAGCCCGGAAAGGATATACCAGAGCCAGTTCATGCAAGCACCATCCATATGCCCGCAAAAAACATCAGCGCAGTAAAAATGCGGTTCAGCCAAACGGATTTCAGCTTGCCCGTTAAAAATGCGCCGCCTATGCTGCCTATTGTAAGCGCGGGAGCAACATAAATGAGCGCCTGCCAATCCACCGCCCCCTGCAGCGCATAAATTGCCCCTGTTACAGCGGAAAGCGGCAAAATAATGCTGATGGCGCTCGCATGGGCGCTCGGGGCTTTCATCCCGCACACCTTTTCAAGCATCGGAACAGCCACCATGCCTCCTCCGCCGCCAAACAGCCCGTTACAGGCGCCGGTCAAAAGGCCGACCGCCCATTTTTTCCAAACCGATTGTTTTTTTTCCATGCGCTTAGTATGCCGCGCGGGTCAGGTCAGCATGCGGGCTTTACAATCCCGCCGCAGCTTGGTATGATAACGGCATGTTCTACTGAATCTATTTAAAATCGGGCGCTTCGCAAGAGCGCACGTGAAGGAGACCTGCATACATGACCGAAAAAGAATACGTTAGTTTTTTGCTCTTGTTCATCCTATGCGTACTGGGTACCGCTTTTAAGCTTTGGGATTATTTCCGCGTGCGCAGCGCTGTGAAGGCCGAACGTGCAAGGGTTGGTTCGCAAACCGGGCGCATCGTTATCAAGGCGGACTGGCGGGCCTGGCTCAGCACGCTTCTTCTGTTGCTCGGCGTGCTTGCGCCGGTGGTCACAGGCTCTATCCTTAATCCCGTTCCGCTTGCAATCTTCATCCTGTTCGCGCTCGCCGCTCTGTATTATTTCTTCCACGGCCTTCTTTGGCGCGTTACTTTAGAGGAAGAAACCTTCACCTGCCGCACCATGACGGGCAAGGAATCCACCTACCGCTACGACGGTGTGCGCCGCATCGTCCCTATGGGAAAAAGCAAGCGGAAGATGGACGGCACCCGCCTTGTGATGCGCGACGATACCGTTGTTTTCATCGACCGCACCCTTTATGGCCTCGAAACGCTGGAGCGCCGCGTCAGAGATGCGCTCGGTGAAAGCTTTATTGAGGAAGCATCGCTGAATCCCATCAAGCCGCTGCGGTAAGGCTTGCATCGAGCCTAGCGGTAAACCTCCGTCAGGGCGTTATACTTGCCTTTTTTCGTTATGCCAAGCACGCCGCGGTAAACAAACCGCCCATAGCCGCGTACGGAAAGCAGATCGCCTTCGCGCGGCGCAGCCGCGCCGCTTTCACAAAGCCGCCCGTTCAGGAACACGCGCCCTGCGCGGAACAGCGCAAGGCTTTCCCCGCGTGAAAGGTTCCAGACATGGGCGCAAAGCGCGCCTTCCGGCGGCGCCTCCGCGATTGCACAGCGCACATGCGTGCGGCGCACCTCGTTCAGGGTTTCCGTTAAAAAGGGGGCAATGCGTTCCTCACAGAACACATATGCCTCGCATTCGCGCACCACGATATCCCCAAGCGTATCGCGTTCGATGCCAAGGCCCATCAGCGCGCCGAGAAAGTCCCGGTGCGTAAGCGGCTCCGCAAATTTTGCGCTGCGCGGCCGCACGGCGATGCAGGCAATCGGGAATGGCTGTTCATATCCGCAAAGCCCCTCCGAGCCGAAGCGCACCATTCTGCGCTCGCAGCCATTCATACCGCCGGAAGCCTCCCAGGGCACAGGGGGAAGCATTTTCTCCATTTTGTAGAACACGCTCTGCTCCTGAATTCCCAAAAACGGCGTAAATACATACGTCCCGTTTTGATACGCCCGTTCTGCAAGCTCCAAAAAACGCTTTTGTAATTGTTCCGGCCTTTCCTCCATGCGTCTCCCCTTTTCTTTCCCTTTTCCCTTTATTTTAACACATCCGCCTGCCGCTTTCATCCTGGCGCACGTGTCGGGATTATATTGTATGCCTTGTCCGCTTTATTGATTTATCGCTCTACTTGACTAAAGTGACAACGTATGCTATACTTGTGCAAACAGTTTGAATTAGGAGGGCAGCATGAACGCACCGGCCGCGCGCAAACGCAGCGAGCTCGCCATATTGGAGCTGCGCGCACTGTATGAACAATACGGATACCGCGAATTCCGCATGAGCAGGTTTGAGGAATATGACTTTTACGCCGAATACCGCAGTTTTTTGCAGGCTGAAAACATCCTCACCTTTCACGACCCGAGCGGCAAGCTCCTTGCGCTTAAGCCGGACATCACGCTTTCCATTGTGCGCAGCGTCAAGGAAGGCGCTTCCCTGCCCCAGCGGCTTTGTTACAGCGAAACGGTATACCGCGCTGCCGGCGATGCACGCTCCTTCCGTGAGATCCCCCAGGTAGGGTTAGAATACATCGGAGAAATCGGCCTTTATGCCATGTGCGAGGTGCTCTCCCTCGCCCTTGACAGCCTTGCTGCACTTTCGCCCGATTTCATCATGGATGTTTCGCATGTGGGCCTTGCGGGGGGGCTGCTTGCGGAAACCGGCCTCACCGCTTCGGAGCAGGCGAAGCTTTCAGCCTGCATCCGCGCAAAAAATGCGCACGAGCTTGCAGCATTGTGCGCGGCAAACGGCGTGCATGCAGCGCTTGCGGAAAAGCTAGCGCAGCTTTCCGGGCTTTACGGCCCATCCCATGCAATGCTCCCTGCAGTGCGCGCGCTCGATGTAAACGAGGTCACCCACGCCGCAATCGAAGAGCTTTCCGCGCTTTGCAGCGCCCTTTCCCATGCGGGCTGCGGCAGCGTAAATTTGGATTTTTCGCTTTTGAGTGACTTATCCTATTACAACGGCGTGATCTTCCAAGGTTTTTTGCCTAAGCTTCCCGCATGCGTGCTTTCCGGCGGGCGCTATGACAGCCTGTTGCAGCGGATGCATAAGCCCGGCGGCGCCATCGGCTTTGCGGTGAACGTGGGGCTTCTCGATGCCCTCGGAACGCCGCCCGAAGCGTATGACGCTGATGTGCTCCTGCTTTACGGCACGGACCCAGAGGCTCCGGAGGCGCTCCGCCGCGCGCGGGAACTTGCCGGCGCGGGCAAGCGCGTTTCCGTGCACAAAGCAGAGGGCGGCGCGGTGCGCGCCAGGGAAACGCTCCGCATCGGAGCGGAAAAAAGCAGATAACAAGGGGATAACGGCTTTGCAGGATTGGATCAGCGTCGCTCTGCCAAAGGGCAGACTCGGCGAAAAGGCTTACGATTTATTTGAGCGCATCGGCTTCGGCTGCCCCGCCATCCGCGAGGACAGCCGCAAACTGATCTTTGAAAACGCGGAAGCGCGCGTGCGCTATTTCTGGGCGAAGCCCTCGGACGTTGCGATTTACGTGGAACGCGGCGCTGCGGATGTGGGCATTGCGGGCAAGGATATCCTGTTGGAATATGCGCCCGAAGTGTACGAGCTTTCCGACCTTCGCATGGGCAAATGCCGCATGATGGTGGCAGGCTGCCCGGGCGCACTCCGGGAGGCAGGGCGCGCCCTCCGCGTCGCTACCAAGTTCCCGCACATTGCAAGCGCGTACTTCGCTGCCCAAAGCCGTGATATCGACATCATTCAGCTCAACGGCTCCATCGAAATCGCGCCGCTGCTCGGCCTTTCGGATGTGATCGTGGACATCGTGGAAACGGGGACAACGCTTCGGGAAAACGGCCTTGTTCCTCTGGAGGAAGTCGTTCCCATCAGCGCCCGCTTTGTCGCCAACAAGGTAAGCTATAAGTTTAAAAATGCGCGTGTGCGCGAAATGCAGGAGCGTCTTGGCGCGCTCACCGCGCTGAAATGAGGGGTTTCACATGATACGGATTCTTGATTCCAACAAGCTGGGCGCGGAAGCCGTGCTTGCACGCCGGGAGGATGCGCCGGATGTGTCCGCGCAGGTTGCGGACATCCTTGCCGCCGTGCGCCGGGAGGGCGACCCGGCCGTGCAGCGCTATTGCGCCGCGTTTGACGGCATGCCGGAAGGCACGGCGCTCGAGGTGCCCATGGAGGAACTTTTCGCCGCATGCGATGCAGTGGAGCCGGAGTTCCTTGAAATTTTGCAGGAAGCCGCCGAAAACATCCGTGCGTTCCATAAGCGCCAGGTGCGGGAAGGGTTTGTGGTGAGCGAACAAAACGGCGTGGTGCTCGGGCAAAAGGTGACGCCGCTTGCGCGCGTGGGCCTTTACGTGCCGGGCGGCACGGCAAGTTATCCTTCCACCGTGCTGATGGACTGCATCCCGGCAAAGCTTGCAGGCGTGCGGGAGGTCATCATGGCAACGCCCGCAAAAGGCGGCAAAATTGCGCCGGAGCTCCTTGCGGCGGCAGCCGTTGCCGGCGTGGACCGCGTGTTCCGCATCGGCGGTGCGCAGGCCGTCGCCGCGCTTGCATACGGCACAAAGCACGTTCCCCGGGTGGATAAAATCGTCGGCCCCGGCAACGTCTATGTTGCGGAAGCCAAGCGGCAGGTGTTCGGGCTTGTGGATATCGATATGATTGCAGGGCCGTCCGAGATCCTCATTCTTGCGGATGGCACCTGCAACGCCCGCTTTGTGGCGGCGGATTTGCTTTCTCAGGCGGAGCACGACGCAAATGCTTCCGCCGTGCTTGTAACGACGAGCGAAAGGCTTGCAAAAGCCGTACAGGCGGAGCTTGAACGCCAGCTTGCGCAGCTGCCCCGCGCAGAGATCGCCCGGGCTTCCATCGAAGCCAACGGAAAGATCATCCTTGTGCCCACGCTCGCCGACGGCATTTCTATCGCAAACGAAATCGCCCCGGAGCATCTGGAGCTTTGCGTGGATGAGCCGTTCGCCTATCTCGGGCAGATTCAAAATGCCAGTTCCATATTCCTCGGGAAATATTGTCCGGAGGCGCTCGGCGATTATTTCGCAGGGCCCAACCACACGCTGCCCACCAGCGGCACGGCCCGGTTTTCAAGCCCCCTTTCGGTGGATGACTTTGTGAAGAAATCCCAGTTTTCCTATTATACGCTGGAAGCGCTTGCCCGCGTTTGCGAACGGGTAGCCTGCTTCGCGCGGAAGGAAGGGCTGGATGCGCACGCCAAAAGCGCTTTGATCCGATCGGAGGAGGGCGCAGAATGAGCCGTTTTTTCAGCAGCCGCTTCGCTTCTCTTGCGCCCTATGTCCCCGGAGAGCAGCCGCAGGATCAGCAATATGTGAAGCTCAACACCAATGAATCGCCCTATCCCCCCTCCCCGCGCACACGCGCCGCCGTTTCGGATGCGGAGCTTGCGCGGCTGAACCTTTATCCTGACCCGACGGGCACGCGCCTGCGTGAAGCGATAGCCGCGCGTTACGGCGTGAAGCCCGCAAACGTTCTTCTTGCCAACGGCTCGGATGAAATCCTCTCCTTCGCCTTTATGGCCTTTTGCGACGCGGAAACGCCCGTTGCATTTCCAGACATCAGCTACGGGTTTTATCCCGTTTATGCGGCGCTTTATGGGCTTGCGGCCGAGGAGATCCCGCTCAGAGCGGATTTTTCCATGGATGTGGACGCATTCTGTGCTTCGCGCGGCATGCGCGTGCTTGCAAACCCGAATGCGCCGACGGGCATGGCCCTGCCGCTTTCTGAAATCGAACGCATCCTTTCGAGCGATCCGGACCGCGTGGTGCTTGTGGATGAAGCCTATGTGGATTTCGGCGCGCAAACGGCGCTTCCCCTGCTTGCAAAGTATGAAAATCTCCTCGTCGTACGCACATACTCCAAATCCCGCTCCATGGCGGGCGCGCGCCTCGGCTTCGCGCTTGGGAGCGAAGCGCTTATCCGCGACCTTGAGACGATCCGCTTTTCCACAAACCCTTACAACCTGAACCGGCTCACCCTGCTTCTGGGCGAAGCCGCCGTTGCGGACGATGCGTATTACATGGAAAACTGCAAAAAGATCGCCGCAACGCGGGAACGTGCCGCCGCGCGCCTCAAGGAACTCGGCTTCACGCTCACTCCTTCTCAGGCGAACTTCCTGTTTGCAAGCCATCCGGCGGTTTCCGGTGAAACGCTTTACAGTGCCCTGAAGGCGCAAGGCGTACTTGTGCGGCACTTCAAAAAGCCGCGTATTTCGGAGTATGTGCGCATCACCATCGGCACACCGGAACAGATGGAAGTGCTTTTTGCCGCCATTGAGGACATCCTGAAAGGAGACGCAGCATGCGCACCGCAACGATAAACCGCACCACAAAAGAAACGGACATCCGCCTTTCGCTTGCGCTTGAAGGCGCGGGAAAAGCCGAGATCAATACCGGCTGCGGGTTTCTGAACCACATGCTGACGCTTTTTGCCGCACACGGCCGCTTTGACCTTTCCGTTTCCTGTAAGGGCGATACGGAGGTGGACGATCACCACACCGTAGAGGATGTCGGCATCGCACTCGGGGAGGCTTTTGCGGAAGCGCTTGGCGGCAAGCGCGGCATCTGCCGCTACGGGAGCTGTATTTTGCCGATGGATGAAGCGCTCATCCTCGCCGCCGCCGATTTTTCCGGCCGGAGCCTGCTCTGCTGTGACCTTTCCCTTCGGAGCGAAAAGGTTGGCACGTTTGACACGGAGCTTGTGAAGGAATTTCTGCTTGCTTTCACCCGAAAAGCGGAGCTTACGCTGCACATAAAGCAGCTTGCGGGAGAAAATTCGCACCACATCATCGAAGGCTGCTTCAAGGCGCTTGCGCGCGCGCTCCGCGCCGCCGTAAGGCTCGACCCGGAGCGGCCCGATGAAATCCCTTCCACAAAGGGGGTGCTCTGATGCTTGCAATCGTCGATTACGGCGTTGGCAACCTGTTCTCGCTCAAAAGCTCCCTTGCGCGCATCGGCGCTTCCGCCTGCGTCACCGGCGATGCGGACGCGCTGCGCCGGGCGGACCGCATCATTCTGCCGGGCGTGGGCGCGTTTGGCGATGCGGCAAAAAAGCTGCGGGAAAGCGGCCTTGCTTCGGTTGTAACGAAAGAAGCGCGGCAGGGCAAGCCGCTTTTGGGCATTTGCCTCGGGATGCAGCTTCTGTTTGAAAAAAGCTATGAATACGGCGAGCATGCCGGGCTTGGGCTTTTGCCCGGCAGCGTACGCCCCATTGCGCCCGTGATCGGCCCGGGACGCAAGGTGCCGCACATCGGTTGGAATGCGCTTTCCTTCCCGGAGAACAAGCCGAAATCACCGTTGTTTGCACAGGTGGATGCCGGCGAATGCGTATATTTCGTTCATTCTTTCGCAGCGATGGAATGCGATGCCGTCGTTTCCGCCACAGCCGAATACGGCGTATCGCTCACCGCTGCGGCCGAGCTTGAAACCGTGATGGGCGCGCAGTTTCATCCCGAAAAAAGCGGGGATGTGGGGCTTCGCATCCTCCACGCGTTCTGCGCGCTGTAGGGAGGGCAGAGCATGCACATCTTCCCGGCAATCGATTTGTTTGAAGGCAAAGCCGTGCGCCTTGTGCGCGGCGATTATGCCCGAATGACCGTTTACAGCGAGAATCCGCCCGCTTTGGCCGAAGCGTTTGAGCGCGCGGGCGCGGAGCACCTGCATCTTGTGGATCTTGAAGGCGCAAAAAGCGGAGATACGCCGAATTTTAACACAGTAAGCAGCATCCTTGCCGCAACAAAGCTCAAAGCCGAACTCGGCGGCGGCGTGCGCAGCGAAGAAGCGATCGAGCGCTATCTTGACGTGGGCGTTTGGCGCGTGATCCTCGGCACGGCGGCGCTGTGCGACCCTGCTTTCCTTGAACGCGCGGTGCGGCGCTTCGGCGCGCGCGTGGCCGTGGGCGTAGACGTACGGGATGGTTTTGTCGCCACACACGGCTGGCTTGAAACCTCCTCCGTCCGCTGTGAAGAATTTCTCGCCCGGCTTGCCGGCCTCGGCGTGCAGGGCGTCATCTGCACGGATATTTCCAAGGACGGTCTGCTTGCCGGCACAAACCTTGCGCTTTATGACCGCCTTGCCTCCCGTTTCCCGCAGCTTGCGCTCGTCGCCTCCGGTGGGGTAACCACCCTTTCGGATGTGCGCGCGCTCACGGGGCTTGGGCTGTACGGCGCCATTCTCGGAAAAGCGCTGTACGAAAAGAAAATTGACCTCGCCGCAGCCGTCGCGGCAGCAAAGGAGCGCGCATGATCACAAAACGCATCATCCCCTGTTTGGACGTGAAGGACGGGCGGGTCGTGAAAGGCGTGAATTTTCTCGGCCTTGCCGACGTTTCCTCCCCCGTGAAGCTCGCTTCGTATTACAGCGCCTGCGGCGCGGACGAGCTTGTGTTTTACGACATTACGGCCTCCGCCGAAGGGCGGCAGCTTTTCACCGAAATTCTCGCCGAAGTCGCCTCCACGGTGTTCATCCCGCTCACGGTCGGCGGCGGGATCAACAGCGTTTCGGATTTTGACCGCGTGCTCGAATGCGGTGCGGATAAGGTGAGCGTCAACTCCGGCGCACTGCGCAACCCTTCGCTCATCCGCGATGCAGCAAGAAAATACGGCGACCAGTGCGTCGTCCTTTCCGTCGATGCAAAGCGCGTGGGCGGCAGCTTCCGCGTGTTCGCAAAAGGTGGGCGGGAGGATACCGGCCTCGGCCTTATCGAATGGGTAAAGCGCGGCGTTTCTTTGGGCGCGGGAGAGATCGTGCTCAACAGCATTGACACCGACGGCGTAAAGCAGGGGTTTGACCTTGAAATGCTCTGCGCTGTGTGCGAAGCCGTGTCCGTCCCCGTGATCGCCTCCGGCGGCGCAGGCAGCGCGGCGCACTTTATCGAACTGTTTCAAACGCTTCCCAAAGTGGACGCGGGGCTTGCCGCTTCCATTTTCCACTTTGGCGATGTGAAAATACCGGATTTAAAGCGTGCGCTTGCCGAAGCGGGCGTCCCCATGCGAATGATAAAGGAGCAAGCATGCTGAACACCAACGAACTGAAATTCGACGCAAACGGCCTCATCCCCGCCATTGTGGTGGATGCACAGAGCCGCAAAGTGCTGACCCTTGCTTATATGAACCGCGAAAGCCTTGCCATCAGCCTTGCACAAGGCAGGACCTGCTTCTGGTCCCGCTCCCGCAAGGAGCTTTGGCGCAAGGGCGAAACCTCCGGCAACGTGCAGCATATCGTGAACATTAAGGCGGATTGTGACCGAGATGCGCTCGTGGTCTACGTGGAAAAGGACGGCCCCGCCTGCCACCTCGGCACGGATTCCTGCTTTAACGACGATATATTCGGGAACGAACCGTTTTCCGTGCAGGCGCTGTACTCGCTTCTTGAAGGCCGCAAGGCGGAAAAAAAGGAAGGTTCCTACACCACCTATCTTTTTGAAAAAGGCATTGACAAAATTCTGAAGAAGGTTGGCGAGGAATCCACTGAGGTCATCATTGCCGGCAAGGCGGACGACCGAAAGGAGACCGTGTATGAGATTGCAGACCTTGCGTATCACGTGATGGTGCTGATGGTGCAGATGGGAATTTCCGTGGAAGATGTGCTCGCTGAACTTGCCTCCCGCCATGTGATCGACAAAAAGGTAAAACAGGAGAAGATGACGGAATGAGCGTCCGCGCGGATTTTCATGTGCATACGGCCTTTTGCGACGGTGCGGCCACGCCGCGTGAAATGGCGGAGGCGGCGCGTACGGCAGGCCTTACGGCTCTAGGTTTTTCCGGGCATTCGTTTGTGGAATTCGACCCTGCCTCAGGCATGAGCGCGGAAACTGCCGTCCGCTATCAAGCGGAGGTTCGCGCCCTGCGCAAAGAATATGCGGAAACGCTCCCCATCTTCCTGGGCATCGAAAAGGACGTATACGGCGAAGCCGATACGACTCCTTATGATTACGTGATCGGCTCCGGGCATTACGTCCCGCTGCCGGGAGGCGGTTTTTCTCCGGTGGACGTAAGCCCGGAGACGGCGGTTTCCGCAATTCGGGAGCACTTTTCCGGCGACGCCTTCCGCTATGCCTCCGCCTATTATGAAGGGCTTGCCGCACGCCTGCTTACGGAGCCGCGCGTAGACATCGTAGGGCATTTTGATCTCGTTGCCAAATTCAACGAGGGCGGCCGCCTGTTCGATGAACGCGATCCCCGCTATCAGAGCGCGGCGCTCGATGCGCTTGAGGCGGTTTCCAAAGTGCATCCGCGCTTTGAAATCAACACGGGCGCCATAAGCCGCGGCTGGCGCAGCGCACCTTACCCGGCGCCGTTTTTGCTCAAACGCCTGAAGGAGCTTTCCGGCCGCATCGTCCTCTCAAGCGACAGCCACAGTGCGTTTACGCTCCTCCACGGCTTCCGGGTGGCGGCGGAGCTCGCACGGACCTGCGGGTTTTCGGAGGCAGACGTGCGCTCGGAGCGCAGCTTTTATCCTGTCAAACTATAAAAGGGCTGGATTTCTGCTTCTGATCCGCATCCCGGGCATGACGCGCAAACGGCGGAATCCCTTTTTGCGTTCCTTCAGCGGATTCAGCTCCGTCTTGTTTTGAGGCCACGGAGCTATTCCAGGTTTATTTTTTTAGCGCATATTCTGAAAAAGCCGCCGCCACTTCCGGAATGGAGAGCGTCGCGGCTTCCGAGAGGGGCAAGCGCTTCATGAGATGCTTCACGAATTCGCAGCCAAGGTAATACCCCGTATCCGAATGCCCGCGCCAGGCGCACCAGTCTCCGAAAAAGTCCTGCGTGTTTTCGCCCGCAGCCATGCGCCGGTCGAATTCCGCCGTGATCGCCGCATGGTTTTCCCGGCACCAGCGGAGCCAGTCGCCGCGGTCCTGGTGATAAAACGCATCATCCCCGCAAAGAAGCTGCTCACAGCGCATCGCAATCCCTTCCCGATACAGCTGAAAAAGCGAGCGCTCCGCCTGCGTTTGCATTTCCGGCCAGCCGCCAAGCCGCGCCTCGTGCCAGATATGGCCGAGTTCATGGTAAAGCAGCGCTTCCATGTCCTTTGCGCCGCCCCAGGAAAGCTCCAGCACCTTTTCCACGCCGATGAGCACCGTCCGTTTCCCGCGGAACACCGTCGCCCAGCCCGCGCCGTTGCAGAGGCCCAGGTAAAACACAACGTCCACATCCGGCATGCCGGGCAGCATCTCCGCAAGTTTTTCCGCAAGCCCCTCGGCAGCCTGCAAAAACGAAGCATGCGCGGCTTCGAGCTCCGGCGGTTCGGCAAGCGCCGCTTCCAAAACCGGGCGGATCTGCGCTTCGAAATCATATCCCCGCACATCCGCCTCGATCTTTTCCCGGAAACTTTCCGTCCCTGGATGCGCAGGGTAGATCCCTTCCGCATAGCGCCGCCATGCGCCAAGGCCGAACGGCGCCCCCGCAAGAGAGGTCATCTGCGGGTAGGTATCATATATCGTTACCATCGTACAGCTCCTTCAAAGCATAAATCATTCCAGTTCGATCGTCTCAAGATCATCCGGCACGAACACCCGGCCGGAAAACGCTTCCTTTGCCTCGGCCGCATAGCGTTCCCTGCGCGTTGCAAGGGTTTTATCCTCCGTATGATAGAGGACGAGGTTCTTCACGCCGAGCGCTTCCGCCATGCGCCCCGCATCGCGCGCCGTGGAATGGTGTTTTTCGTATGGATGGAAGCGTTCACGGTCCGCATGTAGGCAGAACGCCTCTGAAAGCAGCCAGTCGCTCCCTTCGGCGCGCGCATCAGCCGCGGGGTTATACGGTTCATCGCCCAGGCAAGTGAGCTGCTTTCCGCCGGGCAGCATCGCGGAAAACCCGAACTGTTTTGCCTTGGTGGAAAGAATATCGAACACGCGGATGCGCATGCCGAGCGTTTCAAATTCATCCCCTTCCGCAATGGGCTGGATGCGGATGCCGCTTCCTACAAAGCGAAGCTGTGCGGGCGCAAGCGTCATTTTGCAGAAGGTATTGAGCATTTCAGCCGCTTCCTGATGGCAGCGGATCACAAATTCCCCCACATAAACGCCCTTTTTCATCAGCTCCGCCATCTTGCGCACGATCCAGACCGCGCCGAGGATATGATCCGTGTGGCCATGGGTGATGAACATCCCCTCAATGGATTCAGCAGGTAGTTGTGCAAGCTCCAGCTGGCGCAGGACGCCGTTTCCGCCGCCCGCATCCACAAGGAAGCATGCCGCACCGCTGCGCAAAGCAAAGCAGGTGTTGTAGCACCGGGTTGCCATGGCGTTGCCGGTGCCGAGCAGGGTCAGTTTCATCCGCATTCTCCTATCTTTCGTCCTCGTCCTTTCCCTTCCAGTCCGCCGCAATCAGCCGCACGGCGGTGGCAATTGCAAACACAGCAAGCGCCGCGAACACCCACTTGCTCATTTCGCTCGTCATGAAATCCATGAACTCGTTGAAGCGGTCGATCACGAAAAACGTGAGCGTCATCATCGCCAGGATCATCGTGATGTGCGGGATCAGTCGTTTGAGCTTCATTGCGCGCCCTCCCTGCTCTTGCCGTCCATATCCATAATATAAAGGATGTCGCTGACCGCGCGGCCGCTGCCGAGGCGCGGGTTCACAAGTTCGTTTTCCCAGACCATCTCAGCCGTTTTTCCGCCGTCAAGGTTATATGCGGCCTTGCAGCCCATAGCGGCAAAAAACGCGGAAAGCTCTTCAAGGGTCAGGCCCGCAGAATCGTTGCTGCGTCCTTCCACCATCACAAAGCAGTAGTGGCCGGGTTCAAAATAGCCGATCGCGCTGCGCGGGTTGTTTGTGCGGATGCCTGATCCGCGGAAGGATGCAATCGCCGCGCCGGATTCATCCAACAGTGCTGGGCCGAAGCACCAGGCCTGGTATGGATTGCGCGCAAGGATCGCGTCCCGGTCGAACGTTTCATCCGTAACGGTTTCCATCACGCCATCATAATACAGCACGCAGGTGTCGTAGCCCTTTGGCGTCTTGTCAACATAAACCTTGCCGTTTCGGATAATGAGCATGCCATGGTTTAAATGCGCGGAGAAATAGTCTCCCGAAATAGCGGTAATCGCATTCGTTTGCTGCGCCATTTCAAGTGCGCGCATCGGCGAATCCCCAAATTCATCGTACACCGCCGTGCGGAAGGATGCGATGTCCTGAATGTAAATATCCGCCACATGCACAATGCTTTCGTAAACGCGCTCCGTCCGCAGTTCGATCGCCACCGTCTCGCTGCGATACCCCGTTTCATCGAACACACAGCCGGAATCCGAAAATTTCTCCGCATACTTCCCACCGAGCAATCCGGAAGGCGTGGGTTCAGGCGTGTCCTCCGGCGCCGGAGTAGCCTGCGGAGCGGGTGTTTGCATGGGTTTCGGAGTCGTCTCAGGAAGCTCCGTGGGCGTAAGCGGGGCTACGCGCACATGGTGGAAATACGCAAACACCACAAGGCAAACGCCGAAGACAAGCGCATCCGAGAGCACCATGCGTGCGATGGCGCGGGCCTTTTTCTGCTTCTTCTTCATGTTCTTTTTATGAAATCCTCTCTCCCCGCGCAAAGACGAACCTTCGCTGCAGGTAAAAACTTAACGGATACAAAGCCAGCTCCACAAGAAGCTTGGCAAGCGCGAGCGGCATCACCCTGGAAATGAGGGAAAGCAACCCGTAATTTGCCGCCATGATCCCGGCTGCAACAAGGTAATACCGGAACACGCTGCGGCGCGAGCAATCCTCAAACACAAGTTTGCGGTTCAACATATAGTTCAGGAAAGAACTGATGACGCGCGCAAGCACAACGCTCCACAAAAGCCCTTGCGCCTGCTTTGCAAACAGCGCCGAAAGCGACAACACAAGAACATAATCCACAGCCGCTGCCAACAGGGAGGATGCCGCGAACAACAGGATCATTTTATAGATCCGCCAGGAATCCCGCATGGGATGAAAATGCGAGGACGCATTGTCCGCAATATAGACCGTCTCAATCGTGACCTCATGGATGGGCATATGCTGCCGCGTTGCATACAGCAGTACGTTGATTTCATATTCATAGCGCTCGCCGCGCATTTCAAGCATCATGGGAATGCGGGAAACCGCAAACGCACGAAGCCCGGTCTGCGTGTCATAAACCGAAACGCCCGTTGAAAGGCGGAATACCACGCGCGTAATGGCGTTTCCCGCCCGGCTGCGCCATGGCACGGTTCCGGTAAATCTGCGCGAACCCAACACAAGCGTCTCCGGATGCGCCTCCCAATCCTCGCTCACGCGCACGACATCCGCGGGCAAATGCTGCCCGTCCGCATCCACGGTCACAATCCCTTCCGATTGCGGGAAATGCGCCGCGATGTATTCATATGCCGTCTTAAGCGCGCGGCCTTTGCCCCGGTTTTGCGCGTGGCGCAGCAGCGTCACGCCTTCGGGCAGGGCGGCAAACACCGGTTCCGCCGCTTCGGAGCTCCCATCGTTTACTACAACGATAGCGTAATCCGTATCCCGTTTGAGTTCCGCGACTACGCGAAGCAGCTTTTCGTCCGGCTCATAAGCCGGTATTACAACGATCATGCGCGTTATCCTCATAAAAATAAAGCTAGTATATGCTTCCTCCGCCCATAGCTTTCAAGGCAGCCGCATACCCGTATTATTCTACTGCATCGCCGGTTGAATGAAAAGCCTTTCCTTCCGTTTTTTGTCAGTTTTATGCCGTCGCACACCACAAGCCGCAATTGACCTTTTCGGCGTTTTTTGATACGCTTGTATGGCAGTGAAATCGTCACGTTGACGAAATGTCTTGAATTTTGACGGAGGTACGCATATGAAGCAGCTTGGTTTTGGCACGATGCGCCTGCCTGTGGCACATGGGCAGGTTGACCTGAAGGAAACGGAAAAGCTTTTCGACCGCTTTTTGGCCGCGGGCTTCACTTATTTCGATACCGCATATGGATACCATGACTATAAATCCGAGCTTGCCGTGCGGGAAGCGCTTGTGAAGCGCCACCCGCGTGAAAGCTTCCTGCTTGCGGACAAAATGCCGGTTTGGCTTGCAAAGGAACCCGCCGACCTTGACCGCCTGTTCAACGAGCAACTTGAAAAGACAGGGGCAGGCTATTTTGATTACTATCTGCTGCATGCGCTCGGCGGCAAAAACCTCGAGGCTGCCGACGCCGTGGACGCATGGAGCTTCGCGCTGAAAAAAAAGGATGAGGGGCTGGTGAAGCGCGTCGGCTTCTCGTTCCATGATACGCCCGAAACGCTTGAAAAAATCCTCTCCGCCCATCCTGAGATGGAGTTTGTGCAGCTCCAGATCAATTATGCGGACTGGGAGAGCGAACGTGTCCAATCCCGCCGCTGCTATGAAACGGCGCGCCGGCACGGTAAGGATGTCATCATTATGGAGCCTGTGCGCGGCGGTTCCCTGGCGCAGCTCCAGCCTTCCCTTGCAGCCCCGTTTGAGGCCTATGCACCCGATGCGACGCTTGCATCTTGGGCGCTGCGCTTCTGCGCTTCGCTCGACGGCGTTATCATGGTGCTCTCCGGCATGTCGGACATGGCACAGGTGGAGGATAACATAAAAACCTTCTCGCCGCTCTCTGCACTGGATCAAGCGGAACGCGCTGTTGTGGAGAAGGTGCGCGAAGCGCTTGCGCAGATCCCTTCCATCCCCTGCACGCGCTGCAATTACTGCACGGAAACCTGCCCTGCGGAGATCCCCATCCCCGCGATCCTGCGCGCGCTCAACGACAGCCGCATTTACGGCGACGCATACGCTGCGGCGCAATATGCAAGCGCCTGCAAAGACAAAGCGCAAGCCTCCGCCTGCCTCGGCTGCGAAGGCTGCCTTTTTCGCTGCCCGCAGCATATTAAAATTACAGAGCATCTGCGTGAAGCCGCGTCCAAATTCGAGCGCGGAGACGATTGATGCGCCATTGCGCCATTGCCGGCCGCTCCTTCCCGGAGCGGCCTTTTTTTGTTTCCCCCTTTACTTTCCAAAGCATTTCGGGTACAATCGGAACGAACAAAGGCAGAGTAGGTTGCCGCGCGTTATGCCGTCCAAACAGGCGGTGAGTGCCACCCGGTCAGGGAGATCGTCGGGTGGACGAAAAGCCTTGCGCTTGCGGTGCGGTACCCGAATCCCGCTGCTGCATATAGGAGGACCCTCCTCTATGCGGTACGAGTAATTGCCGCAATTTCTTTTTTGAGGAGGTTTTTCTATGTCTAAAAATGCGCACCGTCATGTTATTACGCTCGTTGTCTGTGGCCTTTTGACCGCCCTTGGCGTGATCCTCGGGGGACTTTTGAGCATCCCCGCCGTGCCTTTCGGCTCCTATTCGCTCAAGATCGGGTTCGGCGTGCTGCCCGTGATCCTCTCAGGCGTCCTGTTTGGCCCTGCTTATGGAGGCATCGTAGGGGCGCTTACGGATCTCATTCAGGCGCTTCTGTTCCCCAAGGGCGCATATATGCCATGGTTTACCGTGGTGGGCACTTTTTTCGGGCTGGTGCCCGGCCTGTTTTTCATGAAGAAGCAGAAGCCCACGTTCCTGCGCCTGCTCGCGGCTGTGGCCGCCGGCCAGCTTTTCGGCAGCGTCTTTTTAAACACGTTGTTGCTCGTGGAGCTTTATGGCAGCCCATGGCAGCTCATTTGGGTGCGGCTTGCGAATCAGGCCGTGATGATCCCGCTTTACGCCGCGCTGCTGTACGCCGTCTGCAAGCACCTTGCGCGCCACAAGGTGCTGGACAAACTGGAACGCACATGAGGGATTCATGCGCGGTTTATTGATCGTTAACGGCTTCGTGCAGGAAGCCAATTTCCTTGCACTGCGGGATGCACTCTGCGCAGCTGCGCAACCGCAGGGGATCTCCCTTGATGCGCGCACAAACGATGCGCTGCTTTTCGACGCTTCGGCTGGCCTGCCGCTGTTTGACGCTTCCGGCTATGATTTTGCCATCCTTTGGGATAAGGATAAATACCTCGGCATGCAGCTTGAGGCAAAGGGGCTTCGCGTGTTCAACAGCGTGCGCGCGCTTTCCCTGTGCGATGACAAGGCGCTCACGCACATTGCGCTTGCGCGCCACGGCATCCCCATGCCGCGTACCATTCTCGTGCCGCGTACCTACCGCTTCGTCGGGTATGGGGACATGGCGTTCCTCGACCGTGCGCTTGCCGTACTCGGCCTGCCGTTTGTTGTAAAGGAATGCAGCGGCTCCTTTGGCAAGCAGGTTTACCTCGCTCACACGCGGGAGGAGGCTGCCGAACTGCTCCGCGCGCATGAGGGAACCCCCATGTTGCTGCAGCAGTTTGTGAATACGAGCTTCGGGCGTGATGTTCGCGCTTATGTGGTTGGTAACCGCGTTGCCGCCGCCATGGAGCGGCGCAATGAAACGGACTTCCGCGCAAATGTGGCCCGTGGCGGAAGCTGCGCGCCCTATGCGCTTTCCGAAGCGGAAGAGAAGCTCGCGCTCCGCACGGCGGCGCTGCTCGGGCTGGATTATGCGGGGGTAGACCTGCTCCACGGCCCGGATGGCCCGCTCGTGTGCGAAGTCAACTCCAACGCGCATTTTCATGGCCTTGCCGCCTGCACCGGCGTGGATGTTGCAGGAGCAATCCTTGCGCACATTGCCGCAAGCATCATGAATTCCCCTTTTCAAGCGCAAACTTGAAGTAACTATCATAAAATAAAGGAGAAAATGCCATGAGTGAATCATGCAGCCACGATTGCAGCAGCTGTTCCTCCAATTGCGGAGAGCGCGCCGCGCCGCAAAGCATGGTGGAGCAAGTGAATCAGTATTCAAGCGTCAAAAAAGTCATCGCCGTCGTAAGCGGCAAAGGCGGCGTAGGGAAATCCCTTGTCACCTCCCTGCTTGCAGTGCTGATGCGCCGCCGCGGGCACAAGACCGCCATCCTTGACGCGGACATCACCGGCCCTTCCATCCCGAACGTGTTCGGCATACACCAAAAGGCCGAAGGCAATGAAATGGGTGTATTCCCCGCCGCCACAGAGTCCGGCATCGAGCTGATGTCCATCAACCTTTTGCTTGAGAATGAGAACGACCCCGTCGTCTGGCGTGGCCCGGTGATCGCAGGTGCGGTGAAGCAGTTTTGGACAGAAGTCGTCTGGGGCGATGTGGACTATATGTTCGTTGACATGCCTCCGGGAACCGGAGATGTGCCGCTCACGGTGTTCCAATCCCTGCCGGTGGATGGTGTGATCGTGGTCACGTCGCCGCAGGAGCTCGTTTCCATGATCGTGGAAAAGGCCGTGAAGATGGCGGGCATGCTCAATGTGCCCGTGCTCGGCATCGTGGAGAACATGTCTTACTTCGAATGCCCGAGCTGCCACGAAAAGCATGCCATCTTCGGTGAAAGCAACGTGGATGCTGTGGCAGCGCGCAACGCCATTACACATGTCGCCCGCCTGCCCATTGCGCCGGCACTCGCCGAAGCCTGCGACCGCGGCATGATTGAACGCGTAAGCGCGCCTTGGCTGGAGCCCACGGTGGATTTGATTGAGCGCAGCGCAAAATAAGCGCTTTTTTGCAGGCAGATACTTTCCGTATCTGCCTGTTTTTGTTTTCTTCGTTAAGATTTCGTGAAAATACGTTAACGTTCTTAACACCCATTTTCCTCGCTTTGTTTTCATTTGTGTAACATTCGGGGGTTCCATTCCCCATTTGGTCTATGATATATTAAATAATACAGGAAGAACTACGGAGGCTGAAAACGTGAAGTTAATTCTTGCGATCATCAACCTGGACGACGTTGCGGGCGTCATCAAACATCTCACCAAAAGCGGCTTTTCTTCAACCAAGCTTACCTCCTCGGGCGGCCTGCTCAAGGAAGGGAACGTCACCATCATGACAGGCGTGAGCGAAGAACAGTTGGAAGAAGCGCTTGAAATCATCAACAAGTATTCCCACAGCCGCACACGCCTCGTGCCAACTCCTTCGCTGGATGGGCTTGATTCCCCTTCCACGGAAGTAACCGTCGGCGGCGCTACGGTGTTCGTGCTCGATTGTGAGCAGTTTTTGAGGTTTTAGCCATGGTTTTCGCCGCGCTTATTGCCGGGATTGTTTGCGGAATCGGCCAATTTTTCCTGCTTCGCCGCGTCCTCCGGCCGATCTCCGAAGGGAAGAACCCTTCTGCCCTGATGCTGTTTTCTCAGCTTCCCATCCCAGTCGTGCTGCTCCTTGGATGCGCAATGATAAACGTAAAGCTCCTGCCCTTTGCGGGCGGCGGCTTCTGCGGCGGGCTCGTCCTTTCGGCCGCCGCCAATCTGCTGATCGAAAAAAAGAAAAAGGACTGATTGGATGCATTTCCGCGACTTTATCCCCTCTCTCGTCGGCCTTGCGCTTGCGCTCGCCGGTTTTTTGCTGCGCCAAAAGGCCCGGAAAAAGCTTTCGGCCGCATCTGCCGCTAAGGCGCCGGCAAAATGGCTCAAGCGCCGCAAAACGCTTTGGACGGCCATTTCGGTCATCGGCTGCTGGATTTTTATCGTCAACATCCTGACGCTTGTTTTTGGGGACCTCCCCCATGAGGAGCTTACCGTCAGCATCATTCCCCCGCGGGCGGAATTCTCCATTCTCGGTTATACACCGAGCACCACCATGCTCGTGGGCTGGGGCGTGATGGCAGCGCTCATCGTGATTGCCGTGCTGCTGCGCATCTTCGTCATTCCCCGGTTTGAAAGCGTGCCGCGTGGCGTGCAGAACGCGTTGGAGGCGGTCGTGGAGCTTGCCGAAGGCTACTCCTCATCCAAAACGGTGTATCTCGGCCAGCCGATGTTCGGCTATATTTTCACTGTCGGCGCGGTGCTGATCGGCTTTGCCTTTGCGGAGCTGTTCGGCTTCCGTTCTCCTTCTTCTGACATCACGTTCACCCTTGCGCTCTCCCTCATCAGTTTTGTGATGGCCAACTGGTACGGCATCCGCCAACGTTCCGTGCGTGGCAGGCTCAAAAGCCTTGCGAACCCCAGCCCGCTGTTGATGCCCATCCGCATTGTTACGGATCTAGCAAACCCTGTTTCCATGGCATGCAGGCTGTTCGGCAACACCGTAAGCGGCATGATTGTGATGGATCTGGTATACAGTTTCCTAGGTTCCGCCGCAGTTGGCATCCCGAGCGTGCTCGGGCTTTACTTCAACGTGTTCGCCGCCCTTGTGCAGGCGTTCATCTTCATCACGCTTACGCTGATCAACATCAACGAAGCGACGACCGAATAACCGAAAGGAGTTACAACACATGGATCCTCAAATCTCTTTAAGCGTTGCGCTCTGCCTCATCCCCGCCGCCTGCTGCGGCATCGTCGAAGGGCTTGCCACAGGGAAAGCCGTTGAAGCGGTTGCCCGGCAGCCGGAAGCCTCCGGCAAAATCACCTCCATGCTGATGATGGGCCTTGCGCTTACGGAAGCCTCCTCGATCTATGGCTTCGTCATCGCGCTCATCATGCTGTTCAGCTGATGCCGCGCTTCCATTTACATATTTTAGCAAGGAGGCTGTATGGAAGGACTCAACCCGCTTGATATTTTAATTCATATTATCAACTTCATCGTGACCTTCGTGCTGCTCTACCTGCTGCTCTATAAGCCTGTAAGCAAGTTTATGCACAAGCGCAGGGAAAGCGTGGAGCAGGCGCTTGCAGACGCTGCGGCAACACGCGCCGAGGCAGATGCGTATCTCGCTGAGGCAAAGGC
This sequence comes from Christensenella sp. UBA1685, assembly GCA_002320595.1. Lineage (GTDB taxonomy): Bacteria > Bacillota > Clostridia > Christensenellales > CAG-138 > UBA1685. Next base: position 27,142 of record DCKB01000013.1, read on the forward strand.
CGAGCTTGCCGCAACGGGCGAAAAGGCACGCCGGCTTTCGCACGAGGCCATCGAAAATGCGGCGCTCGATGCAGAACGCATTGTGGATACCGCACAGGACGAAGCGGATGCGCTCCTGCAAAAAGCGCGCGAGCAGATGCGCCAGGAAAAGCAGGCGGCCATCGAGCGCGCACATACGGAGGTGGTTGGCCTTGCAAGCGACATTGCCGCGCGCATTCTCTCCCGCGAGGTCACACTGGAGGATAACCGGGAAATCGCGGAACGCTTTTTCCATGGAACGGAGGGCGGCGCATGAGCACCGTTCGGAAAAACCCGATTCTCCGGATCGCCCCGCCGTATGACGATGCGCTGCTTCGGCGCATCGAAAAAGGCTTTGCAGACATGCTCGGCTTCGGCGTGCAATTCGACGTGCGCGAAGACCCTTCCCTGCTTTGCGGCTTCATTGCCTACATTCGCGGCACGGTTTACGATGCGAGCGGAAAAACGCAGCTTTCAGGCGTAAGCGCATACCTTGTGGACGCGATGAACACACCCGTGCACGCGCCGGAACAGGAGGGAAGCGCATGAGCATTCGCAGCGATGTGGAACGCGCCGCCTTAAGCGCATTCCTGCATGAAAAGGTGGGGCAATACAGGTTTGAGCCCTCCGTTTACCGTTACGGCGTAGTACAAAGCGCAAAGGATAACGTCATCACCATTCACGGTCTTTCCGGCTGTCGGTATGGCGAAATTTTGCAGTTTGATAACGATGTATACGGTCTCGCGCTCGATCTTTCCGAGGATACCATCGGCGCAGCGCTGCTCAACGCGGATGCGTTCGTTGCCGCCGGCTCCGTTGCACGCGGCACGGGAAAGGTTGCGGATATTTGCGTTGGGGACGCCGTCATCGGCCGCGTTGTAGATCCGCTCGGCCGCCCGCTGGACGGGATGCCGCTTTCCACCATCGAAACGCGCCGGGTTGAAAACCGCGCGCCGAGCATCATTGACCGCGCGCCGGTAAAGCGCCCGCTTGAAACCGGCATCCTGGCGGTGGACAGCATGGTTCCCATCGGCCGCGGGCAAAGGGAACTCATCATCGGCGACCGGCAAACGGGCAAAACCTCAATCGCCCTTTCCGCCATCCGCACCCAACGCGACAACGGCGTGATCTGCATCTATTGTGCCATCGGCCAAAAAGCGGCCGCCACGGCGCGCATCGTGCACGCGCTCAGGGAATCCGGCGACATGGATCACACCATCGTAGTCGCCTCCGCTGCGAGCGACAGCGCTGCGATGCAATATTTAACGCCGTTTGCAGGCTGCGCCATTGCGGAGCACTTCATGTATCAGGGACGGGATGTGCTCATCGTGTATGACGATCTTTCCAAGCATGCCGTCGCTTACCGCACAATGTCCCTGCTGCTGCGCCGCCCCGCAGGGCGGGAGGCCTACCCCGGCGACATTTTCTATCTGCACAGCCGCCTTCTGGAGCGCGGCGCGCAGCTTTCCCCCGCGTTGGGCGGCGGTTCCATGACGGCGCTGCCCATCGTGGAAACCGTGGGCGGCGACATCTCCGCTTATATTCCCACGAACATCATCTCCATTACAGACGGGCAGATTTACCTTTCTTCCGACCTGTTTTTTGCGGGGCAGCGGCCAGCCATCAACGTGGGGCTTTCCGTTTCGCGCATCGGAAGCTCCGCACAGCACCCTGCCATCAAGTGGATCGGCGGCAGGCTTCGCCTTTCCATTGCGCAATACCGTGAGCTTGCGGTATTCGCACAGTTTGGCGCCGAAATTGACGCCGCCACAGCCAACCAGATCCACCGGGGTGAACGCATGATGGAGGTGTTAAAGCAGGGGCAGGAAGAAACGCTTTCCGTCGCCTCAGAGGCCGTGCTGCTGCTTGCGCTTACGCACAACGTATTTTGGGATATGCCGCTTAGAGAGATCAGCGCCGCCAAATATGCGCTGCTTGATTATGTGCGTGCCGCATGCCCCGGCTCCCTGCGCGCCATTGAAGGCACCGGCGACTTGAATCCCGAAGAGATCGCCACCCTGAAAAAAGCGATGGACGCATTTTTGGAGGAGCGCAATGCCGGATAACCTGTTTGAAACCCGGCAGCGCATCAATGCCGCCGCACAAACGCGCAAAATCACCCGCACGATGGAGCTTGTAGCCTCCTCGCGCCTGCAGCGCGCAAAGCAGCAGCTTGCGGCGTTCGCGCCGGCGCTGCGCCATCTTTCCGAGGCCGCAGCCTGCCTCCCGGAAGCGTATTTCACGCCCGACCCGGATCGTCCGAAGCGGCGGGCGCTGCTTGTGTTTGCCGGCGCGAAGGGGCTTTCCGGCGCATACAGCCCGGCGCTTCTCCGCTTTGCGGCGGAACACACAAAAGGCGCCGTTCTTTTTGCGGCAGGCAGCGCGGCAGCCGCAGAATACCCCGATGCCTATTTGACCTTTGGGGATGACGCGCCCTCCCCCGCTTTCGCGCAGGCTCTGTTCAATGCGGCGGAAGCGCCCTACAAAAGCGGTGAAGTCAGTGAGGTGTGGCTTGTGTACACCGAAGGCTATACCCCTGTAATAAAACGCCTGCTCCCGCTGCCTGCGCCTGAATCCCCGCATGCCGCCGGGCAACTGATTCTTGAGCCGTCCCCAAAGGCGCTCTATTCCACCTTGTTTGCCTTCTATACACGCGCGCTGCTGTATGAGGCACATTTGCAGGCGTACACGGCGGAACAGGTGGCACGCGTGTCCGCAATGGATCATGCCACGCGCAACGCAGAAGACATCATCAACGAATTGCAGGCGGAATATAACCGCATCCGCCAGGCGTCCATCACACAGGAGATCATCATGGTTTCCGGCGCCGCAAATGCGATAGGAGAGGATTGACCCCATGCAGAATAAAGGAACCATCATCCGCATCACGGGGCCGGTTCTGGATGTGCGTTTCCAGAACCGCCTTCCCGAGATCAACGAGCTTCTGATCTCGGAAAGCGGCATTCATATGGAAGTTGCAGCGCATGCTTCCACCACCGACGTGCGCTGCATCGCGCTTGACCCCACGGATGGCCTGCTTTGCGGGGAAGGCGTAACCGCGACGGGCGGCTGCATTTCCGTGCCCGTGGGCGAAACCGTGCTCGGCCGCACGATTGACGTGCTCGGGCGGCCCATTGACGGCCAAGGGCCGATCACCGCAGAGCGTTGGAGCATTCACCGCGATCCGCCGCCCATCACGAAGCTGAACCCGCGCACGGAATTCTTCGAGACGGGCGTGAAGGTTATCGACCTTTTGACCCCCTATGCCAAAGGCGCAAAGATCGGCCTTTTCGGCGGCGCGGGCGTGGGCAAGACCATCCTCATTATGGAACTCATCAATAACGTTGCGCGCAATTCGGGGGACTATTCCGTGTTCACGGGCGTTGGCGAACGCAGCCGTGAAGGCAGCGACATGATTCTTGACATGGAATACACTGGCGCTCTTTACAACACCGCCCTCGCTTTCGGGCAAATGAACGAGCCCCCGGGCGCACGCTTGCGCGTGGCGCTCACCGGGCTCACGCTCGCGGAATACTTCCGGGATGTGATGCATCAGGATGTGCTGCTTTTCATCGACAACATCTTCCGCTATGTGCAGGCTGGAAGCGAGGTTTCGGCCCTGCTCGGGCGCATGCCCTCCGCGGTAGGCTATCAGCCCACGCTTGCCAACGAACTCGGTGCATTGCAGGAACGCATTTCTTCCACAACGGATGGCTCCATCACCTCCATCCAGGCGGTATACGTGCCGGCAGACGACCTGACCGACCCCGCGCCGGTCTCCATCTTCTCCCACCTGGATGCAACGACCGTGCTCTCCCGCGCCATCGCGGAAACGGGCATCTATCCCGCCGTCGACCCGCTGCAATCCCATTCGCGCATCCTCGACCCGCTCGTTGTAGGCCGGGAGCATTACGAAACCGCCCACCGTGTGCAGGAATGCATGCAGCGCTATACCGAATTGAAGGACATCATCGCCATCCTCGGCATGGAGGAGCTTTCCCCGGAGGATAAGCAAATCGTGAATCGGGCGCGCCGCCTCCAGCGTTTTCTTTCCCAGCCGCTTTCCATGGCGGAAGCATTTTCCGGCATTCCGGGTAAATACGTAACGGTGGAAGAAAGCATCCGTTCCTTCAATGCCATCGTAAGCGGCGATTGTGACCATCTGCCGGAATCCGCATTTTTCATGGCCGGCAATATCGACGACGTCTATGCAAAGGCAAAGAAGCTATGAAATCCTTCGCATTGAAAATCCTGACGCCTGAGCGCACCGCGTTCGACGGCATTGTGGAATGCCTGACCATCACCGATGTGAACGGCCTTGTAACGGTGCTTTCAGGCCACGCGCCGATGGTATCCGTGCTCGCTCCGGGGCCGCTTATGCTCCTTGCGGACGGCAAAAAGCGCAGGGGCCAAAGCTCAGCGGGGCTTCTGCACGTAACGCGGGAGGAAACCGCAGTGATCGTGGATTCGTTTGAATGGGATGCAGAGCCAAAAGAATAAAGGCGGCTGATGCCGCCTCAGGCTGTCAAAAAGCCACGGGATTGTCAAGGGTCGCAACCCTTGACTTTCAATCCAGCTCCGGCGGCACGTGCGCCGGAACGGATGACCCCCTCAGGATTTCGTTCTTTTCAGCATTTCCCGCCCGGGAGCCTATAGCACGAGAGGGAATTGCTGTAACCTCAAAAAAGTGGCATAAGCCACTTTTTGTCTGTGATTAAAGCCTGACCGTGCCCATTTTCTCCGCGATTCTTATGGGGTTCCCTTATCCGTTTCCGTGACGCGGCGTGCCAAAAGCTTTTTCATGACGCACGCATGGATGCAAATCGACGTCAGGGCGCCGACCGTATCTGAGATCGCCTCCGCATAAAACACCGCTTCCACTCCGAAAATCGCAGGCAGAACAAAGAGCGAGGCAAAGTAAACCGTTTTTCTCCAAAAGGACAGCGGCCAGGAAAAGCGAACCTGCCCGATTGCAGTAAAGCCATCCACAATTTCATACTGTAGCCCCAGCGGAATCAGGGCCAATGTGCATATGCGAATTGCCCAAACCGCTTTTTCTGCAACAACAGGGTCTGTGGTAAACAGGCGGACGAACAACGGTCCCGCAACCCGTGCCAGCACAAACATCAGGCTCGTATACGCCAAACACCAAAGGAAAATCCTGCGTTGGGCGCTCATGACCCGATCCACCCTGCGCGCGCCATAGTTGAAGCCAAGGATCGGCTGCGTGCCCCCGCTGATGCCACCAAGCGGCATGGTCACCACCAGCATAAAGCTTTGCACAATGGTTGCCACCGTAATCAGCAGATCCCCCTCCCGTATGCCGCCATAGCGCTGGAGCACAGCGTTCATCGCGATGATCATCACATTATCTACCGCAATGATCGAAAAGGGCGTCAGCCCCAATGTCAACACCCTTCCGGCGGTGCTGAGGCTGTAGCCTTTGAAGGTAATCGGGATCTGCGCGCGCCAACCGAACAGGAAGGAAAGCACATAGGCGCAGCTGGCCGTTTGCGAAAGCACTGTTGCAATGGCCGCGCCCCGAACACCCATATCCAACACAAAAATAAACAGCGGATCCAGAAGAATGTTCATCACTGCGCCCAGCACCACCGACATCATCGCCTGCCGTGCAAATCCCTGCGCGACAACAAAGGAATTCAATCCTCCCGCCAAAAGGGCAAACACCGTTCCGAACATATAGTACAGGAAATATTCGTTCGCATACGGCAAAGTTGTTTCACTCGCGCCGAAAAACAGCAGCATTGGCCGGCGCAGCGGAATCACCGCCGCCATCAGTACCACTGAAAACAGGCACAACATCAGGAAGCAGTTGGCCAGGATCGCACGCGCGCCTTTTTCATCACCTTCGCCCAGGCAAATGCTCATCAGCGGCGCGCCGCCTACGCCCACCAGCGATGCGACCGAACCGATCATCGTCACCACCGGCCCGCATATGCCCACGCCTGCCAGCGCCAGTTCTCCCACTTCCGGGATATGCCCGATATACATGCGATCCACAAGGCTGTATAAAACGCTTACAAACTGTGCGAGCATGCTGGGCAGTGCAATCCTTCGCACCAGCAGCCGAATATCATCCCGCCCGAGATCGTTCTCCATCCGGGTTTTCTCTTCGTTCCCCATCGGGTTCACCTCCGTCATTTCCGCATAGAAAAAGCCCGGTCTCGCGGCCGCGCCCTTCTCCCGGTGAATCGAAAATCAAGGCCCTGCGCCTCTGCACAGAACCTTTAACCTTTATTATGTATTTCGTGTGTATAAAAGTCAATCTCTTCTTTTATGCCATGTATATACGCTTTGCTATTTTCCGTCTTTTTTTGTATAATCAGGTCAGAATTCTTCTGATTCGGAGGCTCCCCCATGCAAAACGATGCCGCGCTCAGCGTGCTCTCCCGTGACGAACTTGAACAGCTTGTTTCAATTTATGCGAAGAATTGGCTTGCAATGGACGGCTACTGGTTTCAAGCCGTAGAGCGCAAGCGCGGTATGGATGAAGCCATGGAGCACGACGTTGCCGTCTGGCAAGGGTTCACGCGCACCGAGGCGCGGCGCATCAGGGCGCTGCTCAGGCTGCCGGAACAGGCAGGGCTTGACGGGCTTGAAAAAGCGCTTGCCTACCGAATGTACGCCCGCATCAACCGGGACGAGATCATCCGCGAAGGCGATGATGCGCTCGTCTACCGCACGCTCGAATGCTATGTGCAGCGCGCCCGCGCGGAAAAAGGCATGCCGTACCACCCCTGCAAGGCGGTCGGCCTTGTGGAATATGCCGGCTTTGCCAAAGAGATCGACCCGCGCATCCGCTGCGCCTGCGTGAGCTGCTTCCCGGATGTGACGGATGAAAGCTGCAACTGTGTCTGGCGGTTTTGGATTCAAGCGGACTGAGCGCCTTTGAGAATCACGCGCAGACGTCATAAATTGCATGCCAGAAATATTCATCCTCGCTGATATGGGCCTTCCCCAATCTCCTTAGCCAAGGCCATCGCCCACCTTGCCGGACAGCTTTGCCCGTAGCGCGCCCGCCGAAGCGTTTAAGGTCTCAGATCCTGTCCACATACATTTCCGCATCCGGCACAATCGCCTGAAAATCCTTATGGTGGATCATTCCCGTCAGCAGGCTCGGTAGATACCGTGTAGAACTTTGCCAATTCAATCAGCACAACGCAGAGGCGGATAGATGGCAAGCTTCCACATGTCAGCTTCTTTTCCTCCCATAAATCCCTCAATATTTCCCGTGTTGTCAGCTTCGGTTTCATCATATCGCCCTTCTCGCCCATATTTACCCCCATTTTCAACCTTTCGGATACGCACAGGAGAGGACACGTGCATGTTTTTACCTGTCAACAGATAACTGTGCTTTGAAAATTGCATAACCGTCCGAATAGGATATGTTCTCCGGTGAGGTACCACCACGACAGCATATGTCTATATGGATGGAATTATCTGCGCCGCGACTGAGAAGGGAGTTCAGGAAAAGGCCGCTGATTTTTCGTATTAGCGGCCCTTATGCCTAACAGTATTCAGTTTTTGACTTCACACGCGCTTTTCCTTGCCTCTGAAAATATTGATTTTATGACTTCTTTCATGTTGCAGGAAAGCGCCTGCGCACATTATAAATACTTTTTCAGGAAGGCTGCCACTTTCGAGTAGCAATCTATTTTGTTTTTCAAGTACGCCACGCCGTGCCCCTCATCATCATAGCAGATATACTCCACTGTTCTGCCCATCTTCCGAAGTGCGGCTACAGCTTGCTCCGCCTCCGTCACGGGCACTCGAGGATCGTTTCTGCCCTGAACGACCATCAGCGGCGCAGTGATATCCATGATCTTAGCGGCCGGAGAAACATTGAAAAGCAACTCTCGATCGTGTTCAAGGGTACCGTACTCACTCTCCCGATGATGTCTGCGATACTCCGCTGTGTTCTCCAGGAATGTAACCAAGTTGTACATGCCTACTGTGTCCACCGCGCAGGCCCATAGATGCGGATACCGTGAGGCACAGGACAATGTCATGAACCCGCCGTAGCTGGTACCGGAAACGGCCAGCTTGCCTGGACAGGCGATGCCGGCTTTGATGAGATGATCCACTAAACTGTCGATATCGCGGACACTGTCCAACCGCTTGCCGACATCATCAAGGTGGGTATATGTATGGCCGTAGCCCGTGCTGCCCCGCACGTTGGGAGCACAGACTGCAAAACCTTCGCTGACCAGATACTGAATGAAAGCGTTGAAGGCAGGCCTCTCCTGTCCCTCGGGACCACCGTGAATCTCGACCACGACAGAAAGATTTTCCGGCTTTTTGCCAGCGGGTACGAAGAGCCAATAGGGTACCTCCAATCCATCAAAGGAGGTATAGCTTCCCCCCAGAGGCTCTACAACAACGGCGGCTTCTTCGGGTAGCATGGGATCGTCGCTAATTCGCCGCAAAGTATCCTGATCTACATCCAGCAACCAGATGCCTTCGGGCCGCTTGCCACTGGTCAGGGTAAAGAGAAGCTTGTGCCCCTTGGGAGACCAAGAAACCTGTTGATGCTCCGCCAACACACCATTAGGCGGGCGAACGGTGTTCAGCTCTGTGCCAGTTGCCAAATCATAGAGATGAAGCGTGCCGTATCCCTCCTCGTTGACTACTACGGCCAGATACCGATCGTCCGCAGAAAGAGCCAACCGATCTGCGTCCCAATCATAGCTGAAAGCGACCGTCATCTGCTTGGTATTTAAATCATAATACCAGACCCGAAGAAACTCGCTATCTCGGTTGCTGAGCAGATAAAACCCTTTGGAATCATGACGCCAAGCAGGATTGGTCTCCGCAGATATCCGATCGTCTCCGGGAACCCGGAAGCTTTCGCCACTGTCCACATTGGTGATCCACAGGGCGTTGTCGGATTCGCCCTTAAGTTTATTGTAAAGTACCCACTTGCCGTCTGGGGACATGGAATCGTCAGCAGGCCAGTTATAGTTATCACTGTGCTGCTTAACAAGACTATCCTCCCCGGTTTCTATATTCTTCTTCCAGATATCAAAGGTGCGTGTGCAGCGTTTGTTACTGGCATAGGCTATTGTCTTCCCGTCGGGAGAAAGGCCTGCCAGGAAATGCCGCGCGTCGGTTTTATTGGTGAGGGCTTTGGGAGCAGTTGTGTTCCGGCCCAGTACATAGAGTTGCTCGCATTCACTGCCACTTTCGTCGGTGCCGTAGAGGATGTCGCCGGTGGTGGGTTGAGCTGAAATTCTAAACAGCCGCAGTTCCTGAGGCAGACGGCACCGTTTTTCATTGGTGTCCAGATTCATCTCCCAGATGTGGGTGCCCTGCTCATCGCTACGCAGATAGGCGAAGGAATGTTCGTCCAGCCAGACGGGGCTCCTTTCCACAGTCATAGTTAAAAAGCGTTTTAGTTTTTCGTTCATACTTTCCCTCTTCGTTATACGATATTTTTGTCTTTCAAATAGTCGCTGACTAGTAATCCGCAGGCAAGCTGAATGGAAACTAGCTTACGAATAGGTACCACGCTGTAGTTCAGCTCTTTTTCCAACGTATCCATCAGTGCGCTGTGCTGCCTCTCGGCATTCTTGCACCAAGCTTTCAAATGAGCTTCCTTCTTCTCATCCTGTTCGCCGACCTTCTGCATGCGGGAGAGCTCATATTCCGCCATGCGAATGACCATGCCATAGGAGAGGCTCTTATAAAAACGGCTCATAAGAACGTTGTCAAACTCCTCAGCCACAGTAGCCGTCCGGTTGTATTCTGGGTTCTCCGCAATCATTTTTCGGGTGCTTTCATCCCGCCGGTTTTCGCTGAAAGCGTCCACCGCCAAACGGAAGGGATTGTCGGCCGAGATTTCATCCTTCATATCCTCCAAAGCACTGCGCAGATAGGCGTTGGACTTAGCCTCCATATCAAGACTCACTTCCACGGAAGCTCGGCGGGTCATGGTGCCGGGTACATCGTTCTGCATAATCCGAGGATCATAGAAGTAAGGCAGTTCGGTGAGAAGCGTGAAGGAACGATACTTGGTGCGGGCATAACTTTCACTGCAGTTGCCCACCTTTAAAATTTTATCAATTTCCTTGGCACCATATGATTCGAGGTAATCGATCTCCTGTTCGGTGCCGAGATTCGGGTAGATAGCCGGAGCCAACGGCTTGCAGTAGGGCACTTCCGGCTCCCCCAAATTCAGGGGGACCTGTTCCCGGCTCGCTGCCGCGTACAAGTCATCATAAAGCTCAGGCAGCGGCCGAGACATATACCAATACACTCCGCCAAAGCCTGCATTATGAAGGGAATAGATAAAATGGGGCTGAATTTCATCGATGAGCTTCATCATGGCCTCGGTTTCAGGCACCGCTACGTCAAAATGATAGCCCTTATAATCAATGGGGAAGGTCCAGTCTACCTGTTTGAAACCGGCAGGTCGGAAAAAGTTTCTCGAATAGTTGCGAATGGTATAGGGGCCTTTGAGCCATCCCTCATTGAGTCGAAGGCCGTCTGCATCCCATACCTTTACGATGTACCATGTGTAATCAAGCTCATCCCGCAGAGCCTTGTTTTTCGCCAACTGCTCAGAAAAGTATTCCAACATCATGGTACCGATGGGTTCATTGGGATGGGGGCAACCGAACATCAAAGCGTTTTGGGAGCCGCTGCCGATTTTCAGGCAGAACAAATCCCGATTCTCCTTGGTCTTGCCAAAGGAGAAGATGGATACAATATCAGGATATTGCTTTGCCAGAGCAAAGGAATGGGCATCCAGTTCATCCACCGTCAAAAAAACTTTATAATCCGGGATATTTCGGATTAGTTCTTCAAAAATAGCTTTCATGTGGCTCCTCTCTTGGAAAAGGGGGATCGGGCGGAAACGCTTTCCTCTCGATCCCCCTGCACAATTTTAAACAATTCAGATTAGTCGGTGAAATATGTATAGGTATACTCGTTCCATCCCCACTGACCGGCTCCGTCGATAGGCAGATTGGCCAAATTGGCACTGGAGGCTTCGTAGCCCGCATAGCCCAGCACATTGATGCAGGGGAGGTCACGAACGAGCAGTGCCTGCGCCTGACGGTAGAGCTCGGCACGCTTTTCCTGATTGCCCTCGGCAGCCGCCTTAGCGCAAAGCTCGTCGAACTCGGGGTTGGCGTAATCAGCATAATTGCTGCTGGAGCCAGTACCATAGCGGCTAGCCAAAGCGGCGGGGTCAGGCCCCATGAAACCACCCTGCGCCTCAATCATGAAGTCAGAGCCGCGATAAACTTTTTCCGACCATGCATTGAATTCAGAAACGATAAGCTCGCATTTAATGCCGGCTTTTTCGCAGTTCGCTATGACTAGTTTGGTCATGTCAACGAGCTGACCTTCAAAGCAGTCGATGGTGAGGCCGGTTACATAGTAGCCGTCCGCATCCATAGTATAGCCTGCATCCTCTAGAACCTTTCGGGCCCCCTCAATATTTACATCAGGATAGATATCAGTCGTATTGGCGCACCATTCTACCAGAGAGGGGTAGGCGCTCCATTCGGGAGGCATAATGCCGCTTGTAACCTTCTCGGAAATATCATTGCGGTCGATGCACATAGCGAAAGCCAACCTGACAGCCGGATCTTGGACCTTATTCATATTGATGATATAGCGCCACGGAGAGGGATAAAAGTTCCGATCGCAGCGGATGTTCGGATCACCCAGCATCTGATCAAGGTAAGCATCGGGGATCATGCTGATTGTGTCCACCTCGCCGTTGAGCAGGGCTTGTGCAGCAGTGGTGTCATCAGGAACGATAGCGAAAATCAGCTTGTCAAGGTGCGGAACCGCATCATGGTAGTTGGGGTTCTTCACAAGGGTGGTATTCTGGCCGGCGGTGTAGGATTCAAACATGAACGGACCGGAGCCGACGGGGTTTGTAGTGGCGGGGTTGTCCTCCCAGATCTGGCCGTTGTTGAAGATGTGCTCGGGAAGGATGAAGGTGCCGTACCAGCCGAGACGGGCCACGAAACTCATGTCGGCGGTGTTCATATGGAACGTCACAGTGTAGGGATCGATGATCTCGATAGAATCAACGATGCTCATGGAAGAGCTGAAATACGTATTGGCATGTTCCTTGACATAATCAAAGGTATACTTTACATCTTCAGCATCCAACGCCTCGCCATCCCACCAATGCATGTTCTGCTTTAAATGGAAAGTAATGGTCAACGCATCATCGGACACATCCCAACTCTCGGCCGCATCCGGAATGGGGCTCTTGCTGGCATCCAGCTTGGTGAGCCGGTTGAACATGTTCTGAGCTGCGGCATAACCATTGTCATCAGCTTGGAGTGTGGGGTTGAAATTGACGGGATCGCCAGACTCACGAATGATCAGCGTACCACCGTCTTTGGCATCTCCAACCGGCACCACAGAGGGTTCTGTGGTTTCCGTCGGAATAGCGGATGCGGATGGAGTTTTTGTTTCCTTCGGTTCTGCGTCTGGGGTGCAAGCGGTCAACAGCGGGAGCACCACCAGCAGCGCAAGAGCAAGTGAAAGCAACTTTTTCATTTTGTTCCTCCTTGTTTATTGTTTGTTTTCAGAACGCCGTGTTTCAGGATTCAATCCTGTCGCAGCAGGCATAATGACCAGGACTTACCTCATATCGCTCGGGATACTTCTTCAGACACTCTTCACATGCCATGGAGCACCGGGGCGCAAAATAGCAGCCGGGGCCGGGATTAATAGGTGTGGGCGGCTCTCCTTCAATCGCGATAGTGGCCAGCTCCTCAAAGGGATCGATGGACGCACAGTTGGAGATGAGGGCTTTGGTGTATGGGTGCTTCGGATTGTTGATAACCTCATCCGCCGTACCGTACTCTACCACTTTTCCTAAATACATGACCGCCACATGGTCGGAAATGTACCTGGTCAAAGCGATATCGTGGCTGATGAACACCACTGACGCGTCATGGTTCCTTGCAAGGTCGATAAGCATATTGATGATATCAGCCCGGACGGACACATCCAACATAGAAACGGGCTCGTCAGCGATAATGAAACTTGGATTCAAAAACATAGCTCGGATGATGGAGATACGTTGCAACTGTCCACCGGACAACTCGTGGGGGTAGCGCTGCATGATATCCTCTGCCGGCACAAGACCACCGGCTTCCAAAGCCTTTTTGATGATCTCCAGCCTTTCCTCCTTGCTGCTTCCGATCTTATGGTGCTTAAGGGGACGCAAAAGAATCTTCTGAATGGTGTCCCGCGGGGTGAAAGTATCGAAGGGGTTTTGGAACACGATCTGCACCGTGCGCCGGAACTTCAGGGGGTCTTTCTTAATAAGCTCCGCCGTGGAAACCCCATCCACCAGCACGTCACCCTTTGTCGGATCTTCGAGACGTGTGAGCATGCGCCCGAGGGTGCTTTTGCCGCAGCCCGATTCTCCGATAACACCCAATATCTCACCCCGGTCCATGGATAGGTTTACTCCATCCACTGCCTTTACAAAGGACTTGTCCTTTCGGAAGATGTCGCGGAGTTTTCCGGATTTATGGGGATACCACTTAGTGGCGTCTTTTATTTCGATATAAGCCATCAGTCAGCGCCTCCTTCCGTCAAGAAACAAGCCGTACCGCTTCCGTCCTCCCGGCTGTGGAAAAGGGGCTTCTCCGCCCGGCAGCGCTCCGTAGCGTAAGCGCAGCGGGGTGCGAACACGCAGGCGGGAATCTCCTTGGAAAGGTCCGGCAAAAACCCGGGAATGGACTCCATCTTCCTCTTTTCTCCCTTTAAGGCCGGGAAAGATTTGAGCAGCGCTTTGGTGTAGGGATGCTGAGGATGAACCATCACGTTTTTTACATAGCCGAACTCCACGATTTCGCCAGCGTACATGACGGCGACCTTGTTGCAGCTGCTGCTGACTACACTCATATCATGGGTAATCATGATGCGTGTGGTCTCCAGCTCCTTCTCCATTTGGACAATCTCCTTGAGAATCTGGCCCTGCGTGACAACGTCAAGAGCCGTGGTAGCCTCATCAAAGATAAGTAGCTGGGGAGAATGTAGCAAGCTCATGGCGATAGCAACACGCTGCAGCATGCCTCCGCTCATCTCATGGGGATAAAGATGGTAAACTCGTTCGGGCAGATTCACCAACTTCAAGAGCCGCACGGTAGCCGCATGAATCTCCTCCTTGGTGGCATGGGGCTCGTGAACCCGATAAATATCCTCGAAAACGGTGCTGATGCGATGGACGGGGGAAAGAGAATTCATGGCCTTCTGAAATACCACGGCCAACTTCTTCCATCTGAGTTCGTTCATCTCCTTTTCGCTGATGGAGAGCAAATCCGTATCCTCAAGAAAGATTGCCTTGCCGGTGATCTCGGTGGTCTCCTTGGGAAGAAGCCCCAGCAGCGCTATGGCCAGAGTGCTCTTGCCGCTGCCGGATTCGCCCACCAAGCCAAGGGAGTCACCCTTGGAGATAGAGAAAGAAGCGTTGCGAACAGCCATCACCCGCTTGGATTTGTTTACATAGGTGACGTTCATATTTTGAACGGACAACACTGTATTCATTATTTGCTCCTCCCGTAGTTGTATTTGGGATTGAGCACATGGTTAAGACCATCACCCAACATATAAAATACGATCACAGTGAGAATGACAGCGATACCGGAGAAAGCGGAGATCCACCAGGCAGAGGTAATGTAGGACTTGCCCTGATAGATCATCTGCCCCCAGGAAATGATGTTGGGATCACCGAGACCCAGGAAGGACAGCGAGGCCTCCGTCAAAATAGCGCCTGCCATGCTGCGGGTGGTGTTGGCCACCACGGGGAAAATACCATTTGGCAGGATGTATTTGAAGAGAATCTGCGTTTTTGTTTCCCCCAGAGCTACGGCGGAGCGAACGAACGTGCGCTCTCTGAGGGAGAGGGCTTGTGCCCGCATGAGCTTAGCGTTACCCGGCCAGGTCGTGATACCGATGACGATCATCACATTGGCAATGCTGTTGCCGAAGAGGGATATGATGAGCAAAATCAGGAAGAAGGTGGGTATCATCAGGAAGATGTTGATGATCTCGGAAACTACCTGATCCACCCAACCGCCCAGAAAGCCACCAAGGCCACCGATGAGTACGCCCAAAGCGCCGGAGATGAGAGCTGAGATGAGAGCCACCTTCAGGGAAGTGCCCACGCCGAAGATAAGCATGGAATACACATCCTGTCCCATATGATTGGTGCCCAGGAAATGGTCTTCGGAGCCCGGAGGCAGCAGGCGTACAAATTCATAGGAATAGGGATCGTGGGGAGCGAGAATAGGCGCAAGGATGATGACGAGCAACAGCACGATTACGCCAATCACGCCGAATCGCAGCTGACCATCCGCCTTAAAGGCGCGCAAGCATTTGCTTAAAACTGCTTTCATGGTTCACCTCCTTATTTGTCGTAGCGGATCCTGGGATCAAGGAACGCATAGGCGATATCAACAAGTACCATGACTACCGCCACGGAAATACTCATGACCATGTAAACGCCCATCAAGGTGGGATAGTCACGTTGGTTGATGGCCGTCAGCGTCAAGCGGCCGGTTCCCGGCCAAGAGAACACGATTTCTACAAGCGTAACGCCGGTCACGAGAAAGGCCAACGTGATACCGAACATGGTCACCGTAGGCAGAATGGCGTTTTTGAAAATATATTTACTGAAGATCATCTTCTCGCTCATGCCGGTGGAGCGGAGCGTGGTGATGAAGTCCTCGCTGGTCACCTGCTGAATGGAGCTCTTGGCTATGCGGAAATACCCGGGCATAGTGATAAGCACCATGGTCATCACGGGCAGCACCATGTGCTCCATCACGTCTAACGTATGCCGGAAGCCCTCATACCCTTCCCGCACATTCTCCATACCTTGGGCCGGGAGAAGGTTCAAGCGGGAGGAGAACACGATGATAAGCATGAGACCCAACCAAAAGGAGGGCATGGCATCCAGGGTATAGGCGATGGAAGAAAGGAAGTTGTCAATGAACGAGCCATCCCGGCGGGCACAGAAGATGCCCAGAGCAGTGCCGATGATCAATGCCAGGATACAGTCCACAAGTCCCAGCAGCAGGGTGGCGGGAAGGCGTTCCTTAATCATGTCAGCTACCGAGCGGTTGTAAATGATAGAGTTTCCGAAATCTCCCCGCAGCATATTTTTTAGTTGGCTGACAAACTGCACATGAAAAGGCTTGTCCAGACCATACTTTTCCATCAGAGCGGCTCTCAGCTCAGGGTCGTCCGTTTCTTTACCCATAATGGTCCTGACCGGATCGCCGGGCGCGGCCTTGATGATAATGAAGTCAAGGACAAAGACCATCAAAATTGTCAGTATTCCGCTGAACAATCGACGAAGGATATATTTTGACATCATTTCCTCCTTTAATTGAATTGAATTAAATCGTATTAATGCGCAATACGCGCAGAATCCTTGACTGCCACCTTCAAACGGGCGAGATACATTAAATCATTTATTATTTATTTTTTTAATTTTAGCAGTAGATTTCTGTCAGCTCAATGAACTTACTTTTGAATACATGGTTTTTCTGTTTGACTCAACCACAAGTTGCGTTATAAAATAAATATGGTCATTCAATGCGGCTTATGCTATCAAATACTAGGATAAAGGTGAGAAGAACTATGGTATCTAACTTTGGGGCAAACATTAAGCAACTGCGTATCAACCGGAATGTGACTCAGGCAGTTCTGGCCAAGGCGGTGGGGGTTTCGGTGCAAGCGGTGTCCAAATGGGAATGCGGTGGAACGCCGGACGTGGAACTGTTACCCGCTATCGCTGATTTCTTTGACACCACCATTGATTCCCTGTTCGGTCGAGCCTGTGCGGAAGAGCGGAATATGGAGAAACAAATTATTAATCTTTTAAAGCGTACTCCAAACAGGGACAAGATGATGAAGGCCTGTGAACTGTGCT
Source organism: Christensenella sp. UBA1685 (assembly GCA_002320595.1). GTDB lineage: Bacteria > Bacillota > Clostridia > Christensenellales > CAG-138 > UBA1685. Next base: position 44,102 of record DCKB01000013.1, read on the forward strand.
GGGCGCTCTTCAAAGGAGTGTCCAACATACCCAATGTGGAAGAGACCGAACTGGCCAAGGTTTCTTCCGAAAACGGCGCTTATTTTGATGAAAAAGAGGCCTGCACCCGAGCCTTAGTCGGCATAAACGGCGGGTTAGCCTATGCCTGTGCTCTGCAGGAAATGCCCTCCTTCATCTTCATGCGGGAACCTGATGACGGGTTTAGCTATTTGCTCAAAGAGGAGACGCAGTATCAAAAGCTGTTCTCCGCCCTTTCAGACCCCATCTTCTTCAGAACTCTTCTTTTCCTATATAAAAGGGAGCCCGTTCCCTTCTCTTTGGAGCATATCTGCAAGGTGCAAAGCCTCTCCCTGGAGAAGGCCGCTTCCATTCTCAACTCCATGCAGGCCCTTGGTTGGATTGAAAAGGAAACCGTAGAGTTGGAATCCGGGGTTAAAGCGCTGTATCGCCCGGTCATCAATGCATGCTTTATTCCGTTTTTGTTCTGCGCCAAGGAAATGCTGCACACTGTAAAACTTTGGTATCTGCGTTGTGTGCCGCGAACCAATCCATGGCTAGAGAACAAATCAAACCAGGATTGATTTGTTGAAAAAACATTCTACACGCTTCAACAATCTGTATCCTTTTTAAATAAGTATATATGGTATAGTGTGTATATATATGATACGAAGGAGGCGGACTCTATGATTCTGATTCAAGAGGGAACGGTACATGACGGTCATGGCAACATAGCTGTGATGGACATCGCCCTGCAGGATGGGAAGATTCTGGACGTAGGAAAAGCGCTGAGTTACCAGAACGCTGAGATAATCAACGCAGACGGCTGCCATGTGTTTCCCGGCTTTGTCAGCGCCATCAGTGTATGGGGAATTATGGGCCCCGGCTGGACCGATGACGACAAAACGGAGGGCAGCAGCCCCATAACCCCTCAGATGGACGTGACATATGCCTTTGATCAGGACTGCATGAATTTCCAGAAGGCCTATCTTTACGGCGTGACCACCGCCTGCGTAACACCTCAGCCCACCAATGTTCTCTGTGGACAGGCTGCCCTTTACAAGACTGCCGGCCGCACCCCTCATGGTATGTTGGTGCGGGAAAAAGCCGCCATGGTCGCTTCCGTTTCCGACGGTGTGAAGAAAACCTTTACAAAGCGGGGCGTGGCGCCCATGACACATATGGGAATCTTCTCGCTACTAAAGGAGCAGCTTGAAAAGGCCAGACATTACGATCCACAGAAAAACGGTCATGATGAAAGCTGTGAAGCGTTGCTGCCCGTCCTCTCCGGAAAAACACCTTTGTTGGTGAACTGCTGCACCAAGGCGGAGGCAGAAGCGATTTTGGCTCTCCTTTCTTCCTATAAAGAGATTCGAGTGGTACTTTCCGGCGCATATGGCATTACCGATGCTACGCCGGGTGTGAATGAGGGAAGGGTTTCTGTGCTTATGGGCGATCACACAGAATCATTTCTCTCCCATAATGCCGCTACCCAGTTTGACGCAATCATTCCCATGATGGAAGCGGGTAAGCCTATTGCCATCAGCTGCGGCGGAGATGATATTACCTCCGGCAGGGAATCCCTGCTCTGGAACGCCCTCCACTGGATTCGCCACGGACTGTCTGTGGAGCGGGCTCTCAGCTGTATCACCTCTGTTCCTGCTGAAATCCTGGGGGTCTCTGATCGAGTTGGGAGCATTGCTCCCGGCATGGACGCAGATTTATCCATCTGGACCGCCAATCCCTTTGTCACCTATGAGGCAAGAGTCAAGCACGTATTCCTCTCTGGCAACGATGTGTATACAAAGGAGGTTCACCCATCATGCTGGTAATCCGTCATGCAAAAATCTTTACAGCTGCAGACAAGACCTATGAACGCGGCGATATCGCTGTAGAGAACGGTAAAATCATAGCCGTTGCTGAAAAGCTTCCTGTACCTGACTACGCAGAGATAATCGAAGCAGACGGCCTCTTTGCCATGCCGGGCATTGTGGACGCCCACAGCCATGTAGGCGGCTTCGGCGCCGGGGATTCGCAGGATCTCAATGAGATGACCTGCAACGCTACGCCTGCAGTAGAATCCTTCTACGCCATTGACAGCGACTCCAAGGATTTTCCCCGTATCATTCGGGCTGGCATTACCACCTCTGTGATTGCGCCGGGCAGCGGCAACGTGATCGGCGGCATGGTATGCGCCTGCAAAAGCGTGGGGCGTTCCACCACAGAAATGTGCATTAAGAATCCAGTGGCGTTAAAGATGGCTCTGGGCGGCAATCCCAAGGGAGTCTATGGATCTAAAAACCAGTTACCCATGACCCGTATGGGGATTGCGGAGGTCATACGCAGTAATCTCTTCAAGGCCAGGGATTACATGCAAAAACAGCAGGCCGCCAATGGCGCTCCTGAAAAAATGCCGCCCTACGATCAAGGGCTTGAAAACATCTGCAAGGTGCTGCGGCGGGAGATTCCCATCAAGGTTCACTGCGAGCAGTTCGATATGATGACCACTCTGCGCATCGCAGAAGAATTCAACATTAGCTTCACGTTGGATCACGCTTGGGGCGCCAGCGACTTTTATGATGAAATCTGTTCTGCCAAAAATCTGGTGGGCGTCATCTTTGGCCCCACCGGCGTGGGACTGCTGCCCGGTGAGTGTGGCAAAGTGGACATTGAATGCCTTGAAGTATTGGATCGGCGGGGGGTCACCTGCGCCATCATGACTGACGGCCCCATTATGAATCCTGAACTGCTGGTGGGCCAGGCCGGTGAAGCCGTACGTCTGGGCACGCCTCATGAACGGGTGTTGCGGATGCTGACTATCAATCCGGCCAGGATTGCGGGACTTGACGACCGCATCGGATCTTTGGAGCCGGGCAAGGATGCGGACATTGTGCTCTTTAAGGGCATCCCCGCCCTCGATGTGGCAGCACGCTGTGTGCGCACCATTATCAACGGCGAAACCGTTTACGCGGAGTAACACCATAACGCATGCGTGGCTGGAGAGCCAAATTGCAAGCAGGCGCAGGCAGCAGAAAGACGGGATAACTCATGTTTTGGGGCCTTGTCAGATGCGCCGATTGCAGGTGGCCTATGGCGTATGGAAAGACAGGCAGAATAAAAATCCATAGGGGCATTGTCATTGCAGCAAGTACGGACAAGAGACGCGCCAATGCCCCATGAACTATAATCCGGCTATGATACGCTCTACGCTTATGTGTTGGCAAGAATCCAATAACGAGCTCCCGGTTCATGTTTACAAAGCAGCTAACTCCCTTATTCCAATCCGTCCGCCCTCTGCTGAAATTCCTGAAACAGCATCGCGCAATGGTAGCCGTCGTTTACCGCATGGTTGCAGTACGCGGAAAGCGGAATGATGGTTTTTTCATCCCGTTCCTCGAATTTGCCGAAGGTAAGGATGGGCGGATAAAACGTAGCGCAGTATTGCAGGCAAAACGAAATGCCTGTTGTTTTGATCCACGGCACAGCGGATATGTTCACGGAATTCTGGGGGAACGCACCTTGCGGGGCATATTTGTTGACGTTCGCGTACTGCGCGCGCACGCGCTCGATTTCCTCCACCTGTCGCAGCGCGTCCGGAACATATTCCGCCACAAGGCATTTCACGTTGCCGCTCTCCATCACGTCAAAGAACAGCGGGTGCATCGTTTCATAGTAGCCGAATTCGTTCTCCTCGCTCCAACCGTAGCGGAATTCGCGGTGCGCGTTCACAGCCTGTGCCGCCACGGCAACGAGCATGGGGTACAGCTTTGCGCCGTGCGCTTTTGCATAGCGCCGCAAATGGGTAATGTCCAGTTCCGCAGTCACCGTAAACCCGCAGCCGCCGCGGCTGAAATATTCGTATTCCTCCCGGCGCTCCCAAGTTTCCAGATCAATTTTATGAAATGCAGTGTCCATACTTCTCCTTTTGTTATACCGCTTCAAACTGGGAATGATACAGCTCCGCATAGAAGCCGTTCTTCGCCATCAGTTCCCTGTGCGTGCCCTGTTCCACAATGTCGCCCGCATTCACCACAAGGATGCGGTCCGCATTCTGGATGGTGGAAAGCCTGTGCGCAATCACAAAGCAGGTGCGCCCCTGCATCAGGCGCAGCATTGCATCCTGAATGCGCTGCTCCGTGCGCGTGTCAACGTTTGAGGTCGCCTCGTCCAGAATCAGCATCGGTGAATCCAGCAGCATCGCCCGCGCGATGGTTAAAAGCTGTTTTTGCCCTTTGGAGATGTTCGAGCCGTTGTCCGTCAGCACCGTGTCATAACCCTCCGGCAGGGACATAATGGTATCGTGAATCTTTGCGGCCTTCGCGGCGGCCACGACCTTTTCCATCGTTGCATCTTCCCGCCCATAGGCGATGTTCTCGAATACCGTGCCGTGGAACAGCCAGGTATCCTGCAGCACCATGGTATACGCAAGGCGCAGGCTTTTGCGGGTTACGCCGTATATGCTTTGGCCGTCCACGGTGATCGCCCCGCTGTCAGCGTCGTAAAAGCGCATCAGCAGGTTGATGATCGTCGTTTTTCCCGCGCCTGTGGGGCCGACAATCGCCGTCACCGAGCCGCGCGGCGCATCCAGGTTCAGGTTGGAAAGGATGATCTTGCCCGGTTCATACCCAAAGCGCACGTTTTTGAGCGCAACATCGCCTTTTACCTGCTTCAGCTCCTCCGCCCCCTCTGCATCCGCAGGCTCCGGCGCCTCATCAAGCAGGCGGAACACGCGTTCGGCCGCGGAAAATGCGCTCTGCATCTCCGCAAGAAGGTTTGCGAACTCGTTGATCGGCCCGGAAAACTTGCGCGAATACAGCACAAAGGAGGAAATATTGCCGAGGGAGATCACCCCGCCCATATAGAGCAACGCGCCGAACACGCTGATGAGCGCAAGCGAAAAGTTGTTCACGAAGTTCACCGAGGGCCCCATCACACAAGCATAATAATCCGCATTGCAATAGGCGTCAACCGCTTCCTTGTTCTTCACATCAAACCGGTCGATCATCACCTGTTCGCGGTGATAGGCCTTTGTGGTGCGCTGGCCGCTCGTGACCTCTTCCACAAAACCGTTGAGTTCGCCGAGCTTTTTGGAGCGCAGGCGGAACAGCGGCCGTACTTTTTTCGCCCGATAGCGCGTGATGAGCACAGAGACCGGGATCGTCACTACGAACACGAGGATCAGCACGGGCGAGATTGAGAGCATCATTGCAAGCGAGCCGAGCACCGTGATGAAGCTTGTGCAGATTTGCACGATGTCGTTGGAAAGCGAAGCATTGATGGTATCCACATCATAGGAAATGATGCTGATGACATCCCCCGTCTGGTGTCTGTCAAAAAATCCGACAGGCAGCGAAACAAGCTTTTCAAAGATGTCCCTGCGCATGCGGTACACAATATTGCGGCTCAGGCGGATCATCAGGCGGGCCAGAGCATAGCTCATGCCGGCCGAAAGCGCATAGAACAGAGCCATGTATTTCGCATAATAGAACACGGTGGCAAAGTCCACTTTCCCCGGCCCCGGCTCAATCGCATCAATCGCAAGGCCCGAAAGCTTCGGCCCCACGAGCGCAAGCGCGTTGCCCGCAAGCGTAAGGAAGATCGCAAGCGCAAGCAGCCATTTGTACTCTTTGAAGTAACGCCAAAGGCGGCGCAGGATATACGTTTTTTTCAGCTTTTGCCCCTCGCCGTGCAGGGATCGCATCGCCGTGGAGGGCAGGTTTGCGTTTTGTTTCTGTTCCATGCCTTTCCCCCCTTATCCCACTTCGCCCATCTGAACATCGTAGATTTCACGGTAATCCGGGCAGGTTTCAAGCAGCTGTTCATGCGTGCCCGCGCCGATTACGCGCCCCCCATCCAGCACGAGGATGTGATCCGCATTCAGAATGGAGCTGATGCGTTGGGCGATGATGACGGTCGTCGTATCGGCGAAATTGTGGTACAGCGCGCTGCGCAGCGCTTTGTCGGTCTTATAATCAAGCGCGGAGGAGCAATCGTCCAGCACAAGGATCTCCGGCTTTGCGGCCAGCGCGCGGGCAATCAGGAGCCGCTGCTTCTGCCCGCCGGAAAGGTTTGCGCCCTTTGCGGTGAGCATGTGGGAAAGCCCTCCTTCCTTTTCTTCGATAAATTCCGCCTGGGCAAGCCTGGCTGCGAGCAGGAGCGCCTCGTCGGAAAGCCCGCGACCAAAGTCGATGTTCTCGCGGATGCTGTCCGCAAGGATAAAGTCGTTCTGGAACACCACGCCGAACATGGTGTGAAGCTCCTCTTCCGAAATTCCTTCGATGCGCCGGCCACCGATGCGGATCTCGCCCGCATCCGCATCATAAAAGCGCATCAGCAGGCTCACAATGGTAGATTTGCCGCTGCCCGTGGACCCGATGATGCCGAGCGTCTGCCCCCGGCGCAGCGCAAAGCTTACATCCGAAAGGTCATCCCGCGTTTTGTTCTTCGCTTTGTTGTAAGAAAAGTTCACGTGCCTGAACTCCACATGGTATTGGCTTGTGCGCGGCGCCGCTTCGCCGGGAACAGGCTCCAGAGGCGTTTCAAGGATCTCCTCGATGCGCTTTGCACTGGCCGCGCCTTTGGAATAAATCATAAACAGGCGGGAAACCATCATCATCGCATTCAGGATGATGGTGAAGTAGCTCAGAAACGCAATGATTTTCCCCGCCTGGGAAACGCCCGCGTTCACGCGGAACGCGCCCACAACCACCACCGCCGTAAGGCCAAGGTTTAAAAGAAGGCTCATCACGGGGTTCGTCGTCGCCATGACCGCGCCCGCATGCTGATCCCGCCGGACGACCTCGCGGTTCACCTCGTCAAAGCGGCCCTTCTCATATTCCGTTTTGGAAAGCGCTTTGATCACGCGCACGCCCGTCATGTTCTCCTGCACCTTGCGTACCATGGCGTCCACCGCCGACTGCACCCGAACATACAGCGGCACGCCCCTGCGCGATACGCTGAACACCACCACCCCAAGCAGCGGCAGCGTTGCGACAAGCACAAGCGTGAGCACGGGCTCAAGCGTAAACGTCACAATGATGCCGCCGAGCAGCAGGATCGGCGCGCGCACGCCAAGGCGCTGCATGCGGTCTACCATTTGATGCACATTGTACGTGTCGCTTGTAAGGCGTGAAATCAGAGACGAAAGCGTAAAACCGTCGATCTGCCGGCTGGACAGATAGGAGACGCGTGCAAATGCATCGTGCCGCAGTTTTTCCGTAAAGCGGCGCGAAATGCGTGTGGACATGCGGTTGGCGATCACGTTGCCCAAAAGCGCCACCGTTGCCGCAAGGAGCATAAAAATGCCCCAAAGATAAACCTGCGGCATATCTTTTTGCGGCACAACATCATCGAGAATGAGCGAAAGCATCCAAGGCAGAAAAAGCTCCGTGATGGTGCCGATAAACTTGATGGTGAGCTGCAAAGCAAGGCGCGCATACTGCGGCCTGAGGTATTGGAGTACGGTTTTCATTGCACGTTATTCCTTCTTCATTTCATCCAGCGCTGTTGTGCGTGCTCCGCAGCACGCGCGAGCAGATCTTTGAACTGTTCCTTCTCTTCCTCGGTGAAATCCGCCGTGATGCATTCATTCCATTCGCGGAGCACTGCACGCACCTCCGGTAGCACCGCAAGCGCTTTTTCAGTTGGGTATACTTCCATGGCACGGGAATCCGTTTCGCACGGGCGGCGCTCCACAAACCCATTTTGTTCGAGCGCCGCAAGCTGGCGCGTGACGTTGCTTTTGTTCACGTAAATTTCCCGGGCGATGGCATCCTGTGTGGTGCCCGGCTCGCGGCACACGCGCAGGATATACGCGCAGTGCTGCCCACAGAGGCCGGTGTCCCGCAGCCGTTCCGAACGGAACTGGTTGCTGCATCGGGCAATCGTCATAATATAGCGGTTGATGCTTGGCATGTTCGGCTCCTTCCTGAGCATCTAAAAAGAATGGATGAAAGCGATGCATCATTCCGTTGCGTCCGCAACAGTTGCGCGCGCAACTATCTTTATGAGTATAGCACAAACGTAAAAAGATGACAAGCACAAAAAGCAGGCCGCGGCAGAAATGCTGCGGCCTAGTCTTATGCAGGAAATGCCCGCACGGAAATCGATTGTCACCTAAGGTCAGTTCACAAAAAGATGCTTTCGTTTTTTGTAGTAGGCGAGCTCGATGCACAGCATGATGCCCGCTCCGGCTATGTTGCTGATATTGCTTATATCCGCCCACGGGGCAATGCCTGTAACTGCCCATACGCCGATAAGATACACAATCAACAAAACGATATTCACAGCAAGTGCCGCAAAATAGCACTTCACGGCGTTTGCCCTGAGCTTTGCGAGCCGAAACCTTGTGTAAACAAGTCCGGCCGCAAGGGCGAGCGCCAAAAGGCCGTAAAGAATATCCAATACTTGAAGGCCGTTGCCATAATACCCATATACGAACGCAGCGCTCATACCATTCCCCGCGGCCTCGTATACAAACCCCGTTGCCATGGATATTCCATTGTATAAAAGCAGTGCCGCACTGACCCATAAGCGGAAATAAATGTTGAAATTATACCATTTCATCGGCATGCCGCCGTATTCCAGTTGACGTACCTCAGTAAGTCTGAGCGGCTTCACATCCTGTATTTGGGGAAGTGATGTGCCACATTCCGTGCAGAAAGCGCTGCCTTCCGGCATCTGTGTGCCGCAATTCGGGTAATACAATCCAATTCCTCCTTTTCCTTTAAAAAACAGCGTTGTGGGAATACTGAATGATACTGTTAAATGTATTAATAATTATTATAATATTTGCGCATCTGCAAGTAAAGAGCAGATGCACGACGGCGGCAAATGCATGTTGACATGCCTCTTTCTTCATGCTATATTCAAATCATGAACTGCACAAAATCGGAATCCGTCGTTCTGGCGGAGCTTACGCGGCTGCTTCGCGAACAGGGGAAGATCCTTATTGCTGTCGATGGCAATGCCGCTTCGGGAAAAAGCACGCTGGCCGCGCGCCTTTCAGCATATTTTGCGCCGCAATGCAGCGTGAATGTATTTCACATGGATGATTTCTTTCTGCCTCCCGCGCTGCGCACGCCGGAGCGTTTGGGCGAGCCGGGCGGCAATGTGCATTACGAACGTTTTCGGGATGAAGTGCTTGCGGGCCTTGCAAGCGGCGCGCCGTTTTCCTACGGCGTGTTCGATTGCAGCGTGATGGCGCTGACGCACCGCGTCACGGTGCAGCCTGCAGCGCTCTCCATCGTAGAAGGCGCTTACAGCATGCACCCATATTTCAGGGCGCCGTATGACTTGCGCATTTTCATGAGCGCATCTGCCGAAACGCAGCGCACGCGTATTTTAGCGCGCAACGGAGCTTCGATGCTCACCCGCTTTGAAACGATCTGGATTCCCATGGAAAACGCATATTTTTCTGCGTTCCGCATCCGGGAGCAATGCGATTTTGTGCTTCACGCAGAAGATTTTTAGTTTGCTTTGGCCTGCAAGCCGTCCCTCTGTGCCGTTTAAGCCGTTATCGCTGCTGCATGTTCAGGGCGCACAATGTACCAATCCCACGCAGCTGCAAAACAAGCCTTAGCCCCTTTCCAGCTTCACCCGGAAGCTGATGCGCCGCTGTGTGGGCAGGATGTCGAACTGCACTGTATACGCCCCCTGCGCGCGGTCTACCGCAACGATCGTCCCCTCCCCCATGATGGCATGGCGCACGCGGTCGCCCGGCCCAAAGGGAACCTGCTCGTCCGCCGGAGCAAGCAGGCGTTCGCTCGCTTCGATATGCCGGAACGCATCCCGAAGAAGGCGCGCATCCGTTTCGCCGTCCCGCAGAAGCAGGGCCTCATCAATGTTGAAGAGGAAGCGGGAAGGATAGCGGAACGAACCGTCAAAATTCCGTCCTTCGGATTCGGATAACGCAAGCGAACGCTCCGCGCGCGTGACCGCTACGAAAGCAAGCCTGCGCTCCTCCTCCATGGCCTCGATGGTGGAGGTTTTTTTTGAAGGGAACACGCCTTCTTCCAGACCAACCAGGAATACATGCGGAAATTCAAGCCCCTTTGCCGTGTGTACGGTCATCATGCGCACACGCGCGCCGTTTTGCTCCGCATCGGCATTGGAAAGAAGCGCTACGCGCGCAAGGTAGCCCTCAAGCGTCGCTTCCTCGCCGCAGGTAGTCTCGAACTCATAGATCGCCTGCTTGAGCTCGGCAAGGTTGTCCAGCCTGTCCTGCGCGCCTTCTGTGCGGAGCATGGTTTCATAGCCGCTTTGGTCAAGCACATCGCTCAAAAGCTCGGATACGGGCGTTTCCGGGCTGCGCGCGCCAAGGCGTTCCACAAGATCCACAAATTTACGCGCCTGCGTTGATTTCAAAAGCTCATGATCAAGGTTGTGCGTGAGCGCCGCATATAACGTGCATCCGTTGGCCTCCGCGTATTCCTGTAAAAAGCGCATGCGTCGTTCCCCGATGTTGCGCTTCGGCACGTTCGCCACGCGCAAAAAGGAAAGATCGTCCCGGTACGCCACAAGGCGCAGATAAGAAAGTGCATCCTTGATCTCCATGCGGTTAAAGAACTGCACACCGCTGAAGATCGTGTATGGAATTTCTTCCTTTAAAAAAACTTCCTCAAGCGTGCGGCTGATATGGTGCGCGCGGTAAAGGATCGCGATGTCCCGCAGCGGCACGCCTGTATCCGCAAGCGCCTTGATGCGCGCAGCAACCCACTTTGCCTCGGCTTCCGCCGTCTTTGCATGATGCCATGTAACAGGCGCGCCCGCGGGCAGCGTTGGGAGCAAATCCTTTTTGACGCGGAGCCTGTTTTTTGCAATCAGTGAATTCGCCGCAGCAAGGATTTCCGGCGTTGAACGGTAATTCTGCATCATATAGATCGTCTCTGTGCCGGGGAAGCTTTTGTCAAATTCCAGAAGATACCGCACGTTTGCGCCGCGCCAGGTGTAGATGGTCTGATCCGGATCCCCAACGATGAAAAGGTTTTTGTGGTATGCGCAAAGCGCTTCCATCAGCTCGTATTGCAGCGCGTCGATGTCCTGAAACTCATCGATCATAATGTATTCAAGCCGCTTCTGCCATTTCAGGCGGATTTCGGCATCGTTTTCGAAGATATAGAGCGTATATTTGATCAGGTCGTTATAATCAAGGCCGAAGCATTTCTTCTGCTGATACAGATAGCCGTAAAAGATGATATCCCGCGGCGTTTCGGCCGCAAGATATTTTGCGCGCAGGCCGTCAAGCGGCATGGCGATCATGTCCTCATAATAATTCGGGTTTTCGGTGGTTTTTCGGATTTCGATCATGTCCCGCGCATTGGAAAACGTCATATGCCGGAGGGTAAGCCCCCGCTCTTCATAGATGATTTTCAGCATGGCATCAATATCGGAATTGTCCAGCACAAGGAAATTCTTGGGATATTGGACGGCATAGCTGTCCTCCTGCAAAACGGAGACGCAGAAGCTGTGGAACGTGCAGACATAGCCCGTGTCGTTATCGCCGGTGAGAAGATGGATGCGCTGGCGCATCTCGTTTGCGGCCTTGTTGGTAAAGGTCACGCAAAGGATGTTGGCGGGCAGGATGCCGACCTCGTTTACAAGATATGCAAAGCGGTGCGCAAGCGCACGCGTTTTTCCGCTGCCCGCCCCCGCAATAACGCGCACATATCCTTCCGTGGCCGTGACGGCACAGAACTGTTCCGCGTTTAAGCCTTCCAAAATTTCCATAGTGAGTCTCCCCCATGCGCCGGTGTGCTTGCTTATTATCGTAACCGCCGCTGTGTAAATCGTCAAGGCCAGAGATATATGCCTTTCTTTTAAAGAATTTCCCATAGAATACATGCCTTGGCCCTGCTCCAAAAAATATGTAATTTCATCTTGACAACGTGCCTGTAATGCGCTAGAATATGCAAGTGTCCGGCGGGAACGCATGGACAGCCCCCAAAGGAATGCGGGAGTAGCTCATTTGGTAGAGCGCCGCCTTGCCAAGGCGGAGGTGGCGGGTTCGAGCCCCGTCTCCCGCTCCAATATGCACCCTTAGCTCAGTTGGTAGAGCACCTGACTCTTAATCAGGGTGTCCAGGGTTCGAGCCCCTGAGGGTGTACCAAGCAAAAAAAAGCTAGGTTTTGCCTAGCTTTTTTCATTACTCTCTTTGTCTGATTTTTTCGTTTTCAAGCCCTCAAATTAGGTCATTTACTGCATTTTTACTGCATCAGAATTTAATGGCCGCAATTTCTGACCCTATATGCGCATTTAATGCCGCTATGGATTGCTGCTCTTTTTGCTTGGAAAGGTGCGTGTAAATCCGCATGGTTGTCTGCACATCCGCATGCCCCAGCAGGCGCTGCGCGGTAAGCACATCCACGCCAGCATCATACAGCATCGTTGCATAAGTGTGCCCTTACGGTATAATTACGACAAACCGGAAAAGCCCCGTATTTCAAGGGTTTTCGGTTATCAGGCAAGGTTTTTCATCCTTTTCCAACCCGAAAAATCAAGCCGCGAAGTAGTTATATCGTAGGAGGTGTTATATTAACGACAAAAACTAAATACCGTTTGGGCGGGCTGTCTGCCTGCCCAAGAAATCAGGACATTTCCTCTGAAAAGAAGAAGTGTCCTTTTTTTGTACCCAAAATCCAATACCGACAGGAGGAAAACAATGCCGGAGAAAACCACGCAGAAAGAGCATGGTAAGAAAACCGCGTCTCCCTCGGAAAAGGAAGGTGGGCCGGAAGTCGTTATCCAAATCCCGCTTGCCGAACTGCATCCTTTTCCAGATCACCCATTCCAGGTGAGGGATGATGATTCCATGAGGGAAACCGCAGAAAGCGTCAAGGCGTATGGCGTACTCGTCCCCGCGATTGTCCGCCCACGGGAAGAAGGCGGATATGAAATCATCGCAGGACACCGCCGCAAACACGCCTGTGAACTGGCAGAGCTGGCTACCATGCCTGCCATCGTCCGAAACATGGACAGGGACACCGCAACCATCATCATGGTGGACAGCAACCTTCAGCGCGAAAACATCCTGCCCTCTGAACGCGCTAAGGCATACAAGATGAAAATGGATGCCATCAAACGGCAGGGCGCACGGACGGATTTAACTTCGCCGAATATTTCGGCTAAGTTCCGAAGTGACGATGAGATTGGACAGGAAGCCGGTGTGAGCGGCGATACCATCCGCAACTATATCTCCCTGACACAGTTAGTACCGGAGCTTCAGCAGATGGTGGACGAAAAGAAAATTGCCCTTACTCCCGCGTATCAGCTTGCGGCGCTTACCCCCAAGGAACAAACCCTGCTGCTTGAAACCATCGACAGCGAACAGGCCACGCCCTCGCTGTCCCAGGCGCAGAGAATGAAGAAACTCAGTCAGAGCGGCGAACTGAATGAGGACACCATGCTCTCGATTATGATGGAGCAGAAGAAACCCGAAGTGTGGAATTTGACCATTCCCATGGACAAGATCAAAAAATACTTCCCGCGCTCCTACACGCCGCAGCGCATGGAGGAAGTCATATTCAAGTTACTGGACGCATGGCAGAAAAAGCGTCAGCGTGACCAAAGCCGATGATCGGACGAGCCTTTATGCTTGTCCGATATTTTTTATGCCCGGAAGGAGGAACCCATGTATATCAATACTTTCAAATACAGCCCGGAGGATGTTAGCTGCCATCTTTGCACCGAGTATGTGAAAAAAGTGGGCTGTACCGCTCTGCGCTGCCCTTGGCTGGCAGAACGCATCGAAGCCGGTGTGGTAGGCTACCGCGAAGCGATCATGGAAACCTTTTCTTATGACCGCCGCCTGTTCTACCGCTTCAAGCTGCTTATCAAGCATTTCCACGGAAGTCTGTGGAGCAACGAACAGCATGAGCGCAGGATGCACTTTGAACGCGCCATCCAGAAGTATCGCCGCTCCCGCGATACCAATGCCTACCATGCGGCGATGTATCTGCTGACTGCCAATGATGACATTCACCGCCGCACGGCGAACTGCTTCTGCAAGCATGGCATTGAGTTTGGCTATGCCGTACTTCGCAACATCTCTCCCCATAACTACGCCCTGTTCATGGCGGCGCGTGACCTGTACTCCAAAACGGAATCTGTCACCGTAGAGGACTTGTCAGACCCGGAGATCATCGACCCGGAAGCGCTGCGCCTGATCGTCAATGCCACCCTTATCGCAAGATATGGCCTTGCCGCCTTTCAGATCAAAGCGCGTGGTGCTGAGTATGGGAGCTGATGCTGACTTCATTGGCGGTCACAGCATCCTCGCGCTGGAACGCTTCATGGATGAAACACGCCACATGATTATTTTTGATGTGCTGACCGTGGAATCCCCTGTGGGTGATAAAGGTGAGCGGCTGCGGCTGTTCCTCTCCGATAAGGGGTACGAAAAAGCCCAGGCATCTGAAAAGCGCGGTGAAATCAAAATCCGCAAACACGCCGCCATTATCGAGGGACATATCCTCGCTGACCGGCAAAAGCGGCGTCACTAAAAAGATTGGAGGGATTTACCTTGAACAAAGTAACAGAACTGGAAAATGCGCTGACCGAGCTTTTCCGCAAAGGTACAGAAGTCGGCTATTCTGAAACGGAGATCGACGAGTTTCTGGAGGACATAGACTACGATACCCTGCTGCAAGCGGTCTGGAACAATGCCGAAACGGTCTACTCCTACCGCGCTGACGGTGAGCATGAGTTCAGTATGGACTATCGCGGCACTGAGTTGTTTAAGCAGAGAGCAACCCTGCTGTATGAGGATATGGGTGAGGGCTTCGCCGGTGCGGTAGTTGCCGCCCGTTCTATGGAGCTGTGGCTGCTTGAAGATATGGGCTTTGCCATCGTTGCGAACTTCTATGTTGAAGTGGGCAACGGCGAGTACATCACCGAGTACCGTGTTTACAAGGGCAGCGATTGGACGGACAGCGACCTTGATCTGGATTTGGAGGACTTGGTTGCCGAGCTTGCCGCCATGTGCGAACCCTACTACGACCATACCCAGCCTATCTATGAGCTGTAAAAGCGGAAAGGAGTGAAAACAGAGGGGCTTCCCCATGCGGGAAACCATTCAGAACAATACTGAAAAACAATTTCATGCGGTCAGCCTGTCGGGTGGAAAAGACAGTACCGCTATGCTTCTGCTGATGATCGAGCGCGGTATGCCCATCGACATGGTGCTGTCTGCGGATACCGGCATGGAGTTCCCGGAAATGTATGAGCATCTTGCCAAGCTGGATGACCACCTGTGCCGGGAGCGCGGTCTGCATATCACCACCCTGCGCCATCCCAAAGGCTTTGAATACTGTATGTTCGATGAACCGAAGCAGAAACCGAAAAGTCTGGAAAACCGTGCAAGGCTGGGCATCCCTCCTTACGGCAATGGCTGGCCGGGAATCCGTGTGCGCTGGTGTACCGGGCAGCTCAAAACCCACCTTATCAGCAAGGAAGTCAACCGGCTCAAAGGCGAATTGGGTGCGCTTCACTATGTCGGCATTGCCGCAGATGAAGCGTGGCGCTGCAAGGATGAACAATATCCTCTTGTGGATTGGGGCATCACGGAAGCACAGGCGCTTCAAGCCTGTTATGACCGGGGATTTGATTTCGGCGGGCTGTATGAGATTTATAACCGTGCATCCTGCTGGTGCTGCCCGTTCCAGAGGATCGGTGAGCTTCGGAAACTGAGAAAACATCACCCGGAGCTGTGGGCGAAGCTGCTGGAAATGGACAACCGCGCAAGGGCGCAGTTCGGCCCCGGCCCGCTGGGACAGTTCAAAAAGGACTGGAGCGTTGAGCGGCTGGAAGTACGATTCGCCAAGGAGGACGAACAGGAAGCCTGACCGCAGTACGGAAAGGAAATAAACTGCCATGGCTGTATTTCGCGTTGAACGGACGCGGGATTATACGGTGATGTGCAACCATCACCTGAAAGACAGCAACCTTTCCCTCAAAGCAAAGGGACTGCTATCCATGATGCTGTCCCTGCCTGATGAGTGGAACTACACTACGCGAGGGCTGGCGGCAATCTGCAAGGAGGGTGTAGATGCCATAGGCAAAACGCTCAAAGAGCTGGAACAGGCAGGCTACATCATACGCCAACGGCTTCGCGGCAAGGATGGGCGGATCTCCGACACGGAATACACCATCTTTGAGAAACCCCGGAAACCGAAAAACTCTGCACCGGATACGACCCCACCAGATACGGAAAACCCGTATATGGTAAATCCAGATATGGAGGAATCAGATGCGGAGAAACCGGATACGGATAATCCCGCGCAATTAAATACTAAGAAATCAAATACTCAAAAAACAATTACTGATCTATCAAATACTCATTCATTCTTTCCTTCTGCTGCGCCTACGGCAGACGGACTGACGGACGGATTTGATAAGAGAGCAGAAATCAAAGAGCAGATAGAGTACGACTGTATCTGCCAGCAACATGACCGTATGCAGCTTGACGAGCTTGTGGAAATCATGCTGGAGGTTGCCATGAACCGAAGTCCTACCATCAAGATCGGGCGGGATGCGGAATATCCCACGGGATTTGTCCAACAGCGGTTTGAGAAAATAACCTCCATGCACATTGAGAAGGTTATGGACGGTATCCGGGAAAACACTACCCGCGTCTGGAACACAAAAGCCTATCTCATGGCGGCGCTGTTCAACTCCGTTTCCACCATCGACAACCACTACACCATGTTGGTCAATCACGATTTACACAGCGGCCTGTAAAGGGTCGCTATTTTCATGCCCGAAACGGGAGAAAGGATTTAGATACCGATGAAACGCCCTATTGCCTACATCACCGCCCCTTGGGGCGAGAACGAATTTGAAAACACCGAAAATGCCGCCAAATATTGCAGGGCTGTCTATGACGCTGGCTTTTCGCCCATCTGTCCCATGCTGTTCCTGCCCCTGTTCCTGAGTGATGAAATCCCCCAGGAGCATAAGGACGGCATCGACATGGCGCGTGAATATCTGCGCCGCTCCCATGTGCTTGTTGTCTGCGGCGATACCGTGGATGAAAGCATGAAGAACGACATTGCCGTTGCGGAACGCCTGCGGATCACCGCTACCACGCTGGACGGTATCCTGACCGTTAAGGGACAGGGACGCGCCGAAGGAGGACACCGCCGTGAATAAGACCGATGAAAAGAAACGGGCAGAGTTCTATTTGCGCGTATCCAAAATCCTGCGGGAAGCCTCCATCAAAATGGGGCTTCGCTCTGCGCTGGGTTATGTATTCACATCTGAGGAAAGAAAAGCCCTGTCGGATATACAGCAGATATTCTTCCCGGAACAGGAAATTTCAACGGATGTGGATTACACCGTTCTCAATAAGGCTTCCGGTATTCTGATCGACGCATGGGCTGGTGTTCCCGTTGCATATCTGCCGCCCGTCAACAAACTGCGGATTGCCGAGAATGCGGCAAAGCAGCTTCGCAACCAGCCGGTACATTTCGGAGAAAGGAGAAGCAAATGAGGATTATCTTTCTTCGCCGTTTGGTAGTTCCACCTTAGTGTCTGCCTGTTCTCCCTGCAAATCTGAGGAAAGGAGCGTGATAAGTCGTGCAGGAAGAAGTTGAACAGAAAGTAGTTTCGCTGATCGTAGACTGCGGAAAGCTGGGCGAACAGGAATTGAAAAAAGCCCTCGCCAAGCTGGTGGAGCAGATGAAAGCAAGCCATCAGAAGCATCAGTACAACAAAGAAAATCCCCACGGCAAGATGACCGTCAAACAGCTTGCCGCCAAGGACAAGGGCTTACAGAGTATTGAAGTCACCGACAAGAACATCGGCTCATTCAACCGCATTGCCCGGAAGTACGGCATTGACTTCGCTCCGTTCAAGGTCAAGGGCGAAAACCGGTATTTGGTGTTCTTCAAAGCACCGGATGCCGATGCCATGACTGCCGCGTTCAAGGAATACACCGCCAAACAGGTCAAAAAAGCGGAACGCCCCTCCGTACTGGAAAAGCTCCAGCATTTCAAGGCGCTCATTAAATCAGCTGTGGTGGACAGGACGAAACGGAAGGAGCTGGAACGATGAAACAGATCAATTACAAAAAGCTCATTCTTCCGAACATCCCGTATGTGTTCATCGCGCTGCTTATCACCAAAGTGAGCGAAGCGGCGCGGCTGGCTCCCGGCGCAGACCTCTCCGGTAAGCTGCTGAACATTATGACCGGCATGAGTACCGCGTTCCAGTCCATCATGCCCAGCTTCCATCCCATTGACCTGTGTGTAGGCATTGCTGCCGCCGTTGTCATTCGGCTGGTGGTCTACTTTAAGGGCAAGAACGCCAAGAAATTCCGCAAAAATCTGGAATATGGCAGCGCCCGTTGGGGTACAGCCGAGGACATCAAACCCTATGTAGACCCCGTGTTTGAGAACAATATCATCCTCACGCAGACGGAGTGCCTGACCATGAACAACCGCCCGAAAGACCCGAAAACGGCGCGGAATAAGAATGTTTTAATCATCGGGGGAAGCGGCTCCGGTAAGACCCGCTTCTGGCTGAAACCCAATTTGCTCCAATGCACATCCAAAACCTATCCGGTCAGCTTCGTGGTCACAGACCCCAAGGGCAGTATTGTGACGGAGTGCGGAAATGCGCTGCGGCGCAATCAGTACCGCATCAAAATCTTGAACACCATCAATTTCAAGAAAAGTCACCACTACAACCCCTTTGCCTATATCCATTCGGAAAAGGACATTTTGAAGCTGGTAACGACCCTGATCGCCAACACCAAGGGCGAGGGCAAGGCCGGGGATGATTTTTGGGTGAAAGCGGAAACCCTGCTCTATACCGCGCTCATCGGCTACATCCACTATGAAGCGCCGGTGGAGGAACAGAACTTCTCCACCCTCATTGAGTTTATCAACGCCATGGAGGTGCGCGAGGATGATGAAGAATTTCAGAATCCCGTTGACTTGATGTTTGCCGAGCTGAAGGAGCGCAAACCCAACCACTTTGCAGTCCGTCAGTATGCCAAGTACAAGTTAGCTGCCGGCAAGACCGCAAAAAGCATCTTGATTAGCTGCGGTGCGCGCCTTGCGCCCTTTGATATTCAGGAGCTTCGGGAACTGACAGCCTACGACGAACTGCAACTGGACACCCTGGGCGACAGAAAAACCGCCCTGTTCATCATCATGTCCGATACGGACGATACCTTTAACTTTCTCATTTCCATGTGTTACACCCAGCTCTTTAATCTGCTCTGCGAAAAAGCAGACGATGTGTACGGCGGGCGCTTGCCTGTCCATGTGCGCTGTCTGATCGACGAGGCGGCGAATATCGGGCAGATACCCCGTCTGGAAAAGCTGGTGGCAACGATCCGTTCCAGAGAGATTTCCTGTTGTCTTGTCTTGCAGGCGCAAAGCCAGCTAAAAGCCTTATATAAGGACAGCGCAGACACGATTGTGGGAAACATGGATTGCTCCATCTTCCTGGGCGGAAAAGAACCCGGTACGCTGAAAGAACTGGCGGCGGCGCTGGGGAAGGAAACCATCGACAGCTACAACACCGGCGAAAGTCGAGGGCGCGAGGTTTCCCATTCTCTCAATTATCAGAAATTGGGTAAGGAGCTTATGAGTGTGGACGAGCTTGCCGTTTTGGACGGTGGCAAGTGCATCCTCCAGCTCCGTGGTGTGCGCCCGTTTCTGTCCAACAAATATGATCTCACCAAGCACCCCCTCTATCGCTATACATCGGATTATGACAAGAAAAACGCCTTTGACATAGAGCGTTTTATGTCCCACCGCCTCAAACTCAAGCCGGATGATGCTTTCGAGGTGTATCGCGTAGACCTTTCCGGTGAACCTGTTGCCTGATGGCAGCAGCCTAACTTCATAACGAACCAGTGAAAAATCGTGGAATGAATGTACCTTCCAAAATCTAAATCAAAAAATTATTTTTTCGGAGGTACTTTTATGGCTTTCTTTAATTCTGCTGTTGGTGTTCTTCAGACCCTCGTTGTTGCTCTCGGCGCTGGCCTCGGTATCTGGGGCGCGATCAATCTGCTGGAGGGCTACGGTAACGATAACCCCGGTGCCAAGTCCCAGGGCATGAAGCAGCTCATGGCTGGCGGCGGCGTTGCCCTCATTGGCATCACCCTGGTTCCCCTGCTCTCCGGTCTGTTCGGTTAATCGGCGTTTCGTTTGTCACCCATAAATCCCCGGAGGGTGCCGCCCTGTGGCGGCATCCTCCTGAAAGGAGGGCAACCCTATGGATTTCTTATGGGATAAGATCACGGAATGGCTGAAAGAAATGCTTGTTGGCGGTATCGTGAGCAATCTGTCCGGGATGTTCGATGCGACCAATCAGAAGGTTGCCGAGATCTCCGGTCAGGTGGGCTTAACGCCGCAGGCGTGGAATGGCAGTATCTTCAACATGGTACAAAGCCTGTCGGAAACCGTGATTGTCCCCATTGCAGGCGCAATTCTCGCTTTTGTTATGACGCTGGAACTAATCCAGCTCATTACCGATAAAAACAACCTGAACGATGTAGACACATGGATGTTCTTCAAATGGGCGTTCAAGTCTGCCGCCGCTGTCCTCATTGTGACAAATACATGGACGATTGTGATGGGTGTGTTCGACGCAGCCCAAAGCGTAGTTGCCAGCGCGTCCGGTGTCATCGTTGGCGATGCCAGCATCGACATATCCACGGTCATGGTGGATATGGAAGCACGGCTGATGGAAATGGAGCTGGGGCCGCTGTTCGGCTTGTGGTTCCAATCCCTGTTTGTCGGCATAACCATGTGGGCGCTGACGATTTGTATTTTTATCGTCATTTATGGGCGCATGATCGAAATATACCTTGTGACCTCAATCGCCCCCATCCCCATGGCAACAATGATGGGCAAAGAATGGGGCGGCATGGGACAGAACTACATCCGCTCTCTGCTGGCGCTGGGCTTCCAGGCATTTTTGATTATCGTCTGCGTGGCGATCTATGCCGTGCTGGTACAGAATATCGCCGTTGTGGATGACATCAGCAATGCCATCTGGACTTGTATGGGCTACACGGTGCTTTTGTGTTTCTGCCTGTTCAAGACGAGCAGCCTTGCCAAGTCCGTATTTAACGCCCATTAAGGCCGGAAAGGAGTGCAGCTATGGCCTATGTCAATGTCCCGAAGGACTTAACCAAAGTAAAAACCAAAGTGCTGTTCAATCTTACGAAAAGACAGCTCATCTGCTTCGGCTGCGGCGCGCTGATCGGCGTACCGCTTTTCTTTTTGCTCAAAGGCAGTATCGGCACCAGCCCTGCCGCCATGGTGATGATGGTGGTAATGATACCGGCAATGCTGTTTGCCATGTACGAAAAGAACGGTCAACCGCTGGAGGTAGTCATCCGCAATATCTACCGCGTTTGCTTTCACAGACCGAAGCAGCGACCCTATAAGACCAACAATTTCTATGCCGTCCTGGAGCGGCAAAACCAATTAGACCGGGAGGTGTATCGAATTGTCCACAAAAAAGAAACTGACCCGCGCCGAAAGAAAACAGATCGAGGCCGCCATCGCAAGGGCGAACAGGACGGATAAGAAAGAGAAATCGGCGCAGGACAGCATCCCATATCAGCGTATGTGGCCTGACGGTATCTGCCGTGTGACCGATACGCGCTACACCAAGACCATCCAGTATCAGGACATCAACTACCAGCTTTCGCAGAACGAGGATAAGACCGCAATCTTTGAATCGTGGTGCGATTTTCTGAATTACTTTGATAGCTCTGTGCAGTTCCAGCTTTCCTTTGTCAACCTGTCGGCATCACAGGAAACCTTTGCCCGGAGCATCACCATCCCGCCCTGCGGTGACGAGTTCGACGCCATCCGCGCCGAGTATGCCGAGATGCTGCAAAATCAGCTTGCCCGTGGCAATAACGGTCTGATTAAGACCAAATATCTGACCTTCGGCATCGAAGCAGACAATCTTCGCACCGCAAAGCCCCGTCTGGAACGCATTGAAACCGACCTTCTCAACAACTTCAAGCGGCTGGGCGTTGTGGCTGCGCCGCTGAATGGGTATGACCGCCTGCGCGTCATGCACGACATTCTCCGTATGGATGAACAGGAACCGTTCCGCTTTTCGTGGGACTGGCTTGCTCCCTCCGGGCTGTCCACCAAGGACTTTATCGCTCCCAGCTCCTTTGAGTTCAAGACCGGCAGGATGTTCCGCATGGGCAAAAAGCTGGGTACGGTCAGCTTCGTGCAGATTTTAGCACCGGAGCTGAATGACCGTATGCTGGCAGACTTCCTTGATATGGAGAGCAGCATTATCGTCAATCTCCATGTGCAATCCATGGATCAGGTCAATGCCATTAAGACGGTCAAGCGCAAGATCACCGATTTGGATAAATCCAAAATCGAGGAACAGAAAAAAGCTGTTCGCGCCGGTTATGACATGGACATTATCCCGTCCGATCTTGCCACCTATGGCGCGGAAGCCAAGAAGCTGTTGCAGGATTTGCAGTCCCGCAACGAGAGAATGTTCCTGCTGACATTCCTCATTATGAATACGGCGGATACGCCCCGTCAGCTTGACAACAACATCTTCCAGACTTCCAGCATCGCGCAGAAATATAACTGTGCGCTGACCCGTCTGGACTTCCAGCAGGAAGAAGGGCTTATGAGCAGCCTGCCTCTGGGCATGAATCAGATCGAGATTCAGCGCGGCCTGACCACTTCCAGCGTGGCGATCTTCGTTCCCTTTACCACACAGGAGTTGTTCCAGAGTGGCATGGAAGCCCTGTACTACGGCATCAACGCCCTTTCCAACAACCTTATCATGGTAGACCGCAAGCTGCTGAAAAACCCGAATGGGCTGATACTCGGCACCCCCGGCAGCGGCAAGTCCTTCTCCGCAAAGCGTGAGATCACCAATGCGTTTCTGATTTGCCCCAAGGATGACATTATCATCTGCGACCCGGAGGGTGAATACACGCCGCTGGTGGAGCGCCTGTCGGGACAGGTAATCAAGCTGTCACCCACCGGCAAGGGCTATGACGGTCTGCCTTGTTACATCAACCCTATGGACTTGAATCTGGATTATAGTGATGACGATAACCCGCTGTCGCTGAAATCCGACTTTATCCTGTCGCTGTGCGAACTGATCGTTGGCGGCAAGGACGGGCTTGCTCCGGTAGAAAAAACCATCATTGACCGCTGTGTGCGGTTGGTCTACCGGGACTACCTCAACGACCCAAAACCGGAGAATATGCCGATTTTGGAGGACTTGTATAACGCCCTCCGCGCCCAGGATGAAAAGGAAGCGCAGTACATCGCCACCGCACTTGAAATCTATGTCACCGGCTCCCTCAATGTGTTCAACCACCATACCAATGTGGATGTGAACAGCCGCATTGTCTGCTACGACATCAAGGAGCTGGGCAAGCAACTCAAAAAAATCGGGATGCTGGTGGTGCAGGATCAGGTGTGGAATCGCGTTACCATCAACCGCGCCGCACATAAGACCACAAGATACTATCTGGACGAGTTCCATCTGCTTTTGAAAGAGGAACAGACCGCTTCGTACAGCGTGGAGATCTGGAAGCGTTATCGAAAATGGGGCGGCATCCCCACCGGAATCACGCAGAATGTCAAAGACCTGTTATCCTCCCGCGAGGTTGAGAACATTTTTGAAAACAGCGATTTCATCTATATGCTCAATCAGGCGGCGGGCGACAGACAAATCCTTGCAAAGCAGCTCAACATTTCGCCCCATCAGCTTTCCTATGTGACCCATTCCGGTGAGGGTGAAGGACTGTTGTTCTACGGCAACACCATCCTGCCCTTCGTTGACCACTTCCCGAAGGACACTGAGCTGTATCGGGTGATGACCACCAAGCCGCAAGAGGTGGCGAAGGAATGAAAAGAGAACCCCGCTTGCACTTCTCCGATGCCGACCTTGCCGAGCCAAAGCTGAAAAAGCCCATCAAGAGGGTGGAAAAAGCGGCGGCAAAGGCAGATAAGGCACAGGCGAAAATCCCCAAGAAAACCGTTGTCAAAAAAGAGCGTGGTTTTGACCCTGCCACCGGCAAGGTGAAAACACACCTCCGATTTGAGGAAGTGGACAAGAAAAAACCTCCCTCCAAGCTGACCCATGCGGCACAGGATGCGCCTGCAAACCTTGTTCTTTCTCAGTTCCATCGGGAAGTCCAGCAGAGCGAGGACGATAATGTGGGCGTGGAATCCGCACACAAGCTGGAGGGCGCAGCCGAGAGCGGCGGGCGGTTGATACAATCCGCCCATCGTTCCCATCAACTCAAACCCTACCGTGCTGCCGCCAGAGCGGAAACCCGGCTGGAAAAGGCAAATGTTGATGCGCTCCAAAAGAAAGCGCAGATAGAACACCCCACCAGCAACCCCGTTTCCAAGTGGCAGCAGAAACAGGCTATCAAGAAGCAGTATGTCGCCGCCAAGTACGGCAAGACCGCAAAGAATACGGCAAAGACCACGGAGAACACCACAAAGGCGGCGAAAAAAGCCGCTGAGAAAACCAAGCAGGCAGGTCAGTTTGTATGGCGGCACAAAAAAGGCTTTGCTATCGCCGCCGCGCTGTTTCTGATGCTGGCGTTCTTCCTAAACGGTCTGTCCTCCTGTTCTGTGCTGTTGGAAGGCGCGGGTTCCGGTATTGTTGCAAGCACCTATCCCTCACAGGATGCGGATATGCGCGGTGCGGAAGCGGCCTACTGTGATATGGAAGCCGAGCTGCAAGAGTGTCTGGACAACTATGAGCGTACCCACGACTACGACGAGTATCACTTCGATCTGGACGATATTGAACATGACCCCTATGTGCTGATCTCTATTCTCACGGCGCTGCATCAGGGTGAATGGACACTGGATGAAGTACAGGGAACGCTTCAAATGCTGTTCGAGAAGCAGTACATCCTCACGGAAGATGTCGTAGTGGAAACCCGCTACCGGACGGAAACCCGGACAGGCAGCTACACCGTCACCGACCCGGAAACCGGAGAAACCAGCACCGAGGAATATGAATACGAGGTTCAGGTTCCCTATGACTATTACATCTGCACGGTCACGCTGGAAAACTTCAATCTGAGCCATGTTCCCGTCTACATCATGGGCGAAGAACAGCTTGGGATGTATGCCACCTACATGGCAACCCTGGGCAACCGTCCAGACCTGTTCCCCGGTTCGGAGTATATCGGGAAATATGCCGAGGGCAGCTATACCGATTACGAAATTCCCCCGGAAGCTCTGGAAGATGAAGTGTTCGCCGCCATCATCACGGAAGCGGAGAAATACCTTGGCTATCCCTATGTCTGGGGCGGCAGCAGCCCGTCCACTTCTTTTGACTGTTCGGGCTTTGTCAGTTGGGTCATCAATCATTCCGGCTGGGATGTTGGCAGATTGGGCGCACAGGGACTTTGCAACATCTGTACCCGCGTATCCTCTGCCAATGTGCAACCCGGTGATTTGGTGTTTTTCACCGGAACCTACGATACCCCCGGTGTCAGTCATGTAGGTATCTATGTGGGAAATGGAATGATGATCCATTGCGGCGACCCGATTTCCTACGCAAACCTAAATTCAAGCTACTGGCAGTCCCATTTCTACTGTTATGGGCGCTTGCCGTAAAGGAGAGTGAAATATGAATCCCAAAATCACGAAGCTCCGCACGGAGTTTGAAAAGAACAAGAGAAAGATTTCCGATCTGCAAGGGCGCAACCGCGAACTGGAAAAGCAGATTCGTGAGTTGGAGGACACCGACATCATCGGTATGGTGCGTGAAAACGGCATGACGATGGAGCAGTTTGCCGAACTGTTCCGCCGTATGCAGGGCGCGCCTGCCCCGATCACTTCTGAACAGGAGGAACCGAGCCATGAGTAAGACGAAACCCCGTATTCTTCTCAGCCTTTTGGCTGTGATTCTCTGCATCAGCATTTTCCCCGTTACCGCATTTGCCAGCGGAGGCGATTACCACGACTATGAGCTGCCCCCTCCCGAAAGCACCGAAGCGGAAAAAACGGAGGAAGCCGAAACCGAGTACACCGGCACCGTGACCACCAACGGCGGCAACCTCAATGTCCGTACCGGTGCAGGAATGGACAACAAAGCATTTACCCAGCTTGCCAACGGCACGGTGGTAGAAGTCATCGGCACAGATGGCGATTGGATCAAGATTCTTCTGCCGGAGCGTGTTGGCTATGTTCATGGAAAATACCTGACCATCAGCAGCACCGAGAAGAAGCCGACTGGCACAGGCGAAACGACCACCCCGGAGCCTACGGAACCCTCCACCGTGCAGGGCGAGCCTTTCAGCGAGGAATCGGACATTTCCACCCGCGACCTTCTGTATGACAAGGAAACCAATAAGCAGTTCATTACCGTGCAGGACAGGGATGGAAACACCTTCTACATCGTCATTGATTATGATTCTCCCGTGGGCGAGGAAGAAGAACAGTATAAAACCTACTTCCTGAACCCTGTTGACCTTGCCGATATGGAGGGGCTGGCAGAGGATGGCGGCGAAACGGAAACGCCCACCTGTGTCTGTGCCAATAAGTGCGCGGCAGGAAGTGTCAACACCGGCTGCGAAGTGTGCGCGGTCAATATGACCGAGTGCATGGGCAAGGAACCCGAACCGGAAGTGCCTGACGAGCCTACCGAGCCTGTGGAGGAACCGGAGGAAAACGGCGGCATGGGCGGCATTATCGCCTTTGTGCTGATTGCAGCCCTGGGCGGCGCGGCGTTCTACTTCCTCAAAGTGAAAAAGGGCAAGCCCCAGACCAAGGGCAGCTCCAATCTGGATGATTACGACTACGGCGAGGACGATGAATACGAGTTTGAGCAGTACGAAGAAGAATCCGAACCGGAGGATAACACGGAGGACGAGGACGCATGAGATACTTCACCAACAACCCGCTGGAACGGATGATGATGCAGAAACCCAAACCCATGCGGGAGGAATCCCCTCCCGCAGCCCCCAAGGGGCATCCCTGTCATGGATGTAGGCGTTTCGGAGAAGAATGTGTCCGTCCCTGCTACCGTGATATTCAGAGAATGGAGGTGGTGCCATGCGACTAATTTATGCGAAGCTTCACATAAATCAGTTTATGTTGAGTCATATATTATGAGACGTAAACGTCTCAAACACCTCACTTTCTAGTAGTTTTTTCGGATTTACTTCACATAACGTACCCTT
>DCKB01000078.1 GCA_002320595.1 Christensenella sp. UBA1685
TTATTGTCGCTTAAGCGCCAATGAGATCAGCCGCCCGGAGAGGACCGGGCGGCTGATCCGAAGAGGATGTTACCAAAAAGTTTCGCGCGCGGGGGGTTATGCGCGCTTTCTGTTCATGGCTTTTGCAATGCGCACCACGCCGGGCACGCAGGCGACAATCACGCACAGGATGGTCTCAACGCCGATGGTGCCGCCGTTATACCCAAGGGAATAGAGCAGCGCGCTTTCGTAGCCCGCTTCCGCAGCGGAATCCGCGAAAAACACTACGCCGGAAATCACCGAGCAGGCATAGCGCGCAAGGCCCGCAACGCCCACGCCAAGCGGCAGGCACTTCGGGAACAGGGAAGAAAGGCCATAGCAGGTGAAGGCGATGAAGTAATCCAGCACGAACTGCACGGGATGCACAATCCAGGCACCCTGGATGATCTGCAAAAGGCTGTATGCAAATGCGGCGGTGAAGCCATAGGCCGGGCCGAACGCCCATGCGTACATGGCGATGGGCAGCATGGAGCAGAGGGTCAGCGAGCCGCCCATGGGCATGGAGAACAGCTTGATGTAGCTGAGCACGAACGAAAGGCTGATGCAGAGCGCGCCGTACACAAGCGCACGGGTGTCAACGCGCTTGCCGGGGGCTTCTTCCGCGCTGCGCTTGCGCAGGCAAACGAGCAGCACGATGAGCGCTGCGGCCACGACCGCTGCGGCGATGAGCATAACGAGTTCCTTGCCTTCAAGGCCGGCAAGCTTTTCCCACAACACAAATTTCATTTTTTTGAGACTCCTTCTTGCAACTGGGATACCGAAACCAAAAAATCCCCGCAAAAAATTTTGCGGAGACAGGCGGGACGGAATCCCATCCCTTATATCATCCGCTTCCCTACGCCAGTATTATCTGGACAGGTTCCAAGGGCCTCTCTCAGCCGGCGCAAACGCGCCAGCACCCCCAGCGGGTATTCCTTTATTCGGTTCGGATGCATTGTATCACTCTGCAAGGCGGGTGTCAAGAGCAAGTGTCGCCTGAAAATTCCCTGTATTCCGCATGTTTTTATTGCAATGCCGCATTGGATAGAGGTATAATAGATCGGTTATTGATGAAATAATATTTTTATTTTACGATATGGAGAACTTGGGTATGGCAAACGAAAACATTCGCAACATTGCGATCATCGCGCATGTTGACCACGGCAAAACCACGCTTGTGGATTGCCTGCTCCGCCAAAGCGGCGTGTTCCGCGCGAACGAGCAGGTGCAGGAGCGCGTGATGGATTCGGGCGATTTGGAACGCGAGCGCGGCATCACCATCCTTTCCAAGAACACGGCCGTCAACTATAAGGGCTGCCGTATCAACATTGTGGACACACCGGGTCACGCGGACTTCGGCGGCGAGGTGGAGCGCATCCTGCAAATGGTGGACGGCGTGCTCCTGCTTGTGGATGCGTTTGAGGGATGCATGCCGCAGACGCGCTTTGTGCTGCGCAAGGCGCTTGCGCTGCACAAGACGCCGATTGTGGTGGTCAACAAGGTGGACAGGCCCGGCGCAAGGCCGCTTGAAGTGGTGGATGAAACGCTGGAGCTTTTCATCGAGCTCGGCGCCACGGCGGAGCAGCTTGATTTTCCCGTGGTGTATGCCTCTGCGCGCGACGGCTATGCCGGGCTTGCGCCCGATGCGCTCGGCTCGGACATGCAGCCGCTGCTCGACACCATCGTATCCACCATTCCCGCGCCGGATTGCGATGGAAACGCGCCGCTGCAAATCCTCTTTTCCACCATTGATTATGACGATTACGTGGGCCGCATCGGCGTTGGGCGCATCGAGCGCGGCACTGCGCGGCGCAACCAGATCGTGACGCTTTGCGGCGGGCAGGAAAACAAAACGCGCGAGGTCAAGCTTTCCCGCCTTTACCGCTTTGAAGGCCTGAAGCGCGTTGAAATCGAGGAAGCCTCCGCAGGCGAGCTTGTGGCCGTTGCGGGCGTAACGGGCCTTTCCATCGGCGAGACGGCCTGCGACCCCGCCTGCATTGAACCGCTGCCGTTTGTGCACATTGACGAGCCGACCATCTCCATGATGTTCCTCGTAAACGACAGCCCGTTCGCCGGCAAGGAAGGGAAATACGTCACTTCCCGCAATTTGCGCGACCGGCTGTTCAAGGAAGTGGAAACCAACGTTTCCATGCGCGTGGAGGAAACCGATTCCACAGATATGTTCAAGGTGAGCGGCCGCGGCGAGCTGCACCTTTCCATCCTCATTGAGACCATGCGCCGCCAGGAATACGAATTCGCCGTTTCCCGCCCGAAGGTCATCTTCAAGCGCGATGAGGCGGGCACGCTCCTTGAGCCGATCGAGGAGCTAACGATCGACGTGCCGCAGGAATATGTCGGTTCCGTAATGGAAAAACTCGGCTCCCGCAAGGCGGAGCTGCAGGATATGGTCACCGAAACCGAAGGCAGCGTCCGCTTGCTGTTCCTCATCCCTGCCCGCGGGCTCATGGGCTACCGCAGCGAACTTTTGACGGACACGCGCGGCAACGGCGTGATGAGTCACATTTTCCACGGGTATGAGCCTTACAAGGGAGACATTGAGGAGCGCGAGCATGGTTCCATCATCAACCATGAAACGGGCGAATCCACCGGCTACGGCCTGTTCAATGCTCAGGAGCGCGGCAGGATGTTCATCGGCCCCGGCGTTCCGGTATATGAAGGGCAGATCATCGGCGAATGTGCGCGCAACGAGGATCTCGTGGTTGCAGCAACAAAGAAAAAGCATGTCACAAACATGCGCGCCGCCGGTTCCGACGAGGCGCTGCGCCTCACGCCGCCGACCATTCTTTCCCTTGAGCAGTGCCTTGAGTTCATCGCGGAGGACGAGCTCGTTGAAGTTACGCCCAAGAGCATCCGCATGCGCAAGAAGATCCTTTCCAAGGAACAGCGCATGAAGAAGGCGGCGCGGGACGCGGAAAAATAATCGGTTCAAATTCAAAACCGCAGCAGAAAACAGGACGATTCGGGCGCGCCGCAGGGCGCGCCTTTGCCTTTAAAAAGAATTGCCGCATTTCAGCGGGGGTAAAAACAATCCTCAGTCCGCTTGCGCGGACAGCTCCTTTTAAAAAGGAGGTGGCAGCGGCGTGAGCCGCAGACGGAGGATTGCCGTAAACTGCGGCCATTGCAAATTGTGGGCAATACCCGCATCCCCGACGGGGGATCAAGCCCTTGTTTGCGCCAGCATCCAATCGAGCAGCCCGAACTCCGGCGCGGCATACACCCAGCGGATTTCATGCCCTTCACCGGGCAGCAGGAAAACGCGGCTGTCCCCGCCCGCCTCGTTGATGACGCGGTCTGCTTCAAGAACGCTGAACCCCATGCCGGTATCGTTTTCGCCATGGAAAATGCGCACCGGCTGCCCGGTGAGCGCGGCGCAGCGCTCCGGGTCCACCGCCCCGCACACGGGAACCAGGCAGGAAAACGCGGAAGGATACGCGATGCCGAGCGAAAATGTGCCCATTCCGCCAAGGCTTGCGCCCGTGAGCGCGATGCGCGCCGGGTCGATCCCTTCCGCTGCGGTTATGGCCTTAACCAGCTCCATCACGCGTGCAGCCTGCTCCGCCCAGTTGCTGCCCGCCGGGCATTGGGGAGCGAGCAGCGCGGCGTTTTTCAAAGCGATGCGGCCCGACTCCAGATACTGCGGCAGGGATTCGATCTCAAGCAGGCGCGTCGGGTCCGCGCCGCAGCCGTCCGTACCGTGCAGATAAACAATCATCGGCAGAGGCTCCTGCGCCTGTCCGCCGGGTTCATAAAACAAATAGCCGAGCCGGTTCCCGCCTGCGGGAAGTTCCTGCTTTTTCACGCTGTCCCTCCGAAGTGCCGTTTTTTTCATGATACCGCAGGCGGCGCAATTTTGGAAGGGCAATTGACATTCGGGCTGCTTGCGCGCACAATGAAGAGAACAATTCTTGCTGGAGGAAACGCCGATGCAGATCCCTTCCCTTCGCCGGATGATCGGCCAAATGCTTCTTGCGGGTTTTCCGGGCGCTGTTATGCCGGATGCACAGGCACTGCGCCTCATGGAAGAATATTCCGTGGGAAATTTCATCCTGTTTGCGCGCAATATCGGCTCTGCTGTGGAAACGGCACGGGTTTGCGGTGCGCTTTCGGAGGCGGTTTACGCAAAAACCGGCTTCGCGCCGTTCCTTGCGGTGGATCAGGAGGGCGGCGCCGTGCTGCGCGCGCATGAAAGGTCGCTTGCCTTCCCCGGCGCAATGGCGCTTGCGGCGGCAACCCATGCCGCTGCGGGAGGCGATGTTTCCCCCATCCGGGAAGTAGGGCGGCGTGTAGGCAACGCGCTGCGTGCCCTTGGCATGAACGTGAACTTTGCACCGGTGCTCGATGTGAACAGCGAGCCGCAAAACCCCGTCATTGGCGTGCGCGCCTATGGCGATTCGCCCGCGACGGTCACCGCCTGCGGCCTTGCAATGGCGGAAGGCCTGCGCGCGGGGGGCGTGCTTCCCGTGTTCAAGCACTTCCCCGGGCACGGGAACGTTTCGGTTGATTCCCACATCGGACTGCCCGTAAACGATGCGCCCCGCGCCGCGCTGGAGCGAACCGAATGGGCGACCTTCTCCGCGGGCGTTTCGCGCTTTGGCATGGATGCGGGCGTAATGACGGCACACCTTGTCTGCCGCGCGCTTGAGGGCGGGAAGGACGTGCCGGGCACGCTCTCGCCGCGCGCCGTCACCGCCCTGCTCCGGCAAACCTTCGGCTTTTCCGGGCTGGTGTTTACCGATTGCATGGAAATGGGCGCGCTCACCGCGCTCTATGACCCGGGTGAGGCGGCCGTCCGCGCTGTGGAGGCCGGGTGCGATGTGCTCACCATTTCCCATACGTTTGAAGCCGTTGCCCACGCTGCGGATGCGCTTCAGAGCGCCGTGGAAAGCGGGCGCATCCCAGAGGCGCGCATCGAAGCTTCCTTCCGGCGCATCCTTGCGGTGAAAGAGCGGCTGGGGCTGCTCGGGCCGCAGCAAGCCGATCCTGCGGCGGCGGAAGCGGCTGCATCGGATGCAGAAGCCGCAAGGTTTCATGCGGAACTTGCCGGGAAAAGCATCACGCTGCTGTCCGGCGCGGTCGACCCGGCGCTGGCGGAGCTGAGAGCGCAGGTGCGCATTCTTGCGCCCGAGGCATATGCGCAGACGGGCGCGGAGCTGGACGCACCGCGCGTGAACCTTGCCGGGATGGCGGCCGCACGCTTCGGATGGCATGCGCAAACCGTTTCCGAAGAAGCGCATGCGCCAACCCCTGGGAGCTTTGCGGCAAACGTCCTTTGCCTCAGAAATGCGCGCTTTTCCGCCTGGCAGCAGGCGCTTTTACGCCGGCTTGAGGCGGTGCCCGTTCCGCTCGTCGTGGTTCTGCTCGGCGGCCCGTATGATCTGCAGCTCGTTCGCCGCGCGGATGCGGTGATCGCAGCATATGAATACACCCGCCTTTCGGCGGGCGCAGTGCTTGCAGCGCTGGAAACGGGCGCGTTCCCCGGGGAATGTCCGGTAAGGGGCGTTCGCGTTTCCCCGGAATGCCCGGCGCTTTAAGGCTCCTCCTGCCCGAACAGCTTCCTTTGCAGCGCACGCGCTGTGGGGGAGGCCGCGATGCCGCCGCGTGCGGTCTCGCGCAGGTCGGGGTTCATCGCGCGGCCAACGCTCTTCATTGCCGCGACGACCTCGTCAAACGGGATGAGGCTTTCCACACCGGAAAGGGCGAGGTCGGCGGAGAGCACGGCGTTCGCCGCGCCGATCGCGTTTCGCTTGATGCAGGGGCATTCCACAAGCCCCGCCACCGGATCGCATACAAGGCCCATTACGTTCTTAAGCGCGATTGCCGCCGCATGCAGCGCCTGCGCAGGGCTGCCGCCGGAAAGCTCCACAAGCGCCGCGGCCGCCATGGCTGCGCCGGTGCCCGTTTCCGCCTGGCAACCGCCCTCCGCGCCGCTGATGCTCGCGCCGCAGGCGATGAGCATGCCGACTGCGCCCGCCGTAAGAAGCCCTGCGCAAAGCGCGGCATCGCTCCACCCGCGCGATTCCGCCGCGGTGAGCAGCACGCCCGGAAGGATGCCGCTTGCGCCCGCCGTGGGCGCGGCAACGATGCGGCCCATGGATGCGTTTACTTCCACAACAGCCATGCTTGCCGCGACGGCGCGCGCCATGGGTTCACCCATCAGCGCGCGTTTTGCATAGCCAAACAGGCGCTCTGCATCGCCGCCCGTCAGGCCGCTTACGGAAGTTTGCTTTTCCGAAAGGCCGCGCTCCACGGAAGCGCGCATGGTGGAAAGCGTTTCCCCGAGCTCCTGAAACACTGCCTCACGGGAAACGTCCGAAAGCGCGGTTTCGCGCCGGAGCATGATCTCGCTGATCGGGAGCGATTCCGCGCTGCAAAGCGCAAGAAGTTCCGACCCCTTATGAAACAGATACGCCTTGTTTGCCGCCGTCATATCGTAAACACCTCCGTCGTCTGCTGGCACCATTCCAGGATCAGCTCCCGCGTGCGCTCCTGCACGGGCGTATCCGTCTCGATCACCATGCAGGCATCCGCTCTGCGCGCCTGGCGGAACACGCGCATGAACGCCACGTTGATCCGTTCCCGCGCAAGGATGCTCGTTACATCGTTGATCACGCCCGGAACATCCGTATGGCGGACGATCAGCGTCGGATATTCGCCGGAAAGCTCAACTTCCATGCCGTTGATCTCTGTGATGCGGATGTTCCCTCCGCCGATGGACGCGCCCACGATCTCCGTTACCTTGCCGGCGGCACTCGTTATGCGGATGCGTGCGGTGTTCGGATGCTCCGGCTCCTCGTCGCTGTAGCGGATGTCCACGGAAACGCCCGCCTCCTGGGCAAGCAGCAGGGAATAGCGCAGCCGCGCATCGTCCGGCGCAAGGCCGAGGATGCCCGCAACAAGCGCTTTGTCCGTGCCGTGGCCGCGCCCGGTCGTTGCAAACGAGCCATACAGCGTAAGCTCGGCCGCTTTCACGTCCCCGCGTGCAATCTTCCAGGCCATGCGGCCAAGCTTTGCCGCGCCCGCTGTGTGCGAGCTGGAAGGGCCGACCATCCGCGGGCCGATGATGTCAAACAAGCTGAAGTTCTGCATAAATGCACCTCTTGGTTTCTTATGTCCGTTTTTTCGCAACCGCAAAATTCTCCTTTTTGAAAGGAGCTGTCGCCGCAGGCGACTAAAGATTGTCTTATTCCCGCAAAGGCTGCGGTTTGCGGCAATCCCCCGTAAAGGCTGCGCGTACTGCCCACAATTCGCAATGGTCGCGCTGATACGGCAATCCCCCGTCAGCGGCTGTGCCGCTGCCACCCCCTTTTTTAAAGGGGGCTTTTGGGAAGCTGTAACCAAAAGGCTCCTTTTTGAAAGGAGCTGTCGCCGCAGGCGACTGAGGATTGTCTTATTCCCGCAAAGGCCTTACTTCGCCGCAGGCAGTTGAGGCGTGCCCTCAGGGCTCAGCCCTGCTGAATGTTTTCCCCTCGAGCCGCGCAAGGCTGCTTCCTTCCGGGAAATGCAGTTCGAGCCGCACCGCGGTAAGCGCAAGCTCCGCTGCGCGCATCGAGCGGTTCCAGGCACGGTCGCCATACTGGTCATCCCCGAGAAGCGGATGGCCGAGATGCGCCATATGAGCGCGGATCTGGTGGGTGCGGCCGGTCAGAAGCTCGATCTCGCATTCTGCACTTTCGCCGTTTTCCGAAAGCACGCGGTAGCGCGTCAGAACCTCCTTTGCGCCGGGGCGCGGCGCATCAAAAAGCGCCACATGCGCGCGCGCCGCGTCCTTGACGAGCCATGCGCGCGCCGTGGCCTCCCGCGGGGCGGGAACGCCGCGCACGGTGCAGCGGTAAAACTTGCGGATGGCGCGCATGCGGATGGCCTCGGAAAGCGCCGCTTCGGCCGCGGCATTGCGCGCAAACAACACCAGCCCTGCCGTTGCCACATCCAGCCGGTGCACGGGGCGCACATCTCCGTAAAGGGCGCGGAGGCGGTCCTCCAGCGTATCGTCGCCGCCGTCCGCCCGGGCGACCGCCACGCCGCGCGGTTTGTCCGCAACGAGCACGTCCGCATCTTCATAAACCACGCGCACCCCTCCGGCAAGCCCCGCAAGCGCGGAGGCAAACGGCGCCCATGCGCCGCCGTGCGGCAGGCAGGTGAAGGTCATGGCTTGCTTTTTTGTCGGGTGTTCCAGCGTGAGGGAATAGGCCCAAAGCGCGATCTGCTGGCCGGGTTTTGCCAAAGCGTTATAGCGCTGATCGCCCCAGATGGGCGTTTTGTTCCCGGCCATCTGTACGCGGATCTGATGGTGCCGCCCTGTGTAAAGGCTGATGTCGAGCAGGGAAAGCCCGTCCGCCTGCGCCACGAGGCGGAAGGAAAGGGAAGCGGGCTTTGCGCCGGGCGCATTGGGAGGGGCGAGACGTGCATCGCCCGTTTTTTCATCCCGGAGGAGCCAGCCCTCCAGCTTGGCCTCCCGCTGCGGTTCGCCCGTAACGAGCGCACAATAGCGCTTTTGAACGCCCCGGTGGCCCGCAAATGCAGCGCAAAGGCGCGCCGCGGCCTTGGAGGTGCGCGCAAACGCCAGCACGCCGCCGACGGGCCGGTCCAGCCTGTGGACAAGGCCAAGGTAAACCTCGCCGGGCTTGCCGTATTTTTCTTTGACGTATGCCTTTGCAAGCGCGAGAAGATCCACATCCCCGGAGAAATCGGCCTGCACGGGGATGTTTACGGGTTTTTCCACCACAAGCAGGTGGTTGTCCTCATATAAAACGTTCAAATTCATCTCTTGCGATAAGGGGGTCAAATTTCCCATCTTCCGCTCGCACCGCAGGGGAGAACAAGCCCGCCGCGCGCGATGGGAAGGCCGACTTCATCCGCCTCAATCCGGCCGCCGCGGCCGTGGAGCGCCACCTTGAGGACGCTTGTAAGCACGCTTGGCGCAAGGCCGGTGGTATAGGAATTGATGAGGAAGAAACGCGCCTCGGGGGAGAGCAGCTTCACGCATTCGGCCACGAGCGGATAAAGGTCGTTTTCAATCTTCCACATTTCGCCGGAAGGCCCCCGGCCATAGCTGGGCGGGTCCATCAGGATGCCGTCATACAGCCTGCCGCGCCGCTGCTCGCGCAGCACGAATTTCATTGCGTCATCCACGATGAAGCGCACGGGCGCGTCCGCAAGGCCGGAGGCGGAAAGGTTGTCCTTTGCCCATGCCACCATGCCCTTGGCCGCATCCACATGCACGGCTTCCGCGCCAGCTGCGGCAAGCGCGCACGTTGCGCCGCCGGTGTAGGCAAACAGGTTCAGCGCGCGGAACGGCCGTTCCTTCGGGAAGTTTGCGCGGCGCACGACGCCCTGCATCCAATCCCAGTTCACGGCCTGCTCCGGGAACAGCCCGGTGTGCTTGAAGCCCGTGGGGCGCACGATGAACGAAAGCGCGCCATAGCGGATCGTCCAGCTTTCCGGCAGCCTGCGCGCGTATTCCCAGTGCCCGCCGCCGGAGGAGGAGCGCAGGTAATGCGCATCCACGCCGGGCGCATCCTTTCCCATCGGCCACACGGCCTGCGGGTCGGGCCGAAGGAGCGTTACGCTGCCCCAGCGTTCCAGCTTATTACCACCGCCTGCGTCCAGCACGGCGAAATCCTTCCATTGGTCGGCAAGATACATGGATTGCTCTCCTTTGCGTACGATTTCATTGCCCAGTGTCATGTTCCCGGCATCATGCTGAGCAGGAAGTTGGAACGGTAAAAGAAGTGGGCGAAAAAGGATTCGCGCACAAGGTCGGTCACAAACTGCAGCTTGCCCGCAAGGAACACAAGGCCGATGGGGAGCAGCATGAACAGAAGGAACAGCGCAAGGATACCGCGCACCAGCCCAAGCCCGCCGCCGAGCACGCCGTCGCCCGCGCGCAGCTGCGGCAGCTTCCATGCATAATCCACGCCGCCCATGATGAACGCGAGGATGATGCGCACAACCGCAAACACCAGCAGGAACACCAGAATGTTGATAAACACGCATACGATGGTCTGGTTAAAATAATCGCCAAGGGTTGTTACGCCTTCCGCGGCGAACGCTTCACTTGCAATGTTTTCCAAAATGCGTTTGCCCATGGGGTAGGGGACGTCCGCGTTTGCCACGATTGTGTTGATCTCCGCTGTAGAAAGCGAGGAGACCGCTGTGCGTGCAAGCTCGGCGTCCTTGATGTATTCGCTGCCCTCGGTGTAATACAGCATCATGTTGAACAGCGTTTCGCTGTTTTTCACGGCGGAAGCGCCGAATGGGATGCAGATGATCCCGATAAGCCAGGATACGATATAGCAGCCGATGGAAAGCAGCGTGGAAAGAAAGCCTTTATACACGCCGCTGAGCAAAAATGCGGCGAATATGGCAAGGATTGCATAATCCAGCAGGTTCAAGGGATTCCTCCTTTCTTTGGTCGGGGAGAAGGACGCTTGCGCTCAGCGGAGCGTCATTACGCGCATCTCCGGCCCCCGGCGGAACAGGATGCGCGAATCGGAAAGCTTGACCGCCTCATCGCACGGGACTTTAAGCTCCGTCGTGCTTTGCAGCGTGCCGCTCGCGTTGTAGGTGTAAACCGTTTTGTTTGCAACAGCCATGAAACGCCCGCCGATGACGAAACAGGAATGCGTCCCTTCCGGTAGGTTCACCGTGCGCGTGAGCGCATCCGCAAGCTCCGCATCTGCGCAGCTTATCAGCTGGACGGTTGCCGGGTTTTCCGCAGCGCGGGAGGCAAACAGGAACAGCGGCTTTGTGCCGCCGGCGGTGAAGTCCAACGGGCGGTAACCGTAAACGAGCAGGCGGTACGCCTCGGAGGTAATTTCTTTATCGTAGCGCAGCAGGTGGTTGGTGCCCACAACAAAGATGCTGCCTGCGGTGAAATAAACATCCTCCACCAGCTGGGACTGCAGCGTGATTACGCCGGACATGGACGCACCCGAATCGCCATAGGTATAGGTCGTGATGGTGGAAACCGGGATGGAGCCCGAGGTGGCAAGGGAAAGCGTCCAGAGCACATCGCTGCCGCCCGCCGTGCCAAAGCCGCAGTCCGCAAGGAGCGCGGAGCCGGATTCAATGGAATCCACAAGCGTGCCGGAAGCATCGTAAACGAGCACGGCCACCGATTCGTCCGAGCCCTGCCGCATCACAGCGATGTGCCGCTTCCCGCAGGAAACGGAGAGCACCTGGCCGCCTGCGTCGATCATTTCGGAAGCGCCCACAATGTGCACTGCAGCGCCGCCATAAACGGCGGTGATGGAATCCGAGGAAACGAGCGTCACGTCCGTGGAACTCAGCTGTAAGGAGGAAGCCTTCTCCGGGTCGTTCAGGTCATAATAGCACAGCTTGTCGCCGGAGATGTAATAAAAGCCGCCGCCTGTAAACGCCCACTGGTCGTCCGCCGTGAAGGGAAGCTCTGCAAGCGTGCCGAAAGTTCCGCGCTCCCGCACAAGCAGGAACACGCCCACGGCGGCTGCCGCCACAAGTGCGAGCGCAAGCAGGAGGAGGAGCAGCCGCTTTGCGGTGTACCCTTTATTCTTCGCAACGAGTTTCCGTCTTTTACGCATGGGAACGCCTTTCTTACTGCACAGGACCCGCGGGGGTGGGTGCAAGGATCGTCAACGCGCCGGGCAGCGCTTCAAACGTGACGGGCGTGGCGGAGCCAAGCTCGCCATCCAGGTTGAGCGTAAGCCCTGCTTCGGCAGCCGCAGTTACGCGGCGGGCCTTAAAGTACACAATGTGCTTCGAACCAAGGTGCTCGCCCTTGATGTAGCGGGGCAGGAGCTGGAGAAACGCAATGCGGCCGATGCCCTTGAGGATGCAGATGTCCAATAGCCCATCCGCAGGATCCGAAAGCGGCGCAAGGTGCATGCCGCCGGCAAACTGCGTGCCGTTGCATGCGGAAAACAGCAGCGCCGTGGTGTCAAAGCATTCGCCCTCCTCCGGCTCTACGCGCACCGGGATGGGCCGAAGGTGCAGGAGCGACTGCATCACGCCAAGCAGATAGGGAAGCATGCCGTTAAAGCGTTTTTTGTATTTTTCCGTGTAACGCACTACGTCCACATCGAACCCAAAGCCGGAAACGTTCACAAAAAACGCATCGTTCGCCCGTGCGGCATCCACGCGCCGGGGCGCAGCGGAAAGCAGCGCCGCAACCGCGCCCGCAGTATCCTGCGGGATCTGGAGCGCTTGGGAGAAATCGTTGCCCGTGCCGAACGGAAGGATGCCCATCGCCGCCCCTGTGCCTGCAAGCACGGAGGCCACCTCGTTTACGGTGCCGTCGCCGCCCACGGCCACGATGCAGCGTTCCCCTGCCGCAAGCGCCGCGCGGGCGAGTTCTTTTGCGTGCGCGTGGTACTGGGTGGAGACAAACGCATAGCAGGCGCCTGCAGCCTCAAGCAGCGCGCGTGCCTGCTCGAACTCACGCTTTCCGCGGCCTGAGCCTGAAATGGGGTTTACGATGAAATAATACCGCTCCTGCATCGTTATTCTCCATCTGGCACAAGCATGGGAATCGCGCCCGGAAGCAGGCGAAACGAGGCGGGCGTTGCCGAGCCGAGTTCGCCGTCCAGGTTCAGAATGCAGGGTTCCTCACATTCAACGGAAAGCTCCGTCGTGCGGAAATGGTGCACAACAGGGTTTCTCATGTGTTTTCCCTTGATAAAGCAGGGCAGCAGGGAAATAAAGCGGAGTAAACTCAGGTCTTTGATGACGAGCACGTCGAACAGGCCGTCATAAAGATCCGCCAGCGGCACGGCATGCATGCCGCCGCCAAAATACTGGCCGTTGCCGACCGTTACGAGCACGCCGATGAAGGATTCCGAAACACCGTCGTGCGTCACGGTGAGGTGCAGCCGCCGAAGGTGGGAAAGCGTGCGCACGATGCCGAGCAGATAGGGGAGCATGCCGTTGTATTTTTCTTTATACCGTTCCGTGTTCACAAGCACGTCAACATCAAAGCCAAAGCCGGAAACGTTCAGGAAAAAGCGGTCGTTCGCCATTCCGGCGTCCATCCGTCGCGTGCGCCCGGCAAGGAGTGTGTCCACAGCGGCCTCGGGATCTTCCGGGAAGCCCGCAACGCGCGCAAGGTCGTTGCCCGTGCC
The DNA here is from genome assembly GCA_002320595.1 of Christensenella sp. UBA1685. Classification (GTDB taxonomy): domain Bacteria; phylum Bacillota; class Clostridia; order Christensenellales; family CAG-138; genus UBA1685. The sequence goes on from DCKB01000078.1 coordinate 13,134, forward strand.
AAAGGGCAAAACGCCCATCACGACGCCCGTGTTTACCAGCACGGAGGCGACTTCGTTCACGGTGCCATCCCCGCCGACGGCGATGACGCAGCGCTCGCCCGCCTCGACCGCCGCGCGCGCAAGCGCAACGGCATGGCCGGGATACTCGCTGTAAACAGCTTCATAGGCCGCGCCACGTTCGCGCAGCAGCGCTTCCACGCGCGCAAAATCGCGCCGGCCGCGGCCCGAACCGGAAACAGGGTTTACAATAAAATATAACTTGTCCATACTCCTCCAGGAATCCCGCATGTGCGCACGCAGGAGCAAACAAAATCATCCACTTTCAATAATAATCCAAATGCCGGAAAAAGTACAGACAAGGCTTGTAAATTTCCTGTGACCGCACCGTGGGAAGGCTGTGCGCCGGGTTGCTTCACGGAGAAAAAAAAGGTATAATCAGGATGCCCGCACCAGCGGGAATTTGCTGCGGCAAGGTAAGGAGAAACCACGATGCATTTCACGAAGCTTCACGGACTGGGAAACGATTTCGTCACCTTTGACAACCGCGACGGCGCGATTGCAGAGGAAAAAAAGAACGCGCTCGCGGCGCGACTGTGCCACCGGCGCACAGGCGTTGGCGGGGATGGGTTGATCCTTGTGGAAAACTCGGAACCCTGCGATACGCGCATGCGCATTTTCAACAGCGACGGCAGCGAGGCCGAGATGTGCGGAAACGGCGTAAGGTGCTTCGCCAAATATGTGTATGATACCCGAATTGTCAAAAAGGAACGCTTCAGCGTGGAGACGCTCGCCGGCCCGATGATCGCGGAGCTCACGGTCGAAAACGGCGTTTGCACGCATGTGCGCGTAAACATGGGCAAGCCCTTTTTCAACCGTGCGGATATCCCCGTTGTGGGCGAGGGCGAATGCCAGCTGCAAACGCTTACGGCGCTCGATAAAACCTTTACCTTCTCAACGATCCTCCTCGGCGTGCCGCACACGGTCGTGTTTGTGGACGATGTGCTTGGGTTTGACTGGCAGAAATACGGCGAGGTCATCGAACGGATGACGGAGCTGTTCCCGCGCAAAACGAACGTGAACTTTGCGCAGGTGCTTGATGAAGGCAACGTGCTCGTGCGCACCTTTGAACGCGGCTGCGGCCCGACGCTTGCCTGCGGCACGGGGTCGTCTTCCGTGGCGGTCTGCTGTGCGCGCGCCGGGAAGACCGGCCGCAAGGTTACCATCCATCTTGAACTTGGCACGCTTGAAATTGACTGGACGGAGTCCGGCGACGTGTTCATGACCGGCCCCGCGGAACTTGCCTTTGAGGGCGAAGTGGACGTTGACTGAGCTGCGTTTGGTTGCAATCCCCCAAGAGGCAGGCTTGCGCTGGTATGACAATCCTCCGTCAGCACCTTCGGTGCTGCCACCTCCTTTACGAAAGGAGGCTTACGGCAAGCTGTAACCAAAAGGCTCCTTTTGAAAGAAGCTGTCGCCGCAGGCGACTGAGGATTGTCTTATTCGTCAGCACAGCTTAATTCGCCGCGCAGCGGACTGAGGCTTGTCCTTGTTCCCGCCGCTGCGGTGCGCCATGGCATTGCCGGCTGCCGCATAATTTCTATAAATCGAAATATGAAGGAGACTCACATGCACTACACATTCTATCCCAAGGGAGTATGCTCGACTCAGATTGACCTTGACGTGGACGACAACGGCCGCGTTCACAACATCGCCTACACCGGCGGCTGCAACGGAAACCTGAAAGCGCTTTCCGCTTTGGCGGAAGGGCTGACCGTTGCGGAAGTGGTGAATAAGCTCTACGGCATCACCTGCGGGTTTAAGGGTACTTCGTGCAGCGACCAGCTTGCGCGCAACCTGAAGGCGACCCTGAAAGAAGCCTGAGCCATGCAGACGGTTTCGCGGGAAGTGCTTGCGCGTTGGCAGGTGCGCAAAACAAAGAAGCAGAAACGCGCTTTTGAGGCGTTCCTGCTGCGTGCCCTGCGCGAGGCGGGCTATGCGGATGCGCGCGCCGAAGAATGCGGCGCGCTTCTGAAAAGCCGCAACCTGATCGTTGGCAATCCGGACACGGCGAAGGTGATCTTCACCGCCCATTATGATACCTGTGCCGTGCTGCCCGTGCCGAATTACATCACGCCGACGAACCTTCTCGTTTGGATCTTTTATCAGCTTTTGCTTGTGCTCGGCATGTTTCTTTGTGCAACTGTGCTCGCGGCGCTTATCTGGCTGCTGCCGCTTTCCGAGGCTGCGCTTTTCGGTGCGTCCACGCTCATGTTCGTGGCGGTGCTGTGCTTCATGTGCGTTTGGATGATTGCCGGGAAGGCGAACAAACACACTGCAAACGACAATACTTCCGGCGTAGTCGCCCTTCTGGAGGCTGCGCTTGCGATGCCGGAGGAACGGCGCAAAGAGGTGGCGTTCGTTTGGTTCGACAATGAGGAAAGCGGCCTGTTCGGTTCGTCTGCGTTTGCGGCGAAGCACAGGGAGGCTGCAAGGAATACGCTGCTTGTAAATTTCGATTGCGTTTCGGATGGGGATACCTTCCTTGTGGTGCTGCCGCACCGCATGAAGGAGGAACCGCTTGCGGACATCCTGCGCGCAAGCTTTATGCCCCGCGGCGCCAAGCAGGCGCTGTTTCCCACAACGCGCAAGGCGTTTTATCCGTCCGACCAACTGCATTTCAAGCGCGGCGTGGGCGTAGCGGCGCTCAAGCGCGGCAAGCTTGGCCTGTATCTGGACCGCATCCACACCTGCGAGGACACGATGTTCGACGAGCAGAATATCGACTGCTGTGCGGATGGCATGCTGCGCCTTGCAGACCGGCTTTAGGGCAGGCGGGAACCGAACCTTGAAACAACATCTGGAGCGTGTCGAAAAAGTGGCGGCGGCCACTTTTTCGAGTATTTCACGGCTTTTGCTTCTCGCTCCGCTCCCGGGCAGCAAAAGCCGCAAGGTACGAAAGCCTGAAGGCTTTCATCCGTTTCGGCGTACTTGCCGCCGAAGCCGGATGGAACGTCAAGGGCTGCGGCCCTTGACAATCCCGGGTTTTTTGACAGCCTGTGGAGCGCGCCGTGCGGCGCGCTCTTTTCCGCATGCTTTCCCCGTTTGCGCAGATACTAAGCGCAGAGTGTGGCAACAGGCTCAAAAACGGCAAGGAGGAAACGGCATGGAGAAGAAAAAGGGAACCGAGCGGGCCCCGGAGCGGCTCACGAACGCATTCCGCTGCGCGCATATGCCGCCGATCCCCTCGGACGTGCAAGGTTGGTATACCGGCATGGACGAGGACGGCGGGCGGCCTGTGCAGGATGCGGACGATCTGTAAGCGGAATCTGCGCGTTAATGGAGGAGTGGACGCTGCTGCTCTGCGGCGTCCCGGCAAAGTTGTTCAATCAAAACGATCTGGCTGAGAAACGCGATCATTTCCTCCGGCGTTGGCTGTGCGCCCGCGCAGGGGAAGTCCTTCCAAATGGCCTGCACGGCAGGGTCCGGGCTGGCCATGGCCGCCGCCATAGCGGCTTCTATTTCCCGGTACACTTCTTCCGGCGTAACACCGCAGTCGTCCGCTACCTGTTTTAGAAGTTCAGCAAAAGCATCGCTCATTGTCGGGCCTCCTTAAATGATTTGGTTTGGCTATGTATGTGGGATGCCAAATGTTAAATTTGATGCTGATTTTGAAAATTCGTTGGAATCTATATGCTCTAATGCATAGTCAATACATTGGTTGATAAACTCATTGCGGCTCATGTTATAAGATGCAGCTAGAGCATCAAGCACTTTCATCTTCTCAATGTCGATTCGGATAGTGGCTTGCTCTTTTTTATATCGCCTTGGTATAAAATTGGACATTCTTACCATCCTCCTCTCTAAAGTCATTGTACTCATATTTTGTTTTCAAATATAGGATTGTTATTTAACTTGAAATCAGATTCGTATTATGGAGTTAACTCCCTAACACAGTTCATCTTTCCCGTGAAAATGGTTGCAAGAGAAGAGAATTGGATGTTCTGTATGGTTAAGAAACAGATATTATGAGGCGCATGTTGTCCACAGTGCGCAAAGGTCGCGCTGCGTTGCCGCAGGAGCGGCTTCCTTGCACTCCCTTGCTTACTGGGCTTCCGCCTCGCTGCATCCGCCACTGGCGGCGCTCGGCTCCGCCCCTTTTATAAAGGGGGCTTTTGGGGGCGCTGTAACCAAAAAGGCTCCTTTTTGAAAGGAGCTGTCGCCGCAGGCGACTGAGGATTGCCCGTAACTGCTGAAACTTGCCTTTTGTCACATGCACCGCAACATTTAAAACAGGTATGCATATGAAACACGAGCTATTGCCACGCGATAAAAAACTGCGGCTGCGTGCTGCCGAATTAAGAAAAAACGCTACCATGGAAGAAAATCATCTATGGTATGATTTTCTCCGTGCCTATCCCGTTCAGTTTAACCGCCAGCGGATTATCGGTGAATACATCACAGATTTTTATTGTGCGAAAGCAAGGCTCGTAATCGAGTTGGATGGAATGCAGCATAATACGGAGTTTGCGATGGAATATGATTCCATTCGCACCGCTTTTTTTGAAAGTATGGAAGTGATGGTGTTGCGCTTTTCAAACCGAGAAATTCAAAGCCAGTTTGAAAAGGTATGCGAGACGATTGACCTTGCGGTAAAAAGAAGAATATGAGTTTGGCGTGGAAACCATGGGGCGCACCTCCAAAAAGGCTCCTTTTTGAAAGGAGCTGTCGCCGCAGGCGACTGAGGATTGCCCCGCATCCCCGTAAGCGCGGGGAAGCGAGGCTCAAACGGCGGCGTTTCATGCAAATCCTTAACACCTGGCTAACACTGTGAATTGTATCCAACCCCCTGAAGTGCTATAATATATCATTGAAATATGGGCGTATGCCCAAGCATTTTTGGAGGCAGAATGGACACGCTTTCTCCGGACGCCCGCACCTGGGCGGAAATCGATTTTAATGCACTGCTGCACAACTTCAACATTGCAAGGCGCACCGGCAAAAAGGTCATGTGCGTCATCAAGGCGGATGCATACGGCCATGGCGCCGTGCGCTGCGGGCGCTTTTTGGAGCGCCATGGCGCGGATGCATTTGCCGTGGCCTGTTTGCAGGAGGCGCTTGACCTGCGCGCGGGCGGCATCACGAAGCCGATCCTCATTTTGGGTCACACGAGCGCGGAATACGCAAGCCAGCTTGCATCGCATACCGTGACGCAGACGGTGGTGGATGAATCGGCCGCCGAGGAGCTCAGCGAAGCCGCGCGGGCCGCAGGTGTCACCGTGGATGTGCACATTAAGCTCGATACCGGCATGTCCCGTGCGGGCCTGCTTGCGCAGGGCGCGGAAAACGGTATGGAGGCTGCGAAAGCCGCGGAGCGCATCTGCCGCCTTCCCAACCTGCATGTGAGCGGCATGTATACGCATTTCTCCGTTGCGGACACGCCCTCCGAGGATGCTTACACCGCCTGGCAGCTTGAAAACTATATGCGCGTTTACAACTACCTTTGCGAGAAGGGGCTCCGCCCGGAAACCTGCCACACCAGCAACAGCGCCTGCATCCTTTCCCACCCGGAGACGCAGATCGATATGGTGCGCGAAGGCGTGATCCTTTATGGCATGTATCCGGACAGCGTTCCGCAGCAGGGCGAGCTTCGCCCGGTGATGACGCTCAAGACCCGCGTCTCCCAGGTGCGCGACCTGCCCGCCGGCACAACCGTAAGCTATGGCCGCACTTACAGGAGCGAAACGCCCTTCCGCACAGCCGTGGTGCTTGCGGGCTATGCGGATGGCTATCCGCGCAGGCTTTCGGGCAACACGACCGTCACCATCCGCGGCAAGCGCTACCCGCAGGTGGGCCGCATCTGCATGGATATGTGCATGGCGAACATCACCGGTGCGGATGACGTGCAGCGCGGCGACGAGGTCACGCTCATCGGCGGCGATTCCATCACCTGGGAAGAGGCGGCCGAGAAGGTCGGCACCATCAACTATGAGCTGACCTGCCTCATTACGGCGCGCACCCGGCGCATTTATGTGAACGAGGACTGAAAGGCGAAAAGGCTAAGGGGTAAAGGGCAGGTGCTGCCGGCAGGTCTGCATATATGGCACGGCGGCGGTTTCTGTAAAAGGAGGGACATATGCCCGCGTGGATTTGGATTTTGCTTGGCGCGGCGGCGTTGGCTCTCCTTGGCGTGTTCATCGTTGCGTGCCTTGTGGTGCGCTACCTTCTGCATCAACCGCGCGATACGCGCGAAGATGCGGAGGCGAAGGAGATCGAGCGCAGAAATCTCGCCCCGGGCGAGTTGGATGCGCTTGCGCTTCAGGAATTCACCGCAAAGAGCTTCGATGGGTTTGCCCTGCGCTGCGCCTGGCTCCGCTGCGGCCGGGAGACGAAGCGGGTGGCCGTGATCGTGCATGGCTTTGGAAGCCGCTATGAGCACGTGTTGAAATATGCGAAGCTTTATACGGCGCGCGGCTATGACGCATTGCTGTTTGACCACCGGCACTGCGGGGAGAGCGAAGGAACAAAAACGACCATGGGCTACCTTGAACGGCGCGACCTGATGCAGATGATCGCTCTTGCGCGCGCGGACAAGGGCGCAGGCGCGTTTGTGGGTGTGCACGGGGAATCCATGGGCGGCGCCACGGTGCTGCTTGCCGCCTGTATGGACCCTCCGCCGGATTTTGTAGTTGCGGATTGCCCGTATGCGGACCTTACGGAGGAGGCGGCGTACGATCTTCACGCCCTTTGCCACCTGCGCGCGTGGCCGTTCATTCCTGCGGCAAGCCTTGTGATGTACCTCTCTGCAGGGTTTTTCTTCCGGGATGTTTCCCCCCTGCGGGAGATTGAGGCGCGTGGCGGCTTGCCGGAGGTGCCAATCCTTTTCGTACACGGCACGGCGGACAAACTCATTCCATATGCGGCAAGTGAAAAGCTTTATGCTGCAAAGCGGGGGAAAAAGGCGCTTTTGCTTGTGGAGGGCGCGGAGCATGCGCGCAGCGTTGTGCATGCGCGCGCACAATATGCCGAAACGGTATATGCGTTTTTAGATGAATTTGCGGGTGAACCCGCATGAGGAATACCCATCACCATTACGATTCATGAAACAGGAGGAACCCATGAAGAAAATCTTTATCAGCGCGGACATTGAAGGCACTTCCGGCATCGCACACTGGAACGAGACCGAACGCACCATCCCGCACGATTATGACTATTTCGCAGGGCAGATGACCCGCGAAGTCGCGGCGGCATGCGAGGGCGCACGTGAGGCGGGCGCAGAGGAAGTGCTCGTTAAGGACGCGCACGACAGCGGCCGCAACCTGAACCCCGCAAAGCTGCCCGAATATGCGCGCGTGTTCCGCGGCTGGGGCTGCCATCCGTTTTCCATGATGTTCGGCCTCGATAAGAGCTTTGACGGCGTTGTGTTCACCGGCTACCACAGCGCAGCACAGATGAACTGCAACCCGCTTTCCCACACCATGAATACCGGCAACAATTATGTGAAACTCAACGGCGAGCTTGCAAGCGAGCTGATGATCAATTCGCTGACGGCCTCCTATGTGGGCGTGCCGGTTTACTGCGTGTGCGGCGACCGCGGCCTTTGCGAATGGATGCAGAGCGTGAACCCGAACATTGCGGCCGTGCCGACAAGCGAAGGCTTTGGAAACGGCACGCTCGGCATGCATCCCGATGTGGCGGTGCGCACCATCCGCGAAACGGTGTCGGAAGCCATCCGCACCCATAAGCCGGAGGATTGCATGTTCCCGATGCCCGCGCATTTCGTTGCCGAAATCAACTTCAAAGAGCATACCCGCGCAACCCGCGGCGGGTTCTATCCCGGCGCACAGCAGATGGACAGCCGCACGGTGCTCTTTGAGAGCGACGATTGGTGGGAGGTTCTCAAGTTCTTCAGCTTCGTGCTGTAAGCAATTTGTAGGTTACAGAAAAAGTCAGCAACGGGCGGCCTTTGGCGAGTGCCGGTAAGACGGTAATTTGAGAAAAATTACGGAACCGGTATCTGTCAAGCAGGATCGGAAAACAAACGAACAAACGGCATTCGGCTTGGGCCGGATGCCGTTGCTTGCTTGGCGCTTAAGCGACAATAAGCCACCAGCTATGCTGGTGAGAATAGAAAGTTTCAAGCAGTAGACCT
>DCKB01000010.1 GCA_002320595.1 Christensenella sp. UBA1685
AATTTCGGGGCGCGGCCTTTTGGCCGCGCCCCGCTCACTCACTTCATTATGATTGTACCAAATATGCATGGATGAACGGATCGAGCTCGCCATCCATCACAGCCTGAATGTTGCCGTTTTCCACGTTCGTGCGGTGATCCTTTACAAGCGTGTAAGGCTGGAAGACGTAGGAGCGGATCTGGCTGCCCCATTCGATCTTTTTCATTTCGCCCTTGATCTCCGCCATCTGCTCCATGCGCTCACGCTCCTGCAGTTCGAGGAGCTTGCCGCGCAGAATGCGCATCGCCATTTCCTTGTTCTGAAGCTGGCTGCGTTCGTTCTGGCATTGCACAACGATGCCTGTGGGCAAATGCGTGATGCGGATGGCAGAACTCACCTTGTTCACGTTCTGGCCGCCTGCGCCGCCGGAGCGGTAAGTGTCGATGCGCAGATCATCCGGGTCGATCTCAATATCATTGCTGTCATCGTCAAAAATGGGGGTGACATCAAGCGACGCAAACGACGTATGCCGCCTGCCGGAAGAATCGAACGGCGAAATGCGCACAAGGCGGTGCACGCCTTTTTCCGCCTTCAGGTATCCATAGGCATTGTCGCCATCCACCTCAAAGGTGACGCTTTTGATGCCGGCCTCTTCGCCATCCAGCAGGTCGATCACCTTCACGGCAAAGCCGTGCTTTTCACAATAACGGGTGTACATGCGGTAAAGCAGGGATACCCAGTCCTGCGCCTCGGTTCCGCCCGCACCCGCATGAAGGGAAAGCACAGCGTTCTGCGCATCGTACGGCCCCTTGAGCAGCGTTTCCAGTTTAAGCGCCTCAACCGCTTCCGTAAGCGCATCGTATTCCGCGCCGATCTCTTCAAGCAGGCTTTCTTCATTCTCCTCGTCCGCCATTTCGATCAAGGTTTCCAAGTCGTCCGCCCTGCGGGCGAGCTTGTCATACTTTTCAAGTTTGGCGGACACAACCTTCATGCGCTGGTTGACCTTGTTGGCGTTCTCCACATCCTCCCAAAAGCCTTCCGCGCCCATCTGTTCTTCCAACCTCCCTTTTTCTTCGCCCAACTTGGCGAGGTCAAAGGGATTCACCTGCCTTTTTCAGTGTTTCCAACGTGGCGGCAAGCTGCTGCCTGTACTCATCGAGCTGGATCACTTTTCTCACTTCCTTTATCATTAATTTTTGAGGTTTGCGGCTTAATTTTGCACGTTAACAGCCTTCTTTATTTTTCGGGTTTCCCTTGATTTTCAACCTGCTGCCCGCGCTATTCGCTGCGCCCGCAGCAGTTTTTGTACTTTTTCCCGCTGCCACAGGGGCAGGGGTCGTTCCGGCCGGGCTTTTTGTCCGCACGCTTGGGCTGCGGCTTCGTATCGCCCGATGTTTCCACAGGCTTTGCAAGCTGTTCGCGCTTCTGCGGCGCAGTGCGTACGGAAACATGGAACAGGGTGCGCACCGTGCGTTCCCGGATGCCGACAACCATCTCGTCAAACATATCAAACCCCGCGTTGCGGTAGGCCACCACCGGATCCTTCTGCGCAATGGCCTGCAGGCCGATGCCCTGGCGGAGTTGATCCATCGCATCAATGTGATCCATCCAGTGCGAATCCACCGCGCGCAGCAACATCACACGCTCAACCTCGCGCATGTTCGCGCCTGCGGCCGCGATATCGCGTTCCCGCTTGTCATACGTTTGCCGCACGAGCTCCTGCGCTTTTTCGGCGAGCTCCTCCCGGGACGAAATGCCGTGGAGCTGGCCGGTGTAATCTTCACCGGTAATCTGCTGAAGCTCCGTATACAGCCCCTGCAGGTCCCACGCATCCGGCTTGGAGGCGGGCGGTGCGCAAAGCGCAAGGCGTGCTTCCACCGTTTCATGCATCATTTCCTCAATGGAATCATGGATGTCCTCACCCATGAGCACGCGCCGCCGCTGGCCATAAATGATCTCGCGCTGCTTGTTCATCACGTCGTCGTATTGCAGCACGTTCTTGCGGATGTCAAAGTTGTGCGTTTCCACGCGCTTCTGCGCGCCCTCAATCTGCTTGGTCAGGATGCCCATTTCAATGGGGATGTCGTCATCCGGCGAAAGGCGGCTCATGATGTCCTTGATGCGCTCGCCGCCAAAGCGAAGCATCAGTTCATCCTGCAGGGATACATAGAAACGCGTGGAGCCGGGATCGCCCTGGCGGCCTGCGCGGCCGCGCAGCTGGTTGTCAATGCGGCGGGACTCGTGGCGCTCCGTGCCGATAATGTGCAGTCCGCCCACGGCAACCACGCGGTCATGCTCCGCATCCGTAACCTTTTTATGTTTCGCATAGGCTTCGTTATACGCCTGACGCGCGGCAAGCACGTCCGCATCCTCCGTTTCCGCGTGGCCTGTCGCTTCCTCGATGAGCGCCTCGTCAATGCCGTTTTGGCGCAATTCGCGCCGGGCAAGAAATTCCGGGTTGCCGCCGAGCAGGATATCCGTACCGCGGCCCGCCATGTTCGTGGCGATGGTCACGTTGCCGAATTTGCCCGCCTGCGCGACAATCTCCGCTTCTTTTGCATGCATCTTCGCATTGAGCACCTCGTGCTTGATGCCGCGGCGGGAAAGCATTGCGCTCACAAGCTCGCTCTTTTCCACGGAGATCGTACCCACCAGGATCGGCTGCCCCGTTTTGTTTACGGATGCAATTTCCTCCACAACCGCCTTGAACTTACCTGCCTCGGTGGTATACACCACGTCGTTATAGTCCTTGCGTGCGAGCGGCTTGTTGGTGGGGATTTCCACAACGTCGAGATCGTAGATGGACTGGAACTCCGCCTCCTCGGTTTTCGCCGTTCCCGTCATGCCCGCGAGCTTTTTGAACATGCGGAAATAGTTTTGGAACGTAATGGTCGCAAGCGTTTTGTTTTCCCGCTCCACCTTCACATTCTCTTTGGCTTCAAGCGCCTGGTGCAGCCCGTCGCTGTAACGCCTGCCAAGCATGAGGCGGCCGGTGAATTCGTCCACGATGAGCACCTGCCCATCCTGCACGACATAATCCTTATCGCGCTGGAACAGCGCGTGCGCCTTGAGCGCCTGCAGGATGTGGTGGTTGAGCTCCGTGTTCTCGCTGTCCGAAATATCGTCAATGCCGAAAAACTGTTCCGCCTTGCGAAGGCCCTGCTGGGTCAGCGCCACGGTGCGCGCCTTGATGTCGGCCATGTAATCGCCGCTCTCCGGCTGCTCCTCGCCCATCAAGATCTCGGTTTTTGAAAGCTTTTCAATGTTTGCGCCGCGTTCAAGTCTGCGCACAAAGCGATCCGCCTTCACATAAAGGTCGGTGGATTTTTCGCCCTGACCCGAGATGATAAGCGGCGTGCGCGCCTCATCGATGAGGATGGAGTCCACCTCGTCCACAATGGCATAGTTCAGCTCGCGCTGCACCATCTGTTCCTTGTAGACCACCATGTTATCGCGCAGATAGTCGAAGCCGAACTCGTTATTTGTGCCGTACGTAATGTCGCAGGCATATGCCTTGCGGCGCGCGTCGTTGTCAAGTTCATGCACGATGCAGCCTACCGTGAGGCCGAGGAAGCGGTAGATTTTTCCCATCCACTGCGCGTCGCGCTTTGCAAGGTAATCGTTTACGGTAACGATGTGAACGCCGTGGCCCGTGAGCGCGTTCAGGTATGCGGGAAGCGTTTCGGTGATGGTTTTTCCTTCACCGGTCTTCATTTCCGCAATGCGGCCCTGATGCAGCACAATGCCGCCCAAAAGCTGCACATCGAAATGCCTTTGCCCGATGGTGCGCTGCGCCGCCTCGCGCACAACCGCAAAGGCTTCCGGCAAAAGGCCGTCCAACGTTTCGCCCGCGCCAAGCCGTTCCTTGAATTCCATGGTCTTTGCGCGCAGCGCCTCATCCGAAAGCGCGTGCATTTCCGGTTCCAGCGCATTGATCCGGTGCACCTGCGGCATCAGCTTTTTGACTCTGCTTTCGCTCGTATTGCCGAGCAGTTTATCGATAAAGCCCATTTTTTCCGCCTTTCCTCTGTATTCACGCCGCACCCATAGAGTGCAACAGTTTGATTTTACCACGCAGCGCACAGCTTGACAACGTTTGTGCGCCAAAGCCTCACAGTTTTCACACAATTCATACGCTTTCGGGCTAAACTGTGCTATACTGTTATGTATGAAAAAAGATACTTCAAAACAAGTGCTTGGCATGGTTTCCGCCACGGCCTCCTCGCTTCTGTTCGGGCTGAGTTTCATGTTCGTAAAGCAAAGCGTAAACAATGTTTCCGCTTTCACGTTGCTTTCCTGGCGTTTCCTGTTCGCGTTCTTCGCCATGGGCCTCTGTGCGCTGCTGGGATTGTTTAAGCTCAACCTGCGCGGCAAGGATTTAAAGCCCCTTCTGCTCATCGCCATATTCCAACCGCTGATCTATTACCTCGGCGAAACCTGGGGCATCGCGCTGACCACTTCTTCCGAAAGTGGTACCGTTATGGCCTGCGTTCCGATTGTGACATTGATTTTAAGCGGCAGCATCCTGAAGGAACCGCCCACAAAGCTGCAAACCATCAGCATCATTGTTTCCGTTTTGGGCGTGCTCATTATCGTGCTTGTCAAAGGGCTCTCCGCCTCGCTAAACCCGCTGGGATACCTGCTGCTTGTGGTCGCCATGTTCAGCGACAGCCTGTTTGTGATTTTCTCACGCAAGGCCGCGGCCTACACGAGCACCGAAAAGACGTTCATCATGTCTGCAATGGGCGCGCTCGTGTTCACGCTTTGCGCGCTCGTTGAGCATGGAACTGCGGGCACGCTGCGCGAATTCGTGCTTCTTCCGTTTGTAAACCGCGATTTTCTGTTCTCCCTGCTCTATCTTTCCGTGGGTTGTTCCGTTGTCGCGTTTGTGCTGTGCAATTATGGCATTTCCATCATCGGTGCAACGCGCTCCGCTTCGTTTGCAGCGCTTACCACCATTGTTTCCGTGGTTGCAGGCGTTCTGTTCCTGCACGAAGGCTTTTCCATATGGCAGGGCGCTGGAACCATCCTAGTGCTTGCCGGAGTGTATGGCGCAAACCGTATGCCGAAAAATGCCGTGCCGCTTGAAAACATGGAAACCCTTGAAGCAATGCGCACGGAAGAGGGCGCCCAATAAGCCCCTCTCCAGTTGTTGCTGCGTCCCCCGGCTTTCCCAAAACGAAAGATACAGGTAATAAAGTAAACCATGAAACATACAGCCGCCAAATCGTCCGTTGCAATGGCCTGCGCCATGATGTCCTCTCTTCTTTTCGGGCTCAGTTTCATTTTCGTGAAACAGAGTGTGAATGAAGTTTCTACCTTTACCCTGCTTTCCTGGCGTTTCCTGTTCGCATTTTTCGGCATGTGCATCTGTGCCCTGTTCGGGCTTTTAAAAATCAGTCTGCGCCGCAAGCCCCTCAAGCCGCTGCTTTTGATCGCCCTTTTTCAACCCATCCTTTACTACATCGTGGAAACCTGGGGCATTGCGCTGACCACTGCCACCGAAAGCGGTATCGTCATCGCATGCATCCCCATCGTTACGGTGATTTTAAGCGCACTCATGCTTAAGGAGCCTCCCACCAGGCGGCAGACGTTAAGCATCGTGCTCTCCGTTGCGGGCATTTTCATCATGGTGTTGATCAAAGGGTTTTCCGCCTCGCTCAACCCCCTTGGATATCTGTTGCTTTTCATCACCATATCCAGCGCCGGGCTGTATGTGATCTATTCGCGTAAAGCCGCTGCCTACACCAGCACAGAAAAGACCTTCATTATGTCCGCGGCGGGCGCCCTTGTGTTCACCGTATGCGCAGTGGTCGAACACGCTGCAGCAGGCACGTTTCGGGAGTTCATCACGCTTCCGTTTACGAATCATGATTTTCTTATTTCGCTGCTTTACCTTTCCGTCGCCTGCTCCGTAATCGCCACCATGCTGCGCAATTACAGCATTTCAGAGATCGGTGCAACCCGCACCGCTTCCTTCGCCGTGCTTACCACAGTCGTCTCCGTTGTAGCCGGTGTTGTTTTCTTAAACGAGCCGTTTTCATTTGCGCAGGGCGTTGCTACCGTTCTTGTGCTCGCAGGCGTATACGGGGCAAACCACATACCGAAGAACGCAGTGCCGCTTAATTCTCCGGCGTTCTGTGAATCGCTGCCCGAAAAAGAAAAAGGAGGCGGAGTTTGATGCTGCGTACCCTTTTCATCCTGCTTGGAGCATTGGGCGTGGGTGACACCCTCGTCGTTTCCGCATATTCCAACATGAATTTCGGCACGGTGCTCCCGCTGATCCTTGGCGCGCCGCTACTGCTCATAGGCATCTTTTTCAGGCCGGTTACAGCGTTCTTCAGCTCCACCGTACTTGGCGCATGGGTTAAGTGGGCTTTGGTCGCTGCATATACTGCCTTTTTTACGCTTGTAGCAATATGTTCCTGCCTGATTTACCGGGAAGGGCATGCATCGCCGCCTGCAGGCGCGGATGCGGTAATCGTGCTTGGCTGCGGCGTGCGTGGAGAGCGTGTTTCGCTTACGCTTGCGCGCAGGCTGGACGCAGCGCTCGCCTATTTGGAGGAAAACCCGAAAGCCTATGTTGTTGTTTCCGGTGGACAAGGTGCGGGGGAAGACATTTCCGAGGCGGAGGCAATGCGGCGTTACCTCGCTGCACATGGGATTGAAGAAAGCCGCATCCTCATGGAGGACAAATCCATGAGCACTTTGGAGAACTTCCTTTTTTCCAAGGCGCTGATCGATGATGCAGTTGGCCCGGATGCAAAGCTCGTGTTCGTAACAACACGCTTCCATGTGTTCCGTTCGGAGCGCATTGCCCGTTCGTTGGGCATTGAAGCCGAGGGGTTCGGCGCGGATGACGTTGCTTGGCTCAGCCCGAACAATTACCTGCGTGAAACTTGCGCCATCGTTTATTACCGGCTTGCCGGGCGCATTTAGCGGGCAACCTCCATGCATTTTAAAGCTGCACGCGGAATCCTTTCCGCCCAAAATGGAATGAACCTGTTTCGTGGATGCACCCACGGGTGCATCTATTGTGATTCACGTAGCCTGTGCTACGGAATGGATCATATCTTTGAGGATGTTGAGGTAAAGTGCAATGCGCCGGAACTGCTTGAAGCTGCGCTGCGCGCAAAGCGTAAGCCCTGCATGATCGGCACCGGCGCGATGAGCGATCCTTACCTTCCTTTCCCGGAAACGCTCGCTTTGACCCGGCAATGCCTTTCAATCATCGAGCGCCATGGCTTCGGCCTTGCCATTCAGACAAAATCTGCGCGCGTTCTCCGGGATCTGGATCTGCTTCGCAGCATCAATGAAAAAAGCAAATGCGTTGTTCAGATGACGCTTACAACATTTGATGAAGCGCTCTGCCGCATCGTCGAACCCAACGTAAGCACTACGCATGCACGCTTTGAAGCACTGCTGGCGCTTCAAAAGGCCGGCATTCCAACTGTTGTGTGGCTC
The DNA here is from genome assembly GCA_002320595.1 of Christensenella sp. UBA1685. Classification (GTDB taxonomy): domain Bacteria; phylum Bacillota; class Clostridia; order Christensenellales; family CAG-138; genus UBA1685. The sequence goes on from DCKB01000010.1 coordinate 7,444, forward strand.
TCGCCCATCCTGCCCTTTTTAAATGACACGGAAGAAAATCTGCGCGGGATATTGAGCTATTGCATTGACGCAGGCGTGCGCGGCATTCTCTGCTTTGGTATGGGCCTTACGCTCAGGGACGGCAACCGGGAATACTTTTATCGCAAGCTGGACGCACATTTCCCCGGCCTGCGGCAAAAATATGAGCGCACCTATGGTCTGAGCTACGAAGTAGGGAGCCCGAACAATGCACGCCTGATGCGCATTTTTGGCAGCATCTGTACAGAGCATGGGATTTTACATGAGCCCGGTATGGTATTCGCCTATATACGGGAATATGAAAACAAGCGCAGCGGAGAACAGCTTTCGTTGTTCTAAGGCCGCACCCCCAACAGGACTAAGTATGGAAAAAATGATGCAAAGGAAAGGCAAAAAGAAAACAATGTTCCTGATTGCGGCGGTTCTGGCCGCTGTATTGGTATTTTCTGCATTTGCGCTCTCACAAAAGCTTTCCGTGCAGCGTTATGTGCTTTCCACCGAAAAGCTGGGCGGCCCCGTGCGCCTTGCCGTTGTCGCTGATTTGCACAGCACGCTTTACGGGGAAGGGCAGGAGGAGCTGATTGCCGCCATCCGGCAGGAGTCGCCGGATGCAGTGCTTTTTGTTGGCGACATTGTGAACGATGGGCTTTCCGAGGAACCGGTGCGGTTTCTGTTTGAAGCGCTCAGCCCGCAATACCCCTGTTTCTATGTTAGCGGCAACCATGAATACTGGTCCGACCGGTACAGCGCAATCAAAGCCATGATTTCCGGCTGTGGCGCCACGGTGCTGGAAGGCGAAGCGGCCCCGCTTGTGATAAACGGACAGGAGCTTTGTATCGCCGGCGTAGACGATCCGGAGTTCTGGGGCGGCTATTCCGCTTACGGCGGCTATGATATTCCCGCCGAATGGCTGACACAACTCAAAGCCTGCGGGGAAGCTGCAGCAAAAAGCGGTGCTTTCTCTGTGCTGCTCTCGCACAGGCCGGAGCTTGTGGATATCTATCGGGAAAGCGGGTTCGACCTTGTGGTTTCCGGCCATGCGCACGGTGGTCAAGTGCGCATCCCCGGCCTCGTGAACGGCCTGTTTGCCCCCTGCCAAGGCTGGTTCCCACAATATGCAGGCGGCGTCTATGCGCTTGGCAGCACAACCCTTGTTGTGAGCCGCGGCCTTTGCCGCAATGAGCTGCCGCGCGTGTTCAACCGCCCTGAACTTGTGGTCCTCACCCTCTCCCCGCAGGCATGAGTCTATCAGGCTGCGATGTTGGATATTCCGGCGGTTTTTGTTACATCAGTTCCCTATTGCACGGTATATGCTGCCGTCCGGCGTGCGATCCATGAATCCGTATTCGACGAGTGCGCGCCGGAGCGTCGCGTAATCCGCATGGATGCGCCCCAGCACGCGGTTGATCTCCTTTTCGGAATATGCCTTTTCTGCCCTGAAGTTTTTCATGATTTCACGCAAAACAATGATTTTTTTCTTTTCCTTCACCGGAATCTGCCTGAGCGCACCGGTTTCATCGAAATATGTTTTTACCGTTTTTTCACGCTCGGCAGCGGTAATTCCATAGCGGTCGTCCACCATGGTGGCTGCGGGATGTACCGGATCAAGCATCCCCTGTGCGGTGGCGCCGATCCCTTTTTCCGTTTTTTCCGCAAGCGAATGCATCAAAGCAAGGTAGAGCGTTGCCTGCTTTTCCTTTTCCCGCAATTTAAAGCGATGGCTGCGCACGGTGGAAGGCGCGATTCCTGCATGCTTTGCAATTTCAGCATCCGCCCGCCCCGCTGAAATATGTTTTAAAAGCTGCTGCTGCAATTCCGTAAGCCCGGTGAGCGCCGGTTCCTGCTCCAAAAGCCAATCCGCAACCGTGCCATGCGCTTGCGTCACATGCCGCTTGGCTGCGCCTTGCGCATCGTAAAGCAGGCCGCCCTCCATTTCGTACACCCTGCCTGCTTCAAACGCTGTTCCGCAGAGGAGGCAAACATATGTCGTTCCCTCCCGCACATATCCCTGCGCGATCTCTATGATTTCATGTTCCCAAAGTTGTTTCTCCATGCGCATTCTCCTCCGCTGGTTTTCATACGCACAGTATACCAACTTATTTTATATTTGTCCACTTAATTATAAACTTCAATGCATCTAGTTTACTTCTTTGTTTTCGGCGTAAAGATTACCGCGTTCAGATATCCAAATACGATCGCCGCCGCTACGCCGCCTGCCGTGGCTGTAATGCCCCCGGTAAACGCTCCGATTACACCGTTTTCCATCGCGCCTTCCATCGCGCCTTTGCCCAGTGCATACCCGAACCCCGTTAATGGCACCGTTGCACCCGCACCCGCAAGCTCCACGAGCGGCTCATAGAGTCCAAACGCCGTGAGCACCACGCCGAGGGTCACGAACAGCACAAGGATGCGCGCAGGCGTAAGCCGCGTCAAGCTTATGAGGAGCTGCCCAACGACACAGATTGCGCCGCCGATCACAAACGCCCAGAAAAAATCTATCCAGTCCACTCTTTCACCTTCTTTCAATTACTACCGCATGCGCAATTCCCGGGATGCTGTCCCCCTGCATGCCGGCCGTCGGGCTCATGAGCGCGCCGGTGGCCATAAAGAGCATGCGCGTGAAATCTCCCTCTTCCATGCGCCTTAACAAAAACGCATTGAGCGTAACGGCGGAACAGCCGCATCCGCTGCCGCCACAGTCCACCTTCTGCGCGAGATCAAAAATCATGTTCCCGCAATCCCGGTGCCGGTCGCTGAGATCAATCCCCTTGTCCCGGCAAAGTTCGTTGAACATTTCGCTTCCGAAGCTGCCGAGGTCCCCCGTCACAATCATGTCGTAATCCGAAACCGTGCGGTTCTGCTCGCGCAGGTGTGCGGCCAGTGTATCCGCTGCCGCAGGCGCCATTGCTGCGCCCATGTTATTCGCATCCGTAATCCCAAGGTCCACGACCCTGCCAATGGTGCCGCCTGTCACAAAAATATGCCTGAATTGAGCGCCGCCCGCATAGCCTGCCTCTACGAGCAGGCTTGATCCCGCGCCGGTTACCGTGCGCTGCGCAGTGGGTGTGGTTTGGCCGCCCATCTCCAGCGGGAAACGGTACTGGCGCTCTGCCGTGCTGAAATGGCTTGTGGCCGCGCAGGCAACATGCCCGGCATACCCGCCATCAATAAGCATGCTGCCAAGCAAAAGGGATTCCGCCATCGTGGAACATGCACCGTACAGCCCCAGGAATGGGATCGCCAATTCACGCGCCGCAAAGTTTGCCGTAATAATCTGGTTGAGCAAATCGCCCCCCAAAAGCAAATCGATCTCAGCGGGCTGCATGGCGCAGCGTTCCAATGCACGGCGGACTGTCTGCTCAAACATCTTGCGTTCCGCCTTCTCCCAAGTATCCTCGCCCCAGGTATCATCTTCCAAAATCAAATCGAAGTATCCGCCAAGGGGCCCTGCGCCCTCCATATCTCCCACGATCGTTGCACCCGCTGCAATGCGCGGGGGGGCCTCAAATACAACGGTCTGTCTGCCTAAGCGTTTTTGTTTCATGCGGTGCTCTCCTTCATTTTGCCAGCAGGCATGCAATAAGCCCAACGATGACCGAGGCTCCTATGCCATAAACAAGCACCGGCCCCGCGATGGTAAACATTTTTGCCGCGGTGCCAAGGATGAGTCCTTCCCGCTTAAACTCCATTGCAGGAGATACGATTGAGTTTGCAAAGCCTGTAATCGGCACAATAGAGCCTGCTCCGGCCCATGTTCCGATTTTATCGTACACACCAAAGCCGGTGAGTGTTGCGCCCAGAAACACCATAACAATGGCTGTAAGTGCGGCTACGCCTTCCGCATCCAAATGTAACGTCGTCTCGCCAAAGACGCGTACCGCCTGCCCGATACAGCAAATCAGCCCGCCTGCGATGAATGCGCGCACGCATTGCGAAACTGTTTTGCTGCGCGGCATCTTTTCGTTAACCCGCTGTTGATAGCGCTGCTCCTGCGCCGTTTTCTGCCTTTTTTCCCCCATTTGCTTCACTCCTCCTTGTCCGAATTTTGAATCAGTTTGCTCCCCTTGTAGCGCGTTTCCCGGTCCATTGGCCCCTCGCTTCCCGCGCCGCCATGCAAGTCCACACGCGGCAGCTTATTGTATGGCGTCTCGTTCATTTCGTTCCGCCTCCCGCATTACAAAATATGTACCGTTTGCACTCGGCGCCGTGCGCATTCCGCTGAGCGAATCATAAAGCAGCACGCCAAAGAGCACCAGCAGCAGGACAATCGCCGCCGTCAGCATATATCTCCGCCTTTTGAGCATTGTTTTTTCCTCCCTTAGTTGGTTTTACGGGTAGTGTTTGCATGGGCTGCGTTTTTTATGAAACGCAGGCATAAGAAAAAGCCCTTTGGAAAGGGCTTTCAATTTGCAAAAAGCAGGAGGCGCTTCTTCTTAAGCAGGCATTGATCAGAACTCCAAAACCATATCATACCAGACCGCTCCGCCGTGCTCAGATGCGGAAACGCCTTCATCCTGATAGCCGAACTTCGCATAATAGTGGATCAGGCGGTCTTTGCAGGTGAGCGTGCAGCCCTTGCGCCCGGCAGACCTGGCATCGTCGATGAGCGTGTTCATCAGCCGCGCGGCAATGCCGTGCTTTTGATATTCCGGCAACACGCCAATGCTCATCACGCTCTGCCACGCACCCTTGTCATCATGCATGGTTGCAAACTCAAACATGTCATCCACAATGGTGCGCCGCTCACATGCCATGCCATTGATGAAACCGATTACGCGCCCATCCACTTCCGCCACCCAGAAGTTTTTTGGGAACGTTTGAATGCGCGCTTCGATACGATCCCGCGTAGCAGCCTCTGCCTCCGGAAAGCACGTTGCCTCCACCATCGTAACAGCATCGAGATCCTCCGGCGCAACATAGCGGATTGTTACAGTTTCGCTCATTGTATTTTTCTCCTCTGCATTTTCTTTTTTCTCATCGGTTTCCACAGGTTTTGAAGCGGGTGCTTCCGCTTTCTGTCCGGTTGCCTCCTTGGCATCCTCACGTTTTCCGGTATAATGCTCCAACTCCTCAAGAAGCATCCGAATGCGCAGCTGTGCGATTTCCAGCTCCTGCTCGGCCCGTTCGTTTGCACGCACGATTTCATCCAAAAATGTGTCCACTTCGCCGATGTCATATCCCCAAAACGCACGGCTGAACTGCTTGTTGATGATTTCCTCCGCCTTAATCATGCTGTTCCTCCATTTCCTGCCCAGCTTTTGCCCTACGGCTTCCGGCGCAAATTCGCCTTCTTTTTTGCAGCAAACGCCGTATCCACGCAGGATACGGCGCTTGCTTCGCTTCTTGCTCAGATGAGGCCGTCGTTATCGTTCTCATCGTTGCCGATCACGTCATAGTTGGTGGGAGCTACGACGAAGATGCCGCGGGAAATTTTGTAGATTGTTCCGTTGAGGGCGTAGATCGCGCCTGCCATGAAATCAAGGATGCGCTGTGCGCAGTCGAGTTCAAGATCCTCCATGTTCACGATCACAGGCTTGCGGCTCTTGAGATTATCGATGATGTTTTGTGTATCCTCATAGCTGATAGGATGATACACAATCATCTTCTGCTGCGCCGCCGAGGGAAGGTTGACGACGTTGCTGTTCGCTGCCGCGGACTTACTGCGGCCGCGGTTGCCGATGCTCACAACGTTGTCAGCATCCCTGGAATCCTCTTCATAGAGATCATCCATGTATTCGTCCTCTGCATCCGTCTCCTCAATTCCGATATAATCGAGGAACTTGTTCAACAATCCTGCCATTTTTTATATTCCTCCAAAAATTATTTTAATTGGCGCTTGGAGAAATACCGCTCGACCCGAAATTTGCGGAGAACTGATCTCTGTTTACGTTCTCGCAGCAGCGTATTGCCTGGCCCCAAACAGGGCTGTGCCCACGCGGATCATCGTGGCGCCTTCGGCAATTGCCGCCATATAATCCCCGCTCATGCCCATAGAAAGCTGCTCCATTGAGACGTTTGAAAGCTGATTGCTGCCAAGCGTTTCAAACAGCGCCCGCATCTTTGCAAAGTAAGGGCGCGCCCCGTCTTCGCCCACCGCTGGCGGGATGCACATCAGCCCCTTCACACGGATGCCGTTCATGGCGGAAATCATCTCTAAAAACCCAGGAAGCTCGTCCGGCCCGATGCCGCCCTTTTGCGCCTCGCCGCCGATGTTGACTTCAATCATCACATCCTGCACCACGCCCGCGCGTGCTGCCAGGCGGTCAATTTCCTGCGCGAGCGCCAAGCGGTCCACGGACTGGATCATATCGACCTTCCCGATGATATATTTTACCTTATTTGTCTGCAATTGTCCAATTAAATTCACCTCTGCGCCGCGTGCGCGAAAGAATTCGAGTTTTCCTGTGAGCTCCTGCACGCGGTTTTCTCCCACGGCCGTCACACCGCAGTCAAGCGCCTCTGAAATGCGCGCTTCTTCCACGAATTTCGTAACGGCAATCAGCTTGACCGTATTCACATCCCGCCCGGCCCTTGCGGCCGCCTTTTCCATGTTTTCGCGAATTGTCAAATAATTCTCCCGAATGCTCATGGCTTCACATACCTCTGCCCCGCCGCGATTGGATTCGCAGCGTCCTTCGTCTGAATTAGCGCATTTTCTTCATCCTTTGCAAGGATGTTTACCGCAACCTCATGTTCCTCACCGCCCGTGCGCAGCATGATGTATGCCGCACCGTCATGCATGGCAACAGCATCCAACGGCACCAGAAGTCCGCTTGCTTCCATGGAAACCGTAGCGTTTACGGTACGTGCGTTCAAAAGCGCGCCGATCGGCTCTGTAAATTCGAGCAGATTGACTACCCCGCCATCGTAAACTGCCGCTTCAAGCGCCGCAGCGGTAAACAGCTTGTCCGGCACCCCCTCAAACTGAACTGTGTATTGTGCGCCTGCAAGCGTGCGCAGCGGCTCGTTCTTCCCCGTCAGGAAGGCAACATGCCAACGGTTGGGGTTTACGAGGCGGTAAAGCAGGTTCTCCGCGCTGCCCCCCGCCATGTTCGCCGTATTTTTCAAGGCATTTGAAATGAGTTCAGGGTTGAGCATGCCAAGCTTGTCATAATTGAGCGCCTGCTCATATCCGTCGAAATAGAAGCTGACGACCCCTGCGCCGGAAGCCGTCACTTCCGTAACATAGGACGCAAGCTGCTCCTGCTTTGTCTGTTCGGCAGCATAGAGCGCGCTCAGCGCTTCTGTGGGCTGCACGGTATTGCGCAGATACTCCTTGCGCTGCGCCAGCAGCAATGCAAGCTCGTTTTCCAACGCTAAAAGGTCGCCTTCCCCGCCAAGCAAGCGCGTGCGGATGGCCAACCGTTTCTGGGCAATCTGCAGTTCAATGTTCGCAAGATTCGCATTCTCAACCCCGGAAAGCAGCGCCGTCTGCGCCTCGTAGATCTGTGTTTCCACGGTGATGAGGGATTGCATCATGTCATCGCTGTATCCCCACTTGAATACCCGCGCTATGGGCATGCCTTCATAGCTTTCTGCGCCTTCGGCCGCCTGGAACATCACCTTGTCGTATTTATCCACGGTAACGCTCATTTCATCGCGAATCACAATGCCCTTAACCGCAAGCTCCATCCGCATCGTGCCCGTTTCGAGCGTGCCGCCGCCCGAATCCGAAAGCAAAAGCACGACCGCCACGGTCACAGCGACGAGCATGAGTGCAAGCAGCATATAAAATTTTCCAGTAAAGCGTACCCTTCTGCGCCTTGCCATGTCTCCTCCGCAATGCCGTAATATCTAAATTATCCCATCTATTTTACAGCGTTGCGGACGCTTTTGAAAGAGCGTCCGCAAATCTTTTGCGGATTTTTCATTTTTTTGCTTTCTGTGCATCAGGCTTTTCCGGTTTGCAGCATCCTCTCCAGCTTATCCGAAAGGCTTCCCATACGCCCCACAGCCGAAGCGCACATCTCATTTGCATCAAGCACCTTGGGGAGGATCGCCTGCACATCCTCCATGGTGATGCCCTCAATCCGCCGCATGATCTCCTCTTCGGAATACACTTTGCCGCGCAGAAGTTCCATTTTCCCGATGGCATTGTTGCGTGCCGAGGTGCTTTCCTGCCCGAGCATGTAGCTTCCCTTGAGCTGCTCCTTGCTGCGGGTGAATTCCTCCTCTGAAAGGCCCTTGCGCCGGAGCTTTTCAAGCTCTTCCAGAATCAGGGACGTTACCTGCTCTGCCGTGCTCTCGCCGGTGCCTGCATATAAGGCAAAATAGCCCGTCTGCGTATAAGAAGAGGGATAGGAATAAACCGAATACGCCAACCCGCGCGCCTCACGGATGCTTTGGAACAGACGGGAGCTCATGCTGCCGCCCAACGCGTTATTGAGCACAAACAACGCATATTGCCCATCCTCATCCAAGGCGAAGCCGGGAAACCCAAGGCAGAGATGCACCTGCTCAATATCCTTTTCCACCGCGCGGAACCGATGCCCTCCCGTAAGCGCGCTCACCTTGCGCGCACTACGCTCGCCAAGTCCGCCGCCCGAAAAACGCCGGTTCAGCTCATCCATCAGCCTTTGCCGTTCAAAATGCCCGGCGCAGGAAATCACGATATTATTCGGCATATAATGCCGGCCCATATAATCCATGAGCGTTTCGCGCGTAAAAGCGCGCACACTTTCCTGCGTGCCCAAAATGGGGTTTGCAAGCGGCGTGTTCTCATAAAGCAGCGAGCAGAGCGTTTCATGCGCTACATCCTCCGGAGAATCCTCCGTCATAAGGATTTCCTCGCAAACCACGCCTTTTTCACGTTCGATGTCGGCTTCGTCAAATTTCGAATTGCGCACCAGGTCGGAAAGCATGTCCGCTGCGCGGGGCAGATGCTCATCCAAAACCTTGGCGTAAAAGCAGGTGCATTCCTTCGCGGTAAACGCGTTCAGATTGCCGCCGATTGCATCCATCTCCGCAGCGATCTGGGCCGCAGTGCGCCGCTCGGTTCCCTTGAACAGCATATGTTCAATGAAATGGGATGCGCCCGCGTCCGCTCCGCTTTCGCAAACGGAGCCGGCGTCGATCCACACGCCCATTGAAACGGAACGGTAATGCTCCATCGGCTCGCCGATTACGCGGATGCCGTTTTCCAACTTGTCACGAAAAACCATTGTTTACCCTAAGCCGAGCACATCGCCTACGCGCACGGCTTCCAATCCTTTCCCTTTAAATCCGTTGAGCAGCCCGGGCAGAGCCTCCGCAGCGGCGGCCGTTGGCTGCATCAGTAGTATACTTCCTTCAATCGGGTCATTCAATCCGCGCTGTTTTATTTCTTCCGCACTGCCGGCCGCACAGCGCAAATCCAACGTAGACAGAACATGCGTAAGGCCAAGCTTCTTTGCTGCGCGTGCAGAAACGGTCACATTGCGCGCGCCGGAATAATAAAGCAAAGGGCGCACGCCGCAGGCAGCTTCAATTTTATCCAGCGAAACGGCAACGTCGCGCTGCACCTCGGACAGCTTTCCATCAAGGGAAGGGTCATTCCCCATGGTGGCAATCTCATGCCCGTCCGCAGCCATGCGAAGCAACAGCGCCGCATTGTTTTCCGCCCAAGCTCCGCTGACGGCAAACGTAGCTTTCGCCCCATGCGCAGCAAGCGCATCCAAAATGGAATCAAGCGATGCAGCCTCCCATGAAACGGCGAACTGCAGCGCAATGGCATCCTCCGCGCGGCCGCGGTAAGCAGGCGCATAATAAAGCTGAGCCACCGCAGCCGCAGCATCGGGCCGGCTGGTGGCAAAATAAAGCGCTGCGATCAAAAGAATCAGCAAAAGGTTCACAAGCGCTCCGCTTCGTTTCCGCATCTTCATGGTTTCCTCCCCCGCATGTCCGTACTCTCGGTTTATGGTATTCACCTTGCGGGAGAATTATGAAACGGAACGCTGTGCGGGAGGGGGAATTCCCCCTCCCGCACCTGCTTTTCTTTGTTGTTTTTATTTGTCGTTCTTTTTGTCGTTCGGCAGCAGGCCCTTGCGGGTCAGGTCAATCTTGCCGTCCGGCTTGATGTCGATCACGCGCACAAGGATCTCGTCCCCAACGGAAACAACGTCCTCAACGCGTTCCACAAACTTATTGTCGAGGTTCTTGATGTGCACAAGGCCCTTCTTGCCGGGCTTAAGCTCAACCTGCGCGCCGATTGGCAGGATGTTGACCACCTTGCCGAGGAATACTTCGCCGACCTCAATGTCCTTCACAATGCTGTCTATGATTTTCTTCGCCGCAGCGGAAGCTTCCGCATCGGGCGAGAGGATGAACACGCGGCCGTCGTCCTCGATATCGATCTTCACGCCGGTATCGGCAATGATTTTGTTGATGGTCTTTCCGCCGGAACCGATGACCTCGCGGATCTTATCCGGATGGATGGTGAACTGCAGTACGCGCGGCGCAAACGGACTGATCTCAGCGCGTGGCGCAGAGATGGTCTCCATCATCTTGTCGAGGATGAAGAGACGGCCGCGGCGTGCCTGCTCCAGAGCACGGGTGAGAATCTGCTCATCAATGCCCTTGATCTTAATATCCATTTGGATGGCAGTGATTCCCTCACGGGTACCTGCCACTTTGAAGTCCATATCGCCCAGGAAATCTTCAAGGCCCTGAATGTCGGTCAAAACCGCGATGTTGCCGTTGTCCACATCCTTAATGAGGCCCATCGCAACGCCCGCAACAGGCTTTTTGATCGGCACGCCGGCATCCATAAGCGCCATGGTGCTCGCGCAGATGGAGGCTTGGGAAGTGGAGCCGTTCGAGCTGATGACTTCGGACACGAGGCGGATTGCATACGGGAATTCCTCCTCGGAGGGCAGCATGGGGACAAGCGCGCGCTCCGCCAGTGCGCCGTGGCCGATCTCGCGGCGGCCGGGGCTGCGCACCGGGCGCGTTTCGCCTACGCTGTACGGCGGCATGTTGTACTGATGCATATAGCGCTTGAAGGTATCCTCGCTGATTCCATCCAACGTCTGCCCTTCATCGAGTGCGCCAAGGGTGGCAATGGTCATAACCTGCGTCTGCCCCCGGGTAAAAACAGCGCTGCCGTGCGTGCGCGGAAGGATGCCGACCTCGCTCCAAATGGGGCGGATTTCCTCCTGCTTGCGGCCATCCGGACGGATGCCGCGGTTAATGATCTTATCGCGGACGATTTCCTTGGTGATGTTATACAGGATCGCATCCACATCCTTTGCAGAATCCGGGAAGTTCTCCGCAAAATGCTCCGTCACCTCGGCCTTGACCTCTGCAGAACGGGCCTCGCGCTCCTTGCGGTCGAACGTGTCAAGCGACCATTCAACCTTGTCCATTGCGTATTCGCGCACGAGTGCAACGAACTCGGGATCGGGCTGATAGATGTTCACTTCCATCTTCGGCTTGCCGATTTCAGCGGCAATGCTTTCGATGAAGGAGACGATTTGCTTGATGGTTTCATGGGCAAGCAGGATCGCCTTGAGCATTTCCGCCTCGGTCAGCTCGTTTGCGCCGGCCTCAACCATCATGACCGCATCGCGCGTTCCGGCAACGGTCAGGCTCAGGCGGCTCTTTTCGCGCTCGGCGCTGTTTGGATTGATGATGTATTCACCGTCCACATAGCCCACGCTCACGGCGCCAGTGGGGCCCATGAAGGGTGCGTCGCTGATGGAAAGGGCGATGGAAGAGCCGATCATGGCAAGTATTTCGGGCTGCACATCCGGTTCCACGGAAAGGACTGTGGCAATCACCTGAATGTCGTTGTAAAAGCCCTTGGGGAACAGCGGGCGCAGCGGCCTGTCAATGAGGCGGCTTGCGAGGATCGCACGCTCGGAAGGGCGGCCTTCGCGCTTGATGAATCCACCGGGGATCTTGCCCACGGAATACATCTTTTCTTCAAATTCCACGCTCAGCGGAAGGAAATCCACACCGTCACGCGGCGCTTTTGCCACCGTTGCGCACACGAGCACCGCAGTATCCCCGCAGCGCACCAGCGCGGATCCGCCGGCTTGTTCAGCATATTTACCTGTTTCGACGGTCAGCGTTCTTCCCGCCAGTTGCATTGAAAATGTTTTTCCCTGCATGTCTTCATGCTCCTTTGTTCTTTCATATTAATTTCAAACTATTTTATTATAGCGCATTTCCCTAGAAAAATCATCACTTTTATTCCAATTTGCATATATTTTTTGCCTTTCATCTCCGCTATTCTGCTTTAACAAATATTATCATCCGTTAACAGCATTCTCGGATCGTTCGCGAGATGGCCCCACCTTTCCTTTTGTTTTATTCGCAGGCGTCACGCCCGTTCCATTGACAAACAATCGCACCTAATATATCATGATTTATGACGTTTGTTTGCCCTTGTCAACTGAAGGTTCAGTTTCATGAACAGCGCCCAATCGGAGGAAAATCGATATGCAAGAAATGGAAAAGCCTTCCCCTATTCGCAAGTTTATGGAAAAAACCGCAAAGCGCAAAACGTTTTATATTTCCGATGTTTTTGCCGTATTCTGGCTTTTGCTTTTTTTACTCGTCCGCCCTACTTGGCCTGAGGTTGTCGCCTTTTTTCACCTGATTGCGTTTTTTCTGCTGCTTCCTCCTGTTTGGGGAAATTGGCGAAATGCCTTCCTTTTGCCGCCCGACCCGTATACCCGGAATAAAGTCCAAAATGGAGCGCGTGCGACCATTTATCTCCATATATTGCTTGCCACATATTGTGCATTTGTTGCCGTGAGAACATATTCGCGCGGTTGGATAAGTTTCCCCGCCTGGTGGTAACATGCAAAAAGGCCGGGTGGCACAATGGCAGCACCCCCGACCTTTTGCTTTTCCGAATTTAAGTCTCTTTATTCCGCAGTTTTTTCCGTCTCCGGAGCTTCCCCGTTTTTGCGCTTATAATAGTCCTCAATCGCGCTCTTGACGGCTTCTTCCGCAAGCACGGAGCAATGGATTTTCTGCGGGGGAAGTCCTTCAAGCGCTTCAACCACGGCGGCGTTCGACAGCTTAAGCGCCTCGTCGATGGACTTGCCTTTAATCATCTCCGTTGCCATGGAGGATGTGGCAATCGCCGCACCGCACCCGAATGTTTTAAAGCCGCAGTCCTCAATGATGCCGTCATCGTTTACCTTGATGAACATCTGCATAATATCGCCGCACTTTGCGTTGCCCACCATGCCCACGCCGTTAGCATCCTGCACCTCGCCCATGTTGCGCGGGTGGCTGAAATGATCCAGAACCTTTTCGGTATACATCGCTTTACTCCTTACTCTCCGTGTTTAAATTTGGTTATGCATGGTAAAGGGGAGACATCGCACGCAGGCGCTCTGCCACCTTGGGCAGCACGTCCAGAACGTAATCAATATCCTCCTCCGTCGTTTCATCGCTCAGGGTGAGCCGCACGGAGCCGTGCGCAACCTCGTGCGAGAGACCAAGCGCAAGCAAAACATGCGACGGGTCAAGCGAGCCGGATGTACAGGCCGATCCGCTCGAGGCTGCGATGCCGTTCATATCCAGCATCAACAGGATAGACTCGCCTTCGATGTATTTGATGCTGTAATTCACATTGTTCGGCAGGCGCATCGTCGGATGCCCGTTGAGCTTCACCTCCGGAATGCGTTGTGCAATGCCTGCGATGAGCTTATCCCGAAGTCTGGTCATGCGCGCTGCGCTTTCTTCAAGGGTTTGTGTGGCAAGCGCAATCGCAGCGCCAAGGCCCACAATGCCCGCAACGTTTTCCGTGCCCGCCCGGCGGTTGCGCTCCTGCGCGCCACCCATCACATAGGAAGGCAGGCGAATTCCCTTCTTCATGTAAAGCGCGCCCACGCCCTTTGGCCCATGGAACTTGTGCGCGGAAAGGGACAGCATGTCGATGTTCATGGCCTTTACATCAATCGGCACATGGCCGACAGCCTGCACCGCGTCCGTATGGAACAGCACGCCGCGTTCCCGGCAGACTTTTCCGATCTCCGCAATGGGCATGATGGTGCCAACCTCATTGTTTGCAAACATGATGGAAACAAGGATGGTCTTGTCCGTTATGGCGTTTGCAACCTGCTCCCCCGTGACCATGCCGTTTTCGTCCACAGGGAGGTAGGTCACCTCAACCCCACGCTTTTCAAGCGCCTCGCAGGTATGCAGGATCGCGTGATGTTCCACATTGGTCGTGATGATGTGGTTGCCTTTTTTCGCATAGCGCTCCGCAACACCGAAGAGCACCGTATTGTCGCTTTCTGTGCCGCAGCCGGTGAAAATAATCTCCTCCGGCAACGCGTTGAGGGCCTTTGCCACCTGATCGCGCGCATGGTCAACGCCCTTTCGCGCTTCTTGGCCGAAGGAATGCGGGCTGGATGGGTTGCCGTAAATGGTCGTAAGATACGGCATCATCTGCTCGAGCACCTTGGGGGAAAGCGCGGTGGTTGCCGCATTGTCAAGATAAACCTTTCTCATTCTCTATTAAAACCATCCTTTCGTTTTCGCCGTTGTGCCGCACCGCGCGGCCTTATTTATCGAGCGTCCGCTCCGTTTGCGTTCTGTAATCATCCGCCATGTCCTTGAGGCTTGTTGCGGAAAGCACTTCATTGATGCTGGCCTGCAGCTTCAGCCAAAGCGGCCTTGCCGAGCAGGAGCATGCATTGTCGCAGCTGACATGCTCGGAACTCACGCAGTCGATCACCGTGGTGGAGCCTTCCAACACGCGCAGGATCTCCCCGACGTTGATCTCCTCCGGCGGGCGCGAAAGCGCATAGCCGCCCTGTGCGCCGCGGCTGGAGGTGACAAGCCCCGCCTTGCGCAGGCTGCCGATCAGCTGTTCCAGGTACGCATCGCTTATGCCCTGCTGCGCTGCAAGCGAAGCAGTGCTCACCGGGCCATTCCCATAGGCAAGCGCAAGATCAACCATGGCTTTTAAGCCATAACGCCCGCGCGTGGAAAGCTTCACGTCCCTCACCTCAATCCCAAGTAGTTTGGTTGGATTTCGGGTATACTATACCATTGCCCAGAGGCTTTGTCAATAATTCCGAGCAAATCAGTTTGGATTTGCGTTTTGCTTTTCCTGCATGTGCAGCAAAATTTTGTTTGACAGAGATATTGTTTTGTGTTATTTTATAAATAAGTTAAAATAGATAGATCAGATTTAATAAAAGGAGGTAGGTTTATGAAACTGCGGAAATTCTTGGCTCTTTTCATGTCCGTCCTCTTTATGGTTTCTCTCACCATGAGCGTTGCAACAGCAACAGACGTTCCCAATTCACCTCCAGACCTCACGCCGCAGCCCATTTTAGGCGCTGACGCACCGCATGCCCTTCAACGCATACCACTGGGCATAACCCGCTCCACAAGCCGCCCAACGACCTTTTGGAACATTGCCGTGAAAGGTGTGTACGGCGGTACGTTCACTGGCGTTACTTCTACAATTTACACAAACTATTTCTTTGATACCGGCGGGAAATCCAAATATACCATCCGTGTGGATGTAGCCAATGACTGGCCGGATGGAACAACTTTTCGAGTAAAGAATTACTGTTATACATGCGGCAGCACGCTTTTCCCCAAGCTGCTTGGCGAAACTGGCGATATTTCCACAGATGGATCCGGCACCGGCTATCTATATTATAACATGCCGGTTTCCGGGCATGAGGACCATTTCGTTTATCCGGGCGTGCAATGCACAGGACCATACTCCATTTCTGGCACAATCGATGTGAATTACGCTGATACGCCATGGTAAACCTCAAAGCGGCCGGCATGCAAAAAACTGCCGGCCGCTCACACTTACTTACTCTATTTGGAGGTAAGCTTATGCCGCAATATCGAATCCGGGATAAAATCCAGCTCACACAAACACAACTCAAATTGATTGCCGCTCTCTTTATGACGTCCGGCAGCATTGCCTTATATGGCTTTGAAGCAGGCGCAGTTGCGCAAAACTACAGCGTTTTCAGTGCTTTGGGATGGGTCTCCGCCCCAATTTTCCTTTATTGCCTGCTCGAATCCCTGCGCTATACCAGTTCGCGGCCAAAGCTGCTTCTGCGGCTGTACGCGGCAAACATTCTGTTTAGCCTTCTCAGGATTTTATTGAACCTGCTTGCGCAGCCGCTGTTCGGTTTTACCAGCGTTCCCAATGCCTTTGCCGCGCTTTTCTTTATTGCAGCCTCAATTACATTGATTGATATGCTGTGCAAAGCGATTCAGCGCAAGAACCGGAAAGCGTTCCTTCAGGCAGGCGCCGCAATTTTTGCCGTTGCTCTCTGGTGTGTTGTGGAGCCGCATATCGCAAGCCGCATCTTTTCCGCAACAGGCAATCCGGAAGCCGGTACAAATGCCGTCAACATGCTCCGCGCGCTGCTTCCAAGCCTGATATGGCTCGATTACACCGTGCCGCTCATCGGGTTTGGGATTTTATGGTACTTCATACGCAGTCGGAAATGGCAGATTGTGGCTTTTGCATGTTTTTGCTTTGTCCTGATCATTTGCTGTATCGCAGGCGTTCCGGAACTTCGTCACATGCGTTTTATGGTTTTCGCGCTCCCCCTGTTGCTCCTGTATAATGGGAAGCGCGGGCGCGGGTTCAAATATTTCTTTTACTTGTATTATCCCGCGCACATTTTGCTGATTCAGCTCGCTGCCGGGCTGATTTCCTGATGTTCTGCCGCGCGAAAGAGGCTGCCTGAGCAGCCTCCTTTTTTATGCGTTGCCTCAAAACGCTATTGATACAGCGGGTATTTCTCCGTCAGTGTCAGCACGCCTTCCTTCACTTCCTGCACAGCGGCTTCGCCTTCGGAAATGATACGGGCGATATAACCTGCGACAAGCTCCATATCCGCTTCTTTCAGGCCGCGGCTCGTGACGGCAGGCGTACCCAAACGGATGCCGCTTGTGACGAAGGGGCTGCGCGTTTCGCCGGGCACGGTGTTCTTGTTCGCGGTGATGTTCGCCGCATCCAGCAGCGCTTCCACCTCTTTTCCCGTGCGGCCCTCCGCACCGAGATCAACGAGCATCAGATGGTTGTCCGTGCCGCCGGAAACGAGCTTTACGCCGCGCGCCATAAGGCCTTTTGCAAGCGCCCCGGCGTTTTTCACGACCTGCTGCTGATAGGCCTTGAACTCCGGCTGCAACGCTTCCTGCAGGCAAACGGCCTTTGCGGCGATGGTGTGCATCAGCGGGCCGCCCTGTGTGCCGGGGAAAATCGCCTTGTCGATCTGCTTGGCAAGCGCTTCCTTGCAAAGGATCATGCCGCCGCGCGGGCCGCGCAGCGTCTTGTGCGTCGTGGTGGTGACAACGTCCGCGTAGGGGACGGGGTTCATGTGAAGCCCCGCCGCGACAAGACCTGCGATGTGCGCCATATCCACCATGAAAAGAGCGCCGGTTTCATCCGCGATTTCGCGCAGTTTTGCAAAGTCGATCGCACGCGGATATGCGGATGCGCCTGCAACGATCATCTTGGGTTTGTGCGCAAGGGCAAGGCGGCGCACTTCATCATAGTCGATCATTTCCGTTTCGGGATCTACACCATAGGCAACGAAGTTATAATACTTGCCGGACATGTTCACGGGGCTGCCGTGCGTCAGGTGTCCGCCATGGGACAGATTCATGCCAAGCACGGTGTCTCCATAGTTCAGGAGCGCAAAATAAACGGCAAGGTTCGCTTGCGCGCCGGAATGTGGCTGCACATTTGCGTGTTCTGCGCCAAACAGCCTGCATGCGCGTTCACGGGCCAAGTTTTCTACGATGTCCACGCACTCACAGCCGCCGTAATACCGTTTGCCGGGATAGCCTTCGGCATATTTGTTGGTCAAATGGCTGCCCATCGCTGCCATCACGGCCTCCGAAACGAAGTTTTCGGAAGCGATCAGCTCCAAATGGTCGCGCTGGCGCTTGAGTTCCAACTCCATTGCTTCGGCAACCTGCGGATCCGTTGCGCGAATCAGGTCAAATTGAATCATAATGCCCTCCCGTTTTTTTGAATAAATATAGTTCAGCCGCGCATGCGCCCGGCCGATTATCCAAGCTTATTATAAAGGAGCTTTCCCCCACTTACAACCATTGTTAAAGAAATCTCCATGCATTTTTCCGGTGCAGCCCATCGAAAAAAGCGGTCCAAGGCACGCTGCCCGGACCGCCCGTATCCTTTTGTCATTCCGCCCTGCATGCCGCGAGAAGCTCGTCTCTCAGTGCAGCAATGCGCTCCACCGCCTCTGTCACAGGCACCTTTTCGCTCACCTTCTTGTCACGCGTGGAAAGTTCGATGCAGCCTTCCTTCAGGTTGCGCGGGCTTGCGACAACGCGCACCGGAACGCCAAGCAGGTCCGCATCCGAGAACATTACGCCCGCGCTCACGGAGCGGTCGTCGTAAATGACCTCCAACCCGCGTGCCTGCAACGCTTCATAAAGCGAATCCGCATATGCGCGCACTTCGGCATTGTCTGCACGCATGCAGCAAAGATGCACCTGCCACGGTGCGATAGACATCGGCCAAATGGGGCCGTACGCGTCGTGATGCGCTTCGCATACGGAGGCTGCAAGCCGGCCAACGCCGATGCCATAGCACCCCATGATGGGATATTGCAGCTGGCCGTTCTGGTCAAGATATTGCATGCCCATGGTTTTGGTGTATTTGGTGCCGAGCTGGAAGATGTTTCCAACCTCAATGCCACGGGAAATGCTGAGTGTGTGCTTGCCGCACTTGGGGCAGATCCCGCCTTCTTTTACCTTGGCGAAATCGTGGAACGCAGCACCGGGGCAATCCCGCTCGAAGCAGAAGCCCGTGTAATGGTATTCCTCGCGGTTTGCGCCGCAGCAAAGGTTATTCGTTCCCTTAAGCGAGCTGTCGAAGAGCGCCGTCACGCCCTTGGGCAGGCCGAGCGGCCCGATGTAGCCGGCTGCAATGCCGCTTTCCGGCGTGATGGTTGCCGGGTGGATCGCTTCGCCCAGAAAATTCGTAAGCTTTGTCTCGTTTGCTTCCAGATCGCCGCGCAGGAACAATATGACGTATTCGTCCGTCGCGTTTTTCTGATAAACAACCGCCTTGCAGGATTGTTCCACCGGCAGCTTCAGGAACGTGCAAACGTCCTCGATGGTCTGTTGGCCGGGCGTGTGTACGGGTGTGAGCGGGGCGTCCTCCGCATCCTTTTTGTTTTCAATGATGCTTTCCGCCGCTTCCATGTTCGCCCGCCAGCCGCATTCCGGGCAGGTGACGATGGTGTCCTCGCCCACGGGGGTAAGGAGCATGTATTCATGGGAAACGCTGCCGCCCATCATGCCCGAATCGGACAGGACGGCCACGGTTTCCGGGATGCCCGCGCGCGCAAAGATACGCTCGTATGCGTGATAGCAGCGGGCATAGTATTGTTCCAGATCCTCCTGTGAGGTATGGAAGGAATAGGCGTCCTTCATCGTGAACTCACGCACGCGGATCAGGCCGGCGCGCGGGCGCGCCTCATCGCGGAACTTGGTCTGGATCTGGTAGATCATGAAAGGATACTTGGAATAGCTTTGGCCATATTCGCGCACAAGCTGCACGGCCGCTTCCTCGTGCGTCATGCCAAGCACAAGCGGGCTGCCGTTGCGGTCCGAAAGGCGCATCAGCTCACTGCCGACGCTCTGATACCGGCCGGATTCCTCCCACAGGGAAGCGGGCATCACCACCGGGAACTGCACTTCCTGGCCGTCGATGGCGTCCATCTCCTCGCGGATGATGGCCTCGATTTTGCGCGTGACGCGCCGAAGCGGCATGTACGAAGAAAAAATGCCGTTGGCAACATATTTCATGTAGCCTCCGCGCAGCATCAGCGCGTGGCTGTCGATCACGCAATCGGACGGGCGCTCTTTAAACCGATCCCCCACAAGGCGTTCAAGCTTCATAACAACAATTACCTCCGCAATAGGCGGCGCATATCGGCCGCCGCGCTTGTTTCTTATCCGATTTATTGTAGCAAACCCTGTGAAAAGTGGCAACGCCTATTTCGCGCAAAACCGGCCTCTTCGGCATTTTTCTGCAAAATCGTGTTTGCCGGCTCCGCGTGCATATGGTATGATTGGTGCGGAATTTGTCTCACCATAGGGGGTAATTCAATGAATTCAAATGCAAACAGGCGAAAGTCTCAGGGGATCGCGCTGCTCATTTTGGGCGTCGTTCTGCTTGGCATCGGGCTTATGGCTTTTATCGGCGTGCAAAGCGATCTGAAAAAGTATGAGGCTGAAGGCACGCGGGATTTTAACCAGCTCACTGAAGCCGAGCTTTCCGGCAAGCCCTATGTGGAAGGCCGGGTGGAATTCGTTTTTGAGGTGTTTGCCGAAGAATACACGACGAATTACGGTATTCGCCTTTCAGACGACAGCGACAAGCTTTATTACCTGATTCCGCTTGTAACGGAGGAGGGCTACATCGACTATTTCGTGACGCTTGAGGCAACCGAGCGCTATTACGAAACGCTGAACCAGATTTACGAGGAAACCTGGGACGAAAGCCTGCCCGCCGTCTACACGGAGCTTTACCTTGACGATGCAAAGATCCGTTCTCTGCCTTCCAGCATTGAAAGGATTCTTTATGACTGGTGCGAAACCGGAGAATTTTACCAAAACGGCAGCTTTGTGGATTGGTGCGTTGCGTCCGATTTCTTCGGCACGACCGATTCCGCGGAAATCGTTTCGCACGTTCTGCCCTATATGATCGTTCCGGACAGCAAACCTGGAGGTTCCGCCCTCATCGGGCTCGTTATGGCGGGTATTGGC
Organism: Christensenella sp. UBA1685; assembly: GCA_002320595.1. GTDB lineage: Bacteria > Bacillota > Clostridia > Christensenellales > CAG-138 > UBA1685. Next base: position 28,195 of record DCKB01000010.1, read on the forward strand.
CTCGCGCTGCTCGTGGTAGCCGTCGTGCTTCTGAACAAGGCGAAAAACGTGCCTGCTGCGCCGAACGAAGCCTTTGCGTCGGAAGCCCCCGCAGAGGAATTCTCCACGCCGGAAGCCGCCCCGTCCAATGCCGCACCGTCCCGCACAAACTTCTGTCCGCAATGCGGTGCGCCGCTTGAACCCGGCGCAAAATTCTGCCCCTCCTGCGGTGCAAAGGTGGAAGGCATGCATCGCTAACTTCCCGCTTTATATTTTTTCAGAAAGTTGGTATCTGCTCATGGCACTCGATCCAAAAACCCTGCTGTGCGAGGCAAAAGCCCTGCAAGAGGAGCTTGTCACCCTCCGCCGCGACCTGCACGCCCACCCCGAGCTTGGCAGCTGCGAGGTGCGTACCACCTCGCTCATCAAAAAGTATCTGGAGGAATTGGGCATTGAAGTTCGCCCCTGCACCGAAACGGGCGTTCTCGGCATCCTTTACGGCGGTAAGCCGGGCAAGACCATCGGCCTTCGTGCCGACATCGACGCACTTCCGATTCAAGAGGAAACCGGCCTCCCCTTCGCCTCGAAAAACGCGGGCGTTATGCACGCCTGCGGGCATGATTTGCATACCGCGTCGCTGATGGGCGCCGCCAAGATTCTTTCGGCGCACCGCGATGCGCTTTGCGGAAACGTAAAGTTCTTCTTCCAGCCTGACGAAGAAGGCAATGGCGGTGCGGAGCGCATGGTCAGGGCCGGCTGCCTGCAAGACCCAGATGTGGACGCTGTTTTCGGCGGGCACAGCAGCACCGGCAGAATCGCCGGCCATTATGGTTTGAAATACGGCAAAACCTACGCGGCTTCCAACCCGTTCACCATTCTCATCCGCGGCCAGGGCTGCCACGGCGCATATCCCGGCAGCGGCATTGATTCTATTGCCGTCGCCTGTCAGGTCGTGACTGCGCTTCAAACCCTTGTATCCCGCCGGATTTTCGCAACGGATTCCGCCGTAGTCACAGTGGGCAGCTTCCACGCGGGTACCGCCGGAAACATCATTGCCGGCGAAGCCGAGCTCAAGGGAATCATCCGCACGCTTGGCCCTGAAATGCGGGAAAAGATGTGCCGCATGGTGAAGGAAACCGCAGAAGGCGTCGCCGCGGCCATGGGCGCTTCCGCGGAGGTACAAATTCGAACCAGCTACCCCGGCGTTGTAAATGAAGATGGGTTTACAGCGCTTGTGCAGCAGGCAATGGCCGAGCTTGTGGGCAAAGAAGGAATTGAGCTGGAAACCGTCCCCAACATGGGAACCGAAGACTTTGGGTATTTCATGGATGGTATCCCCGGCTGCTATTGCTCCTTTGGTTTTGGGGACGGAAGAAACGAGTGCCGTTTCCCTGCCCATGGCCCGTATTTCCGCGCAAATGAAGCCGGGCTCGCGTATGCCGCCGCCCTCCACGCAAACGTTGCGGTGCGCTATCTGAACGGCGGGCGTTAATGGGTTTCACACGTAAGAAAAGCCCCGGGCCATTACAGCGGCCCGGGGCTTTTTCACGGATGCCTTTTTACAGATTTTCTTCAATTGCTTCCACGAACGCCTGCTTCGGGCGCGCACCGACCATTTTTTCTACGATCTCCCCGCCGCGGAACAGGAAAATTGCAGGGATGGACATGATCCGATACCGCTGTGCAAGGGCGGATTCTTCATCCACATTCACCTTGCAAACCTTTGCACGGCCGCTGTACTCCTCGGCCAACTCATCCAAGATAGGCGCGATCATGCGGCAGGGGCCGCACCACGTTGCCCAAAAATCAACGAGCACGGGTTGCTCGCATCTCAGCACCTCCGCATCAAAGGTTTCTTCCGTCACATGCAACACTTTCTCACTCGCCATTATTTTCTCCTCCTTCATTCGCTCGTTCGGGTTCTTCCGTCTGCTCAATGATCTCCACCATGCGCGGCTTAAATTCCGTCATGCGGGAGAACTTCGGCTCCAGGGCACGCAGGATAAAGAACGCACCTGCTGCAAACAATACCCCGCCGAGCGCCGCGTACAAATCGCCCTGCAGGGAACCGATAAACGCACCCACAAGCAGTGCCACAAGCGGCACGCCATACAGAATCAGGCTTGCCTTAAGTACGCTTTTGGCATGCATTTCAATCCCAACCAGATCGCCGATCTGCGCGTTCAGCGCATTATCAATATCAATGTCGGCCTCATTGCTGCCCAAACGGAAGCAGGCGTTACAATGCCCGCAAGCGTCGCTGCGCACGAAGCGCACAACGGCCTTCTTTCCCTTTGTTTCTATCACCTTTCCCGTTTGACGCATCGTGGTTCCATTCCTTTCCAAATCAACTGGCTTTTGCCAAGTTTTATTATATCACATCCGAACCCGCGCGGCATCCCCAGTTTCAGCCTGCGCCGCCTTTTTTATTCAGGTTCCGGTAAATCAGCACACCGGCTGCCGCGAGCGCCGCCGCCACGCCGAATGCGATGAGCGCAAACTGGTAATTTTGAAGGCCGAGCGCATCTCCGCCAATGGTAGAAGTCACAATAGAGGGGATGCGCGCCGTAGAAGAAATCAGCAGCCACGTTCCAAGCGGCATCTTCGTGAGTCCAACGCAATAGGTCATCACATCCTTTGGGGTGCCCGGAATAAAGAACAGGAGGAATACCAGAAAGTTCAGTTCGCGCCCCGCCCTGAGGAACCGCACGGAATCAATCTGTTCCGGCGGGAAGAACACCTCCACTGCACGCCTGCCGAACGAACGCACGAACAGGAATACCACAAGTCCCCCGATCAGCGCTCCGAGCATGCAAAGGCCCGTGCCCTCCCAAACCCCAAAGGCATACCCGGCTGCAATCTCCAGCGGCTCGCCGGGAATGAACGCAACGATAACCTGCAGCGCCATCATGCCAACAAAGGACAGCCGTCCCCAAATTCCATGCGTATCCACCCAATCACGGAACTTCTGCGGATCGTCGATGAATTTAAGCAGCGGCCGTCCCACCAGCACACAGGCAATAGCAAGAAAAGCAGCAAAAGCAATAATCGCCGCAATCGTGCGCTTTATGCGCCGCTTTTCCTCCGGCGTACGGTTTTTGAAATCGGGCTTGCAAGGCATTTGCAATGGTCTCCTTCTGTTCGGGATGCCGGGTCTATTCTGTCCGGCTCATACAAAAGTATAACAGCACAACATCAATAAACCTTCAATACCGGATTATGGTTTTCTTAAATTTCAGCGATCCAAAAGCGGCCCAGGCGAACTTTCCGGGCCGCTTTTTGCGTTTGCGCTTTATTTTTCCACATCCGTGCAGATGTGCAGCTCCCGAAGCTGCTTTTCTTCCACTACGTTGGGCGCATCGGTCATCAGGCAGGAGGCCGTCTGCACCTTTGGGAACGCGATGACGTCGCGGATGTTCGTGGTGCCCGTCATGAGCATCACAAGCCGGTCAAGGCCATAGGCAAGGCCGCCGTGCGGCGGAGTGCCATACTTGAATGCGTCGATGAAATACCCAAAACGTTCGCGTGCCTGCTCCGGCGTGAAACCGATCGTCTCGAACATTTTCTCCTGCAATTCTGAAGAGTGGATTCGGATGGAGCCGCCGCCCGCCTCGTAGCCGTTGATGACCATGTCGTAAGCCTTGGCGCGCGCCTTGCCCGGATCGGTATCAAGCAATGCAATGTCTTCATCCTTGGGGCTCGTGAACGGGTGGTGGCACGCAACATAGCGGTTTTCTTCCTCATCCCATTCAAGCAGCGGGAAATCCGTTACCCAGAGCACATCGAACTTCGTCTGATCAATGAGGTCAAGCCGCTTGGCAATCTCAACGCGCAGCGCGCCGAGCGAAGCGTACACCACCTCGTTTTTCGCATCCGCAACGAAGAACAGAATGTCCCCCTGCTCCGCGCCCGCGGCTTTCTGAACATCCGCAATCTGCGCCTCGGTTAGGAACTTTGCGAACGAGCACTGGAGCCCCTCGGGTTTCAAGCTCATCCACGCCATGCCCTTTGCGCGGTAGATCTTCACAAACTCCGCAAGCTCGTCGATCTTCTTGCGCGGGAATTTCTCCACGCCGCCCTTGACGCAGATGCAGCGCACGCTGCCGCCGCCCTCAATGGCGGAATTGAACACCCCGAAGCCGGAACCGCGCACGATGTCCGTCACATCCACAAGCTCCAGACCAAAGCGGGTATCCGGCTTATCGGAGCCAAAGCGGTCCATGGCCTCCTGCCAGGGCAGGCGGCGCAGCGGAAGCGGCAGGTCAATGCCCTTGACCTCCTTCAAAAGCCGCGCAATAAAGCCCTCGTTCACAGCGAGCACATCCTCTTCATCCACAAAGGACATTTCAAGGTCAATCTGCGTAAATTCCGGCTGGCGGTCTGCGCGCAGGTCCTCATCGCGGAAGCAGCGGGCGAGTTGGAAATAGCGGTCATACCCTGCGATCATCAGGAGCTGCTTGAACTGCTGCGGGCTCTGCGGAAGCGCATAAAACTCGCCGGGATGCACGCGGCTCGGCACAAGGTAGTCCCTTGCGCCCTCCGGCGTGGAACGGCCGAGCATCGGCGTTTCGATTTCAAGGAAGCCCTGTTCATCGAAATAGCTGCGGGTGATCTGCGCGATGCGGTGGCGCATCATGAGAATCTCCTGCATGCGCGGCCTGCGCAGGTCGAGATAGCGGTACTTCAGGCGGAGATCCTCTTTCGTGTTCACGTTATCGTCAATGTAAAACGGCGGGGTTTCCGCGCTTGAGAGAATTTTCAGCTCGCTTGCGATGACTTCATATTCGCCCGTTTTCATCTCCTTGTTGACCATCTCCGGCGTGCGGCGCGCAAGCGTTCCCTTTACCGCGATTACATATTCGCTGCGGATGGTTTCCGCAAGTTCAAACACCTCTTTGGGCAGGCCGGATTCGTTGAACACAACCTGCATCAGGCCGCTGCGATCCCTGAGGCCGATGAAGATGAGCGCGCCCAGATTGCGCCATGTTCCCGCCCAACCCATGAGCGTTACTTCCTGCCCGATCTGTTCCGCCGTAAGCTCGCCCACGCGGTGCGAGCGTTTCCAGCCCTGCAATAATTCAGCCATTGTTCTTCTCCTTCTTTATCGTTCCAAGATTGCTTTTACGGTTTCAACGAATTCCGCAAGCGGTGTTGCCGCCTCTTCGCCCGTCTCCATGTTTTTGAGCTTGATGACGCCGGTTTTCACCTCATCATCCCCGAGGATCGCCACAAAGCGCGCACCAAGCTTGTCGGCATATTTGAACTGTGCCTTAAAGCTGCGGCCAACATGGTCAAATTCGGCCTTCACGCCCGCATCGCGCAGCGCCTTCACAAGGCGCATGCCCTCGCCGCGCGCCGCTTCGCCCATAGCCGCGAGATACACGCCCACGGGTTCGGGCGCAGGAATCTCCCGGAAGCTTTCCGCCACAAGCAGGAGGCGTTCCATGCCCAAGCCAAACCCAACGCCCGGCATCTTCGGGCCGCCGAGCTGCTCCAGCAGGCAATCATACCGCCCGCCGCCGCAGACCGTCCCCTTGTATTGCCCCTCGGTTGAAATGATTTCAAAAACGGTCTTTGTATAATAATCCAGGCCCCGCACGATCATCGGGTCGATCATATATGCGATGCCCATCGCTGCGAGCGATGCCTTCAGTTCCTCGAAATGCGCCTTGCAGTCATCGCACAGGCAGTCGATCATCTTCGGCGCGCCGGCTGCAATCCTCTTGCACGTTTCCTCCTTGCAGTCAAGGATGCGCAGAGGGTTCTTTTCAAAGCGCGTCCGGCAAGTCTCGCACAAACCGTCGTAATTCGCCTGAAGATACTCCCTGAGCTTTGCATTGTATGCCGGGCGGCACTCCGGGCAGCCGATGCTGTTCACGTTGACGGAAAGCCCCCCGATGCCGAGCGTGCGGAACAGGTCGAGCGCAAGCGCGATGCACTCCGCATCCACGCTTGCGCGCGGCGCGCCATAAACCTCCACGCCAAACTGGTGATGCTCGCGCAGGCGGCCTGCCTGCGGCTTTTCATAGCGGAACACGGGGCAGTAAAGATAATACAGCTTCGTGGGCTGCGCCTCGTTGAAGAGCTTGGACTCCATAAACATGCGCGCAACGCCTGCCGTCCCTTCCGGCTTGAGGGTCACGGAACGGTCGCCCTTATCGGTAAAGGTGTACATCTCCTTTTGTACCACGTCCGTGGTGTCGCCCACGCTGCGCAGGAAAAGCTCCGTGTGCTCAAGCACGGGCGTGCGCGTTTCATGAAAGCCATAGGTCGCGCAGAGTTTGCGGATCAAGCCTTCGATATACTGCCATTTGTAGCTTTCCTTCGGGGTCACATCCCGCATCCCCTTGGGTATTTGATATTGCATCGTCCTTCTCCTCACATAAAAATAAGGGTTTTCCGTTCCTTCTTTCAAAGGGACGGGAAACCCGCGGTGCCACCCTTGCTTGCGCACATCGCCTGCGCGCCGCTCATGCCCCGTTAACGCCGGGAAATACGACCGCGCCTTATCAGTGCGGCAGCTCACGGGCGTCCTTCACGCGGTGCGCCGCGGGGCGGCTTTCAGCCACGGCCTGCCCTCTCTTTGCGCTTGCATGCGCGCTACTCTTCCGATCACAGCCTTTTTGCCATTATAGCCGTGCAGAGAATAATTGTCAACAGGCGTTCTAGCCGCTCATCTGCAAGCCTGTAGGAAAGCCCTCCGCTCCTATGCCCTGCCCGCATCGGCGTTCGTATGAATATACAATATATTTACTCGAAGCCGTTGACAGGTGGTGGATGGAATACTAAAATGAATTTAAATAAATATATTACAAATCTTACTGCAATGCTCAAAAGGAGGTAAAAATGAAGATCAAGAGATATTTCGCTTGTCTGGTTTTGATTATCGCTGTCCTGTCGACAGGATTTTCAAATGCTTCTTCATCCTTTAAATGTTCCAATGTTGGTCATCTGCAATTCTACACGTCTCCATCGGTCGAAGCGCCTTCAGGGATTATTTCCGCTGTCAACGAATTCATTGAATACCGATATGAGTATTTAGCGTTTAGAACACAACCTTCGAGTTACAGGAGTATCGTTTCAAACAAAAGTATAGTTGCACGGAATTTTTTTGAAATTGAGAATGCACTGTTATATGCCGAAATGGCTTCTCAAAAAACAAACGGCATTGAATGCTCCTATGCTGACTACAATTTGGAAGTCAATTATTCAAGCATAGAAACCAACGCCTCAAAAACATCTGCCGAGGTCATTGTATCCGTAACTTGTAATTTTCGCTATAGAATTTCCCCAGAAATCAACTCAGCAAAAGGTAATATATACATTCTGAATTTAGAAAAAAACGCTGATGTATGGGAAATTACGAGCAGAAAGAACACGACTTTCTTTGATTCAATAGTTTGGGAGAGTAATGAAGAGCGCACACTTTCCAAAGCAAATATAATCAAGGAAAGATGTATTGCTAATGCTAAGGCCTATGCCGATAACACGATGGGATATGACGGTTCAGTCATAGAACAAGTTTCAGATACATTTAGTACAGAAGCTTCGACCAGTTCCAATTATACTTATTTTTCCAGTTCGAAACGTTCTGCTGCTGCAGCTACTGCCAGAAACTACGTTGCAGCTAGCGGAGTTAGTGGAACTACATACACATATACTTATCCTGAATCACAATATGCGCAAAATGGCTCTGATTGTACCAACTTTGTTTCATTCTGCTTAAACTATGGCGGAGGTATCCCTCAAGATCGTGTTGGTACCTATCAATGGTATCCGGGTAGATCTTGGTGGACAAACGTTGACAAGTTTTACAGTTACCTTATGGGAACAAAATCAGAAACCGAAAAAGGGATTGTCGCATCTGTTCATTACAGTGGTACCACTTACCCGAGTGCAACAGTGCTACGTTCTCTTCCACTCGCAAGTATCGTTCAGTTTAGTTCTAAACCCTCTAGTGAAAATGATTGGACGCACTCAGCCATCGTAACTTATAGTTTAGAATCCGGAACCACTTATGTATGTATGCATAGTGCATATGGTTGGAATTCGCAATGCTTGTTAAGTGAATTCTACTATGATGAATATGTATATAACACAAATTCAAATGGAACTGGGATTCGCTTAATTGATATTGAGGGATATTATGCCTAATCTGCCGCACCGCAAACGATTGCTCCTTCTGCCCCTCGTATTGCTGCTCTGCGCTTGCGCAGTTTCTCCGAAGAATACCCCGTTTGCGGAGCTTTCCTCCCGCGTGGAAGCGGTGCTTCATACGCCCGCAGACGAGCGCAAAGCATATTTCGCATTGCATTATGGCGACCTGCTCCGCGCCGGCCAGATCGCTTTCCCGGAGGAGTATGCCACCCTTTCCGGAGCGGAAAAAGCAGAAGAATGGGCGGCGAGCCTTGATACTGCTTCCGACTATGAAGCAACCCTGCTGGCGATCAACCAAGGGGACGCAACGCGGCTGAAGGAAATGGAAGAGAACAGCATCCCTGCCATGTTTTCCAACCATGGCATTACGCTCGCAGAGCTTGCCTGCTTGGAGGAAGGCGGCACGGCATGGCTATCCTTCGGCCTTTCTGCGGGGGATGCCAGCCTCCCTTCGGAAGCTCCTTCTCTCAAGGTAAATGGAATACCGCTCCCGTGCGAGCGGTTGCTGCTGGGGCTTGGAACACCCGATTTGAACCCTGCGGAGCTTGGCATTTTCAGAGCAGAATGGCCAAAAGGGAATCCATCGGGAACAAGCCGCATCGAATTGCGCATCGGAGAGGCCGTATTTGCGTTCGAGTGCGATTGGGACGCACAGCTTTGCAAGTTATCATAAATGTGTGGCGCGCCGCCTCGGCGCGCCATAAAAACCCTCTCATGCCCCGCCATGGGGCTTTTCGTTTATGTGTTGTGTATCGCCTGCGCGCCGCTCATGCCCCGTTAACGCCGGGAAATACGACCGCGCCTTATCAGTGCGGCAGCTCACGGGCGTCCTTCACGCGGTGCGCTGCGGGGCGGCTTTCAGCCACGGCCTGCCCTCTCTTTGCGCTTGCATGCGCGCTACTCTTCCGATCATAGCCTTTTTGCCATTATAGCCGTGCAGAGAATAATTGTCAACAGGCAAAACACACCTTCTCGATCTCCCGGGCAACCGCTTCAAGCCCTTCCCTGTCCGCCGCGGTGAAACGCGCAAAATGCGGGCTGTCAATGTCAAGCACGGCAACAACATCCCCCGCCTTGTTATGAAGCGGAATCACAATCTCGGAATTGGAAGCGCTGTCGCACGCGATGTGCCCGGAAAATTCGTGCACATCCTCAACGCAAACCGTTTCGTTTGAAGAAAACGCCGTTCCGCACACGCCCGCACCGAACGGGATATGCATGCACGCGGGCTTCCCCTGAAACGGCCCAAGCAGCAGTTCCCCGTTTTTTGCAACGTAAAACCCAACCCAGTTGATGCCGCCGAGCGACGCATTCAAAAGCGCGGAAGCGTTGGCAAGGCATGCCACAGTGTCGGTTTCGTCCTCCAGCAAAGCGCGCATCTGCCGCGCGAGCAAAGCATAGTCCATCGCGTTTTCCTTCTTTCGCTTTTCAGCGTATTTCATACAGTCTGCGCTTTTCTTCCGCAAGCCGGTCGATCTTTGCGATATATGTCGCTATGTCTTTCGGGTTCGGTATGCGCTCCACACGGCGCTCGGCATCGTAAATGCACTTTGTCATGGCGCCCGCGCCGTGGGCCATGATGGAGGTCGTGTCCTCCATCATGTCGATGTTATAAACACATTCCTTTCCGGGCAGCGCATAGCCGACGTTCTCCAGATTGCCGCGCATGTATTTCTGCCGGTACATATAATACGGCCGCATGCCGAGCGCATGCGCAGCCTCCGCGCCGGTTGTGACCATCGCTTCCGCGACGTCCGCCTCCGGCAGCGGATATTCGCCCAGCCTTTCCACAAGGCGGGAAGACCGCTTCAATGCAAGCGTATGCACGGTGAGGTTGTCCGGCGCAAGGCGCACGATCTCATCCAGCGTATGGCGCATGTCGTCCACCGTTTCCCCCGGAAGCCCTGCAATCACATCCATGTTGATCGAAGCAAAGCCCGCCTCCCGCGCCATATGGAAGGCCGTCTTGATTTCCTCCGGCGTATGGCTGCGGCCAATGAGGCGCAGCGTGCGCTCATTCATGCTCTGCGGATTGATGGAAACGCGCCCCGCGCCTGCCGCACGCAAAACGTTGAGCTTTTCCTGCGTGATGGTGTCGGGCCGCCCGGCTTCCACGGTCAATTCAACGCCGAAGCCGCCATAAGCGGAAAGCGCGAAATCGAGCAGCCGCCGGAGCTCCTCCGCAGTGAGCACCGTAGGCGTTCCGCCGCCGAGATACATGCTGCGCACGGTATGCCCAGTGTCCCTTACGATCTCTGCGCCATGCGCAATGTCCCGCTCCAAGGCCGCAAGGTAGGATGCCATGTCCGTCTTTTCCGTGCGCACGGCGGAGGCAAAGGAACAGTACAGGCAGCGGGAAGCGCAAAACGGAATGCCGATGTAGACATCCACATCCTCCTTCCGCTGCCCGTGCAGGATGGGCATTTGCACGCCGACGATCTCCGCTGCAAGTGAAAGCTTCTCCTCGGAAACGTCAAACTCCTCCCGCATCATGCGCATAGCCTCCACTGCGCCTTCGCGTGCAATCAGTTCGCGCAGCAGGCGCGTAGGGCGGATGCCCGTGAGCGAGCCCCACGGCAGTTCCAGCCCGGTTGCCGCGCGCATCGCCCGAAACGCCGCAATCTTCACAGCGCGCTTGCGGCAGCGCTTTTCCGCGAGCGCATCGCCTGTCACGGCCGGGCGTTCATATGTGGAAACAGCCCTTTGCCCGCAGAGGCGCACCTCTGCGCGGGCGCGCCAAAGGCCGCCGTCCTCTTCCAAAACAACGGATACCGCATCCGCGCAGGAAGCGCCGCAGGCTTCCGCAGGGACGATCTCCTCCATGGCAAGAAACAGCCTGAGCTCGTCCGCAATGTCCGCAAAAAACGCGGGCTGGTTCGTGTAAAGGCTTACCATCGCCCTGCGCCCCAATCGCGCATCACAGGGTTGTGCTGCCGCTCGAATTCAAGCGTGGTCTTGCGCATATGCCCCGGGTATACATCGTAATCCCCCGCAAGCGGGAACAGCGTGTATGCGATGGATTCATACAGCTCCCGTTCGCTTCCGCCCGCAAGGTCGCTGCGGCCCACGCTCAGGCGAAACAGCGTGTCGCCCGCAAAGATCATGCGCTCCCGCTCCAACAGATAGCAAACGGAGCCCTTGGAATGCCCGGGCGTATGCAGCACTTTCACCGCGAAGCCCGCGGCGTCAAGCGTTTCCCCGCCTTGCAGCAGCACGTCTGCCCGGCAGGGGGGAACCTCCATCCCCGCAAACACGGAAAGGCTTGCGCGCTTGCTGTAAAGCGCCTCCGCATCCTCCGCATGGATGCAGACCCTTGCGCCGAATTCCTTTTGCAGCGCCGCAACGGCAAGGATATGGTCAAAATGCCCATGGGTGAGCAGGATGTGCGTAGGCTTCACGCCACGATCCGCCATCGTGTCCCGCACGAGCGCAGCATCCGAAGGATCCACGATGAAGCATTCGCCCGCGCGCGCGCCAAGCATGATGTAAGTGTTGACCTCAAGCGGCCCTGTAAGCAAGGTAATGGGTTGCATGTTCAAAACGTCCTTTCACTGTCAAGCAGGATCGTCACCGGCCCATCGTTGATGAGTGAAACCTGCATGTCCGCGCCGAATTCTCCCGTTTCCACGGGGAGCGCCTCCCGAAGGCGCGCAATCAGCGTCTCGTACAGCGGAACAGCCTTTTCCGGCCGTGCCGCGCGGATGAAGCTTGGCCTGCGCCCTTTGCGCGCATCGCCATAAAGCGTAAACTGCGAAACAAGCAAAATGGAACCCCCGGCATCCAAAATGGAGCGGTTCATCTTGCCCGCCTCATCTTCAAACACACGAAGCCCCAAAAGCTTTTCGCAGATATAATCAAGGTCTTTCTCCGTGTCATTTTCCTCAATGCCTAAAAGCACGAGATACCCAATTCCGATTTTCCCCACGGCAGCGCCGCAGATTTCAACCGCTGCGCTGCGCACACGCTGCACGACTGCGCGCATGGCATGCCCTCCTTTACTGCATAAACTGTTGAAAAGCGGGGGCCCGCTTTTTTGAAGGGCCGTGCCCTATACGTTGATGCGGTAAACCTCGTTTACCAGCTTGACGCGTTTCACCTGCTTGATGATGGATTCGAGCTGGTCTGCACCGCTCACATCAAATGAAAGCTGCACGTTCACGATGTCTCCGGTGGTCTTTGCATTCATGGACTTGATGCTGATGTTGAGATTCAAAAGGATCTGTGAAATCTCCATCAAAAGCCCGGGGCGCTCTCCTGCAATCACTTGAATGCTGGCGGTGTAGGTGGATTTCTCGCTTCTTGTCCATTCCGCCTCGATCATGCGCTCCGGCTCCACCATCAGGTCCGCCATATTGGGGCAATCCGCCCGGTGGATGGAAACGCCGCGGCCGCGCGTGATGTAGCCGATGATCGGGTCGCCCGGAAGCGGGCTGCAGCAATGCGCAAAGCGCACCACCATATTCGGCTCGCCGCGAACGATTACGCCCCTGCCCTGCTGGCCGCTTTGCTGCGGGCGCTGGCCTTCTTTCTGTTCCAGCCATTCAGCAGCTTGCTGGGCCTTTGCCTCCTTGCGGTATTGCTCCATCAGCTTGTGGAGCACCTGCCCGGTCGTAACGCCGCCATACCCAATGGCGGCATACACATCGTCCAGATCGGACATGTTGAAGCGTTTTAGGATGTCATCAAAGTATTCCGCCTTGGAAAGTTCGGAAAGCTGCCGGCCCTGCCGCCGTGCAGCCTCGGAAAGCATCTCCTTGCCGCGCTGAATGTTTTCTTCGCGGTTCGCCTTTTTAAACCATTGGCGGATTTTCGCTTTTGCCTGCTGGGTTTTAACGATTTTGAGCCAGTCGCGGCTCGGCGTGGCGTTGGGCGCGGTGACGATCTCCACCACATCGTTGTTTTTCAGTTTGTAATCGAGCCGCACAATTGCGCCGTTGACCTTTGCGTGCTGCGCGTGGTTGCCCACGTTTGAATGGATGCGGTAAGCGAAATCAAGCGGCGTGGAACCCGTTACAAGGTCGATAATCTGCCCGCGTGGGGTCAGCACATAAACATAATCGCTGAAGAAATCCTTGCGGATATTCTCCACAAATTCGCGCGTATTATCCGCATAGTTTTCCAGTTCAAGCGCCTCGCGCAGCCAGGCGAGCTTGCTGTCCAATTCGTCCCGGTTTGCGCGCCCCTCTTTGTACATCCAATGCGCCGCAATGCCATATTCCGCCGTTCGGTGCATCTCAAACGTGCGGATCTGCACCTCAAACGGCAGGCCTGTTTCGGAAAACAGCGTCGTATGAAGCGAACGGTACATGTTCGTTTTCGGCATGGCGATGTAATCCTTGAACCGGCCGGGCACGGGCTTCCAGATGGCATGGATAATGCCAAGCGCAGCATAGCAGTCGTTGATGGTATTTACGATCACCCGTACCGCGATAAGATCATAAATGTCCTGCACGACGCGGTTCTGCCGTTGAATTTTTTTGTAAATGCTGTAAAGGTGCTTTGGCCGCCCGTTGATCTGCGCCTCGATTCCTGCGGCCGCAAGGTGCGTTTTTATGGTGGCGATGGCAGTTTCAAGCGTTTGCATGCGTTCGCGCTGCTGCGGCTCGATCTGCTTTTTCAGGTTCTGGTATTCCTCCGGCCAAAGGTATTGGAAGCAAAGATCCTCCAGCTCGCATTTGATTGCGCCCATGCCGAAGCGGTGTGCGAGCGGCGCATAAACATCAAGCGTTTCACGCGCTTTTCGGATCTGTTTCTCCTCGGTACAATATTCGAGTGTGCGGAGGTTGTGCAGGCGGTCCGTCAGCTTGATGATGACCACGCGCACATCCTTTGCGATCGCAAGGAAAAGCTTGCGCAGGTTCTCAGCCTGCGCCTCCTCCTTGGTCAAAATATCGCTCTTTCCGGTTTTTGTGAGCTTTGTAACGCCATCCACCATGATGGCGATGTCTTCCCCGAAGTTCGTGCGCACGGTATCAAGCGTCACTGCGGCACAATCCTCCACCACATCGTGCAGAAGGCCGGCGATCACCGTATGGCTGTCCATGCCCATGTCAAAAAGCATCCGCGCCACCGCTTCCGGATGTGTGTAATACGGCTCGCCCGATTCGCGCTTTTGATCCTTGTGCGCCTCCTTTGCAAAGGCAATCGCGCGGTCCAAAAGCTCCATTTCCTCCTGCGTAAAACGCTGTGCGCAGGCTTCCCGCAAGTCAGCCATTCGCTCACCTCCCCTCGGTTCTTTTCCGATCTGATTCTGATTCCAGGCGGTTCCGTCAATACTGAATGACGGCGCCGACATCGTAGCCTTCAAGCGCCTTCCGGCCGTCAAGATCCGTAAGTTCCATCGCAAAGCGAATCGCAGCGACTTCGCCGCCCGCCTGCTCAACCAGCTTTGCCGTTGCAAGCGCGGTGCCGCCTGTTGCAAGCAGGTCGTCCACAATGACGATGCGCATGCCGGGCCTGATCGCCTCGGCGTCGATCTCCAGCGCATCCGTGCCGTATTCCAGCGCATATTCGTGGCGCAGCGTTTTGCAGGGGAGCTTCCCCGGCTTGCGTGCAAGCACAAATCCCGCGCCGAGCGCATAGGCAAGCGCAGAACCCAGCACGAAGCCACGCGCTTCCGGACCCACGACCAGATCAATCTTTTTGTCCTTCAGCTCTGCGGTAAAGGTATCAATCAGGCAATGCAGCGCCTCTGGCTCCTTCACAAGCGTCGTAATGTCGCGGAACAGGATGCCCTTCTTCGGAAAATCAGGAACAGAACGGATGGTGTCTTTCAGGTTCATGGTTGCTCCTCCTCGTGGTTATGCGTTTGCGCGCACGCTTTTTCGCGGCGCGTTGCGTTCTTGGCATGCTCATGCATCTCAAAAAGGGATGCAAGGCGTTGAAAGGTATCGCTTTGTGGGAGTTCACGCCACCCTTGCGGCGGGGCAAAACGCAAAGACGCACCGTCGCCGGCTTCCAGAAAGCCGAGTTCCAAAGAAATATCCGCGGCGAGCACGCATGCATAGCGCGGTGCGCGGGTTTCCCGCGCAAGGTGGTCCAGCAAGGCCTCCCGGTTGTAGAAGCTGCCGTCCCCCTTCCGCAGGGCCTGATAAAACGGGATAAACCACGCCCGGTCAACCCGCAGCGCGGCAAGAAGCTCGCCCGCATCGTCTGCCTCATGCGGTGCAACAGCAAGCTGTGCCTCCGGTGCAAGCGATTTAAGCGCATCCAAAACGCCGAGGGTGACCGGCGTATCATAAACGAGCACGGTGCGGAAGCGCCTGATTGAAAGCGCATCCAGCTCCGGAGCAAGCACCGCCGCGTGATACGCACATGGTCCAGCCGCATTTTTGCCGAAGCTGACCTCCATGCGGCCATACAGCCCCCGCTCGGAAGCCAGACGCAAAAAGCGCGCAGCGCCCGCCGGTGTAAAACACAGCACCAACAGCCCCGCGATATCGCGCGCGGTGTGCGCAAGCAGAAAATTCTCCGGCTCAGCTACAAAAAACGCCTGTTCGGCACGCATCTTATTATAGCGAATGTTCGCACAGATTGCATCAATAAATTTTTCCTGCCGCGCAGCGAGATACCGTTCCGCCTCCGGCACGGCAGCCGGGCGCATGGCCTTAAGCTCGACCTGGAGCGTTTGCCGGCCGTTGTATTCGTTCACGGTGGGCACATACAGCAGGTCGCACCGCCCGTAATCATTGATTTGCGCAAAGCGGCCGCCCCCGTAAAACCAGACGCCCTCGGCATACTGGTTTTTCTGTTCCAGCGTCAGGCGCAGATGCTTTCCTTCGTCTCCGATGCGCCGAAGGCGTTTCACAGCCGCTCCATCGGTGCGGAATACCGGCATTGGATTTCCTTCCCCGAAGGGCGCAAGCATGGCAAGCTCCCCGGCAAGCTGCATCGTGAGTTCAGAAAACGGCGCTTCCGCTTCATAGCGTGCCGCCGGCAAAAACGTTTCCTCCGGCGCTGCCGCGCGCACGCTTTCATCAAAGCCTGCGGCAAAGGCCTCAAAGTTTTCCACGGGGAGCGTCATCCCCGCAGCATAGGCATGTCCGCCAAAGCGAGTAAAATACCGTTCGTTCGCTTTGAGCGCCGCATGCAGATCCACACCCTCGATGGAGCGCGCGGACCCCGTCAGCACCCCATTCCGTTCAGAAAGGAGCACAACGGGGCGATAATACCGCTCCGCCAATTTGGAGGCCGCAATGCCGACCACGCCGGGATTCCAATCCGCATGCTTTAAAACAATCCCGCGCTTATCCGTCAAATCGTCCGCCTCGATTGCGGCTGAGGCGGCTTCGTAGATTGCTCCTTCCTCCTGTTGGCGGGCGGCATTCAGCTCGTTCAGGCGCTGTGCAAGTGTTTTGGCGCGCTCCGCATCCGTTTCTGTCAAAAGTGCAACGCCAAGCGAGGCGTCTTCCATGCGTCCGGCCGCGTTAAGCCGGGGCGCAATGGCGAAGGCAAAATCCCGCGCCGTTAAGACGCGTTTTTTTTCAAAGGCAGCCTCAACGAGGGCACGAAGCCCCAACGGACTTTCCCCCGCGTTCACCGCCGCGAGCGCCAGCGCTGCGAACACGCGGTTTTCCCCCGTAAGCGGCACAACATCCGCGACCGTAGCAAGCCCCGCAAGCGCAACATACGGCAGCGCAGCGGCGCGGCCGCCGTGCGCCTCGATCAGCTTGAATGCCATGCCCGCGCCGCAGATGTTTTTGTTCGGATAGCAACAGCCTGCAAGCGTGTGGCACAGGATCGCTTCACAGGGGGGCAGCACATCCCCCGGCAAGTGGTGATCGGTCACAATCGCATCCATGCCGAGTTCCCGGCAGCGCAGAAGTTCCGCGTTTGCCTTCACGCCGTTGTCCACCGTAACAATCAGCTGCACGCCCTCCGCCGCAAGCCGCTCCACCGCGGCAAGGTTCATGCCATACCCCTCCGCATGGCGGGACGGGATATGGTAGGACACGTTTGCGCCGCACCCGCGCAGATACATCAACAGCATGCTTGTGGCGCATACGCCATCCACGTCATAATCGCCGTAAATGCAGATGCGCTCCCGCTGTGCTATGGCGCGCGTAAGCCGTGCCACGGCCTTTTGCATCTCCTCAAAAGCAAACGGATCGCACAGCATCTCCGCGCTCGGATGTAAAAACGCTTCCGCCTCCGCTGCATCTCGAACGCCGCGGGCAATGAGAAGCCATGCCGTGCGCGCGGAAACGCCGAGCGCGCGTGCAAGCCGTGCAGCCTCCTCCCGGCGCGCGGCCTCCTCGCCCTGCTTTAATTCAGTGAAAGGCAGGAAGCGCAGCATGGTCAGCTTTCCCGCTCAGCGGCAAAAATGCCAAGCGCGCATTCCGTGCGCTTCTTTTCAAATTCGCAGGTAGCCCGATATGGCTTGCGGATATCGCCGTTGTATTTCCAAGCGTTTGCCGCACAACCGCCGCTGCAAAAATACTTTGCCCAACAGGCGCGGCATTCCGGCTTTGTGAGGATGTTGCAGGAAAGAAAGTCCTGCTGCATCCCCGTATTGAACTCCCCGGAAAGGACGCTGCCCATCTTCCATTCCGCCTCGCCCACGAACTGGTGACAGGGGAAAATATCCCCATCCGGTGAAACGGCCACATATTCCGCACCCGCGCCGCAGCCGGAAACGCGCTTTTTCAGGCACGGGCCGCCTGCGAGATCCACCATAAAATGGAAGAAATTGAACCAACGTCCCGCCTTTCTTTCGGAAAGCAGGAAGCTTGCAAGCTTATCATATTCCGCAAGCACCGTTTCCACGTGCTCCGCCCGGATCGCATAGGGGCTTTCGTCCGGCAGGACGACAGGCTCCAACGAGATCTGCTCAAAGCCCATTTCGCGCAGAGCCTTCACATCGTTTGTAAAATCCAGGTTCCGGTTGGTGAACGTGCCGCGCACATAATGTTCCTTGTCGCCGCGGCGGCGCACAAGCTCCTGCGCCCTGGGGGCAATAAGATCAAACGAGCCCTTCCCGTTCGCCGTGGGGCGCAGCGCATCATGGATCTCACGCCGGCCGTCCAGGCTCAGCACAACGTTGTGCATCTCCCGGTTGATGAAGTCGATCTTTTCATCATCGAGCGCTACGCAGTTGGTGGTGATGGTAAAGTTGATGCGCTTGTCATGCTTCTTTTCAAGTTCCCGGCCATAGGCGACCGTTTTTTTGACCACATCCCAGTTCATGAGCGGTTCGCCGCCGAAAAGGTCCACCTCCAGGTTGTGGCGTTTTCCGGAATGCGCGATGAGAAAATCAAGCGCTGCGTAGGCAACCTTCTCCGGCATCAGCATGCGCGCGCCGTGAAACTCGCCCGTGTCTGCAAAGCAATATTTGCAGCGCAGATTGCAATCGTGCGCCATATGCATGCACATGGCCTTTATGACCTGACCGCCCGTGCCTTCCGGCGGGACGAGCTCCTCCGCTTCAAACGCGCCTGCATCATGCAGGGAATTGAGTTCCGCGACGATCTCGCCGACCTCTTCCTTCGGATAAGGTAGGCTTTCAAGCGGCCGGCCCTCCTCAAGAGCGCGCACCACTTCGTATGCCTGCTCGTCCATGCTGTGCACAGCACCGCTTTCTACATCCAGCGCCAAATAATAATTCTGAAAACGAAATGCGTGAATCAAGTTATCCTCCTAAACAACACAAAGAGGCCGTCCGAACTGCGGAGGCATTGGGCAGGCTTCTGCCCCTGGCCGTTCCGTTTCCGGGCAACCTCACGTGTTTATGACCCAACAAAGGCGAAAACGCCTTATTTGCTCTCCTTCTGGCACTTCTGATTTGCGACCGTGCAGGAGGTCTTGCAGGCGGACTGGCAGGATGCCTGGCACTCGCCGCAGCCGGTATGTGCGGAAGCATTGATGCAGGGCTGCTGGATGGTCTTGATGTGTTTCATTGGTATATCCTCCATACTGTTCAAAGTAGTTTTCACTCCCGTTATTATACACAAATCGCGTGCAGGCGGCAACCCCATTATTTCCCGAACACCTGCGCGGCCATCGCTGCGAGTGCCCCCGCAAGCAGGCCAACGCCGAAATCTGAAAGCAGCGCCACGGATACGACGAACGTATCCGCCAGAATGGAAAACACCATGAATGCAAGGGCGGCATAAAACAACCCGGCGATGCCGCCGTATAACCAGCGCCGCTTAGTGCAGCGCCGTACAGCAAGAAGCGATGCTGCCGCCGCTGAAATCACCTTGATCACCGCATTTGCGATGGGCATGCTCTCCGCAGGCAGGATTTCCTTCCAAAGCGCAAGCGCATACAGCACGATCAGCGCAATGCTGATAACGGAGGCAAGCAGCCCGCCCTTAAGAATTTCAATAAACATATTCGGGGCACGTTCGCCCGCTTTCACGCTTCGCATAAGCACACCTCTCTTTTGGTTTATGCATATGCGTCCGTGTTGTGAATATGCAATTAAATATGCTCCAGATTGTTTGGTAATGCACGCACCCGCTTAAATACCGTTTCAAAAAGCTCTACCCCTAAATGAAACCCGCATTCCGCAGCAGCATCTATTGCTGCACGCCGGTAGCTTTCTTCCGCCATTAAAAACTGTTCTGCGATTGCGCTTTGCTCTTCGCTCAAGCTTTCCAACAGCTTTTTTCGTGCCCTTTCAGCTGCTGCACGCTTCATTTTGTACATCGAATTGTTTTCTAAAGCTGACTCACTAATTACGTGCATCTCATCACCCCTCCTTAATCATGGTCCATTTCGTGCCATTTCGTCAACCCTAAACGCATTAACGCGATAATATTGGCAAGGCAGGTGATTCTATGCGGTATGAGCGGCTGCATGAAATGCGAGAAGACCGCGATTTTACGCAACAGCAGGTTGCCGACTATCTCAAGGTATCCCTCAGCGCATACAAAAACTATGAGCTCGGGATTCGCTCCATTCCTGTGGAAATACTGATAGAGCTTGCGTTGTTTTACCAAACCTCCGTCGATTATTTAATTGGATTGACCAATCGTCCATCCCATACCCCTACAGCGGGAAATTTACAACATCAAAAAATAAACCGGGTTGATGGGGCGGTGTCCGTAAAACAGTTAATCCTCCGCATGGTAACGATCATGCGGAGGACTTTTTTGCTGTTTATTCAAACTTGCTAGCGGCTAAGGGTTTGGAAAAACTGTTTGCGGGCAGCGAGTCCATAGGGGATAGCCGCTTTAGCGGCGCAAGGAGGTGTATCCACCTTGACGGAACGAAGTGACAAAACAATTCTCGGTCAAGCAGTTTTCTTCTGCTGACGGAGAATGAAGCTCCACAGGACGCACGATACTCCCGATAGGAGAGTATAGAAGTGCGCCATTACTCCTTTGGCAATTCAATAACTGGAAGTTATTTAATCGAAGTTCCAATGTGTTTATCTATTCTCCACTGTGGAGCATCACCATCTTCAGTCCAATATTCATCCATTGATATAATTTTGTCATTTTCTGTTTTAATAAAGGATGTTACATGGAAAGCAGCGCTCCTATCTTTGGGATAGACAAGCGTAGCTGTGATGACTAAATCACCCATCACTTCTACTCTTTCAACAATTCCATCCCAATCTCCAGGATATTCACAGTTGGCAATGATAAATTCATCAACAGTAAAATGTTCATTTGTGCAGTGCCAGTTTATATATGCTTTTTCATGGAAAAATTTTTTTATCTCTTTCTCGTCTTGTGCGAGAACCGCTTTCCAAAATCCCTTTATATTCATTTCCCATTGCCTCCATAAATTCCGATTATTTTCACACTTTTTTGATGGTTATTGTAGCATAAGTGTATGGAGAAATCTACACCTGTGAAAAACCTCCCAAACAAAAACGGTTCGGGAGGTCAATTCACTTTACTGTCTTACGAGTACACCACTATCTTTGCAGCCCGGTTTTATTTTGCTCTGTTTCAAAAGCGGCGCAGAGAATCCGCGCCGCTTCGGTTCACATTTAAAAGCCGGTTTTCTCAGCCCTTGATGGTGCCGTCGTCCATGGTGTTTTCAACAGCCACATCCTCCACATTGGCAATTGCGCCGCGCGCGAACACAAGCTGCACCCGATCCGGGCCTACGGAGATGGTGATCACATCATCCTTGACGTTGGTCACAGTGCCGTAAATACCGCCGATGGTGCGCACGCGATCCCCCGTCTTGATGGCAGCAAGCATTTGTTTGATCTTCTTATCCCGCTTGCGCTGAGGGATGATCATAACCAGCATCAGCACGACCATCATGATGATGATCAGGCCGCCGCCGTTGAAAAAGTTGGCGATTGACGTCATGAAATCCGAGTTCATTCCAATGAATACCGTCCTTATTTAATGATTCAAATACAAAGTGCGACAACGTGCACCGTGCTTTTTTCTATGATAATACGCCGCGGGCGCGCTCGTCAAGCACATTTCCCCTCCGCCGCCAGAATGTCACATTGTTTCAACAAAATTCCAGCGTGCAGTTTGCCTTTTTTGCACCGGAGAGCAATTCCTCCATGCTTTCCGCGCCGCTTCCTGCAAGAAGCGCCTCCCTGTTGAGCGGGCAAAGCATACTGAACATCATCCGTTCGCCCTTGGGCAGTCCTTCCGGGCGCGCGCCGTACGGAAGGCGGAACCGCACCGCTCCAAAGCGCGCGGCAAGCGCACAAACAAGCGGCATTGCATTCCGTCCAGCAAGTTCCGTAAGCTCTGCGCCGCCTTCTTCCGCAAGGCAGAGCGCATATGCACCGCCTGCGGCAAACGCTTCCCCGCCAAGCACCGCGGTCTCTTTGCGCATCAGTTCCATATCGCGCACTGTGCGCACCATCATGCCGTTATACCCCGCTGCAAGCGCATCGTAGCAGGCAAGCATCTCCTCTGCCGAAGGCGTATGCAGCGCGGGTTCCGGCGCGGCAAGCTCCCCCGCTTCAACCCGAAACCGCTCATGCCATGCAAAAGGCCGGTAGCCGAACTGCGCGTAAAAATCTACATCCGGTTTTAGCAAGGCCGCGCACACGCCCTCCTGTGCAAGGCGCGCATGCGCCGTGCGGATCAATGCAGCGGCGATGCCTTTGTGCCGCTGTTCCGGCAGGGTTGCCACGCCTGCAATCATCGCGCAGCGTTTCACCTGTGTGCCGAAGCAGAGCGGATAGGGCAAGGCGTGCAGAGCGCCCGCCATGCGCCCATCCTCCAAAAAAGCGGCAAGCACATACGCAGGCTTCGTGCGGCATGCAAAATAATAATCGGAATATCCTGCCGCATCCTCCGGGAAGCAGGCATCCCAGACCGCCTGCGCCGCCGCGTATTCCTCCGGCGTAATGGGCCGCACGGTGAAGCTCATGCAAGCCTCCCATGGAACTTGTCAATCATGAATGCAGGGTTGTAGGAAAGCTTCGCGCGGCGCAGCCCTTCAAGGCCCATGTCCTCCTCGCGGTTGATGTATTTCACCTTCGTCCACGCATGCTCCACAAACTGCTGGTTAATGATAGTATAAAGTCCGGGAATTCCGCTGTCCGCTTTTTCGATGTGGATGACCGCAATCTCCCCGTCGATCTGCTCGCCAAGCGTAAACGCGGCAAGCTTCCCCTGAATGCGTATCCCGCCGCCCTTGACGCCAAGCGTATCCATATGCGTCAGGATCCGCCGGATTGCCTCCTTTTCGCTTAGCACACCGGGCTCTGAGGCATCCTTTCCGGAGAGCCACTCGCAGTAAACGCCCATGCATTCGCATAGCATGTCCGGCGTAATTTCCACATACTCGGCCACGTCCCCATATTGCGCGCGGAATTGATTAATGTGGTTGCGTTTGCCATGCAGCTTTTTCCCGGAAAGCGTCAAAAGGCTTTCCATGGAATACACATAATCCGAATTGTCCCTGTCCTCCTCCAGAACAAACCCGGGACAACGCTCAAACGCCGCCTTGATCGGGCCGCAGATTGCACGGAAGGAGGGTTCCGCCCCAATTTTCCGGAAATATGCGACGGCATCCGCAAGCGCCGCAGCATAATCGCCCTCCGGATTTTCCGTAAGCGGAGCGAACATGAACGGGCTGTTCTCCCAGGATGCCGCAATGAACAATGCGCCGTTATGTTCGGCAACGCGGATTCCTTCCCCCTGCCCCCACATAAAAAGGTTTGTAAACGTATATTCCGAGCATTGCAGGCGCCATGGCTTGGTGTAGCGTTCCACAAGCGCCTTCATTTGAATGTCAATCGGTTGAAACTCCATAAATACCCCTTTTTTGATTTGCGCGACTCCCCGCGAATTCCATGGTTATTTTACCCAATCCCGCCACGGAATGCAACCAGGGTCACTCCACGCACATGAGCGTGCACACCGCGCGCGCCGTGATGCATTTTTCCGCGCCTTCGTCGTTCATTTTTTCGCTTGTGGTGGCCTTCACGCCAATGCGGGCGGCCTCCACGCCAAGCGCCTGTGCCAAGGCTTCCCGCATGGCGGGGATGTACGGCGCAAGCTTCGGCCGCTCCGCGATGACCGTGGCATCCACATTGCCGGGCAAAAAGCCATGCGCCCGCAGCAACGCCGCCGTTTCCCGCAAAAGCGCAAGCGACGAGATGCCCCGGTAGCGCGCATCCGTATCCGGGAAATGCATGCCAATGTCGCCGAGCGCTGCCGCGCCAAGCAGCGCATCGGTCACCGCATGGGTCAGCGCATCCGCATCCGAATGGCCGAGCAGCCCCGTTTCATGCGGGATTTCCACCCCGCCGAGCACAAGTTTTCGCCCCGGCACAAGCGCATGGGTGTCCTCGCCAAAGCCCACGCGCGGCAGGGATGCGCCGCACGCCGCCCGGAAGAACGGCAAGTCCTGCCGATAGGTCAGTTTCTGGTTCATAATGCTTCCTTCCGTAAAATGCAGCGCATAGCCTGCCGCTGCGTACACCGCACAATCGTCCGTTGCCTGAAGGCCGCCGGCCTCTGCCGCCTCATACGCGGCAAGGATGCGCGCAAAGTCAAACGCCTGCGGCGTCTGCATCAGGAAAAGCGTCTCCCGTGGAAGCAGGGTGCCCTTTGCATCGCGCACGGTATCGCGCATGGGGATGGCCGCAACGCCGCACCCGTGCTCTCGCGCGCCGCACACGGCGGCATCGATCACAGCAGGCGGCACAAGGCAGCGCGCCGCGTCGTGAATGGTCGCAATGCCCGCCTCCACCCCATGCTTTTGAAGCGCCCGAAGCGCATTGAGCACCGATGCGCCGCGCGCTGCACCGCCTGTGCAGACGATTACGCGCGCGTCCTTTTCCGCCAGGGAAAGCGCTTGCGCACGTGTGTTCTCCGAAACGGCAACCACAATCCGCTCCGGCGGGCATTGGCTTTCAAGAAATGCTTCATAGCAAAGCTGCAGCGGCGTTTTGCCGCCAAAGGCAAGCGCGAGTTTGTTTTCGCCCATGCGCGCCCCCGCGCCTGCCGCGAGCAGCACGGCGTACACAGTGTCCTGCCCGCGCATATCACTCCTCCGGCAGGACTTCATACATCGAGGAAGCATCCGCTTTTGCTGCATGCTCCTGCACGGAAAGAATCCTCACGCGCAGATGCCTGCCGCCCATAAGGAGCGTCAGCACATCCCCTTCCTTCACCTCGCTTGAAGCCTTCGCGACTTTTCCATTGATCTGCACCCGCCCAAGCCCTGCGGCTTCATTGGCAACGGTGCGCCGCTTTATGATGCGGGAAACCTTTAAATATTTGTCCAAACGCATACGTTTTTCCTCCGTCCTTCGGTTCGATCTCCAGTATAAAGAAAAACGGCGGCAGTTTCAACCGCCGCCGCATTTTCTTTCACAATCAGGAATCGAGCAGAACCTTGTACACATCCTCGTGCAGCGTCACGGTTCCGTCGTTCATCCATTCGTCCACAAGCGCCGTCCATTCCTCGCTGCGAACATCTTCAAGCAGATAGACGCGGATGCCCTCTTCGATGCTTGCAAGTTCAACGGTGCCGGCGGGTTCGTCTGCAAGGTAAAAGATGATGTGGTAGCCGTCCTCATCCGCAAAGGCCTCTGAATACTGACCGATGGAAAGCTTTCCGAACTGCTCCTTCACGATGTCAGACCAATCGTTGTCACACGCATATTCCTTGGCGATCAGGATGCCCTTTTCCGCAAAAACGGGATAATCGCTGTAATCATCCGGGCTGCTCTTTTCCTTCACAAGCGTTGCAAAGTCAGCGCCGTTCTGGAGCTCGCCGTAAATGCCGTTCGCCTTCTCGCGCGCGGCGGAAACATAGGCCTCATACAGTTCCTCGTTTGCCGCCTGAAGTTCCTTGTATTGCGCCACAAGCTCCTGCATCTTTGCAGCATCCGCGCTTGAGGCATCCAAAGCCGCCGCAAAGGCCAAAGCGCCGTATTCTTCCTTGATGAGCTCCATATCGGCCTCATTCGCCTCGTAGTCCTCGGGAAGCTCCCCTTCATATGCACAGAAAATATGCAGGATGCGGGAATAGCCGCCCGGCGCAAAAGCCACAGGCGCGTCGCCGGTCATTTCGTAGGATTCCTCATCGTACTTATACGCCTCCGGGGATTCCGCATAATACGTCATCTGTTCTTCCACCAGAGAATCATATTCGGCCTGAATCTGCTCGTCCGTAAGGGCTACGTCCTTAAGCTGATCGTTCTGCAGCAGTTCCTGCATGTAAGCGTCAGTCACGTTCTTGCTCAGGAATTCCGTGTAATCTTCATAGGTTGCATTGTCGTTGTTCAGGTTGTAGGCCGCCTCTTCCAGGATGAGCTCCATCGTGCGTGCATCCACATCAATGGTGGCGTCGCTTTCCGCTTCGGATTCGGCCTGTGAGCGGTAATATGCATCCAGCTCGTTGAGCTCGGTTTCAATGCGCTCATCCAGTTCCGCCTGCTGCAGCTCGTCAAACTTATCATAGCCCATTTCTTTCGCCTTTGCCGCGATAAGCTTTGCCTCTACAAGGCTGTTGACAACATCATCAAGCAGCATCGCAAGCGTTTCCGGATCGCTGCTCAGATTGTAGCCATAGGCTGAAAAATATTCCACATAGGAATCGAACGTTTCCTTCACATCGCCCAATGTGATCGTTTCGTCTCCAATCTCTGCAACAGCGGCCGCCAGGTTCAGGTCGGAATCGCCGCCATCCGTCGTGACCGGCGCCGGGGATGTTTCCGGCTTATCCGTTTGGGTATCGCCCCCGGTCAGGGCGCAGCCTGCGGCCAGAGAGAGCAGCATCAGCGCCGCCAGGAACAGGGCAAGGTATTTCTTCATCAAACTTCTCCTCACATTTTTTGAGATCATGGCAACGCCCGCAGTACGCGGGCCAAAACGCCATGTTTATTATATCATCAATTTGCCTCAATACAATCGGCAAGGGTGTAAACAAACTGTGGCAGCATGCCACAAAGTTTTTCGGCATCCGCGCGCGGCATGCGGACCGAAAGCGCCGGAACTTCGCCGTTTAGGAACTGCGCGCCCGGGATCTCGCCGATGGCCTTCAAAAGTTTCTGCCCGTTCATGGGTGCGTCCTTATCAAACGTAAAGCGCACTTCGCCATCCCGCACGGAAAGCTGGGCAATATGTGCGCGGGACGCTTCCGCTTTGATGAGCGCGATGTCGAGCAGGTTCTTCGTTTCCGGCGGGATCTCGCCGTAGCGGTCGATCAGCTCATCCTGCACATCGTAAAGATCCTCCCGCGAGGCGATGAGCGCGATGCGCTTGTACATCGAAAGCCGCTCCGTTTCCCGCGGGATATACGGATGCGGGATTGCCGCCGAAAGCGGCACATCCATTACCGTTTCTATGGCGCGCGGCTCGGCTTCCCCGCGCGCCTCCTTCACCGCGCTGTTGACAATCTTGCAATACAGGTCATACCCGACGGCTGCCATGTGCCCATGCTGTTCAGGCCCGAGCAAATTGCCCGCGCCGCGGATCTCCAAATCCCGCATGGCAATCTTGAACCCGGCTCCAAACTGCGTGAACTCCCGGATGGCCGAAAGGCGCTTCTCCGCGACCTCTGTAAGCACCTTATCCCGCATGAAGGTCAGGTATGCGTAACCCAACCTGGCTCCGCGCCCCACGCGGCCGCGAAGCTGATAAAGCTGGGAAAGCCCCATCCTGTCCGCCTCATAGACCAGAATGGTATTCACGTTTGGGATATCCAGCCCGCTTTCGATGATCGTGCTGCACAGGAGCACGTCGTAGCGCTGTTCCATGAAATCGAGCATCGTCTGTTCCAGCTGCTGTTCGGGCATCTGCCCGTGGGCATACCCGATGCGCGCTTCCGGCACAAGCGCGCGCAGCTGCTCTGCAAAGCGTTCCATGTTGCGCACACGGTTGTAAACGAAATATACCTGCCCGCCGCGGCCGATCTCCTTCAGGATCGCTTCCCGTGCCATGCCGTCGCTGTATTCCATCACATAGGTCTGCACCGGGTAGCGTTGTTCGGGCGGCGTTTCGATGACGGACATGTCCCGGATCCCCGTCATCGACATATGCAGCGTGCGGGGGATGGGCGTAGCGGACAGGGTCAGCACATCCACGCTTTGCTTGATGTTTTTGATCTGCTCTTTATGCCCCACGCCGAAGCGCTGTTCCTCGTCGATGATGAGCAACCCAAGGTCCTTGAAGCGCACGCTTTTGCCAAGCAGCTTGTGCGTGCCGACCACCACATCAATGCTGCCCTTTGCAAGCCCCTCAAGGATGGTTTTTTCGTCTTTGCCGGCCTTAAAGCGCGAAAGCAGCGCTACGTTCACCGGGAATCCCGCAAAGCGCGCGGCGAGCGTGTTGTAATGCTGCTGCGCCAGGATGGTGGTCGGCACGAGGAACGCCACCTGCTTGCTGTCCATCACAGCCTTAAAGGCCGCGCGCAAAGCGACCTCTGTTTTGCCGTAGCCCACGTCGCCGCAGAGCAGGCGGTCCATCACGCGGGAGGACTCCATGTCCTTTTTGATCTCCGCGATGCAGGTGAGCTGATCCGGCGTTTCTTCATATGGGAAGCTTTCCTCCAACCGCGTCTGCCACGCGGTATCCGGTGAAAACGCAAAGCCCTTGCGGTTCATGCGTTCGCCATACAGCCGTACAAGGTCAAACGCCAGCTTTTTCACGCTTTCCCGCGTGCGGGAAACGGTGCGCTGCCAGTCCCCGGAACCGAGTTTGGAAAGGCGGACGCTTTCCTCTTCCCCGCCGATGTATTTCTGTACCCGATCCAACTGATCCGTCGGGATATAAAGTTTTTCTCCTCCCGCATAGGCAAGGTGCAGGTAATCCCGGGTTACGCCGCCCACGGTAAGCGTAATTACCCCGACAAAACGTCCTACGCCGTGCAGTTCGTGCACCACAAGGTCGCCCACGGAAAGCTCCGAAAAGGCAAGCTGCGGACGTTTTTTATGTGCGGCGGCCGTCCGTTTCTGCACCGCGCCGTAAAGCTCCGCCTCACTTACGGCCACAAGCTTGATCTCCGGATATTCAAAGCCCTTTTCAATGGATTCGCCCGTAATGATGACCTCGCCCGGCACAAGCGGCCGTGTGAGCGCATCCGTTACGGCGGCATGCACATCCATATCGAGCAGCTGGTCCTGCAGGCGCACCGAATGGCTTCCCGCATAGATGGCTGCCGTCGTTCCCGCTTTTCGCCAGGACGCAACGTCTGAAGCAAGGATGTCCTGCGCTGCGAGGTATTTTGTCGCAGGGCGCGTTTCAAAGCGGAACAGGCATTTGGGGGCGATCAGGCCGTAGGTACGCGTAAGCGCGAACAGCGTCGCGGTGCGCGGCGTATCGAGCTGTGCAAGGAGGACGGAAGGCCGCCCAAGCAGTTCTGCCTGCTCCGGCTCTGCGTTTCCGTCCGCAAGCAGCGCGGACACGGTGTCAAGGTGTTCCATGTGCGCCACCTTCGCGCTTTCCTCCACGCGCTGCGGCTCATCGATAAGGAGAATGGCATCCTCCGGAAGATAATCCTGCAAATACGCATCGTCATAGAACAGCGGCATGAAAAGTTCCGCCCCCGCAGGCGTTCCACCCGCAGAAAGCACGGCAAGTTCTTCCGAAAGGCGCGGCTTCTTTTTGAATGCGCGCAAAGCCCGCGCACGCGCCGCTTCGGTCAGGGGCATCTCGCCTGCGGGGGGAACGGTGACCGCCTCAACGTTTTCAATGGAGCGCTGCGAAAGCGCGTCGTAGGTGCGCATGGTGTCGATTTCGTCATCAAAAAACTCGATGCGCACCGGGTTTTCCGCGGTGATTGGGAACACATCAAGATACCCGCCGCGCAGGCAAACCTGCCCCTTCGCCTCACAAACCTCCACGCGCTCATAGCCCGCATCGACCAGCCGTTTGAGCAGCGTCTGCGGCTTGACCGCCTCTCCTGCACGGATCTCTGTCGTCATCGTGCGAAGCGCTCCCGGCGGGGTAAGGCGCTGCAGCAGCGCGGCTGCGGAAACGGTGACGAGCATGTTTTCCCCGCGAAGCAGCCCGGAAAGCGCCTTTACGCGGCGCGCCGCAAGCCCGGCCGACGCCGTGAAGCCGCGCCCGGCAAGCGGCATGTCGCGCGCGGGCAAATGGATTGCGGCAGGCGCATAAACCGCCGCCTCTTCCCGGATGCGCATGGCGGAAGCTTCGTTTGCCGTAACCACGAGCACGGTTTTTCCCGTATCGCAAAACAGCGCTGCCGCCATATGCGCGCGGTGCGCTTCGCCAAGGCCGAATACGGCTGCGGCACCTTCATTTTTCATCAGCGCTTCCCGCAGCCGGCGGTATTCCGGGTGCCTGCCGAGAAACTCAATGAGCGGATGCTTATTCATTCGCTTCCCCTTGTCCGGCTTTGTTGGCCGGCATGAGCACGAACGGTTCTTCCGCCGGTTCTGCCTTTGGTTTTTCCTTCTTTGGGCGTTTGTTGAAGCGTGCCTGCGCTTCCCTGAGTTCACCGTGCACAATCAGTTCCACTGCGTCCGCAGCGCTGTTCATCGCGGCAAGCAGAAGCTCTTTTTCCTCTGCATCCGGCGCGCCGAGCACGTGGGATACCAGGTTCCGCTGCCCATCCGGGTGTCCAATCCCCACGCGCACGCGCGGAAAATCGTCAAACCCCAATTGGTAAATGATGCTGCGCATGCCGTTGTGCGTGCCGGAAGACCCGCCTTCGCGGATGCGCAGTGTGCCGACGGGGATATCGATGTCGTCATAAATGACGATCAGTTCGGAATTCTCACATTTATACCAGTTTACAAGGTCGCGTGCCGCCCAGCCGGAATTGTTCATAAAGGTATCCGGCTTCGCGAGCACCACCCGCTCGGCGCCGATGCGCCCTTCCCCAAACACGCTGCGGAAGTTGGAACGGCAAACGTCGATATTATGGCGGTCCGCCAGAATATCCAGCGTCATAAAGCCAACGTTGTGCCGCGTGCTCTGGTATTCACGCCCGGGGTTTCCCAGGCCCAACACGATAAACATAGTTCCTCCTTGTTGCTTTCCCTGCACGCAATGAGCCCTCATGCCGTTGCGGCATGGGGGTCGAACGCTTCACATTAGGGCTTGATTATTTTTCCGATCCGGCCCTGCGGAAAGCCGTATGTGCCTTTCTCTCACGATTCATTATAAAGCTTTCCCGGCTGCCGCGCAAGCAGGGGATGACAAACCCGTCCGCTTACGGTATACTTTATTTTGTGTTATTATAGTGAATTTTGCGGAAAGTGGCGAACGGATATGGATTTGTTTGGAGTTCTGACCTTATTTGGCGGGATTGCACTGTTCCTTTATGGCATGCGCGTTATGGGGGAAGGAATCGAGAAGCGCGCCGGGAAGCAGATGCGCATCATTTTGGAAAAGTTGACTGCAAACCCGCTCAAGAGCATTCTCCTCGGTGCGGCAGTGACGGCCATCATTCAAAGCTCGGCCGCAACGACGGTCATGGTCGTGGGCTTCGTCAATTCCGGCATTATGAAGCTGTCCCAGGCTACGGGCGTCATCATGGGCGCAAACCTCGGAACAACCATCACCGCCTGGATCTTAAGCCTTTCCGGCATCGAAGGCGAAAGCGTATTCGTTCAGCTTTTGAAGCCTTCCTCCTTCTCTCCGGTGCTTGCAATGGTTGGCGTTTCCTTCCTGCTGTTTTCCAAAAGCAACAAACGCAGGGATGTCGGCACGATTCTGCTCGGTTTTTCCATCCTCATGTTCGGCATGCAGACGATGAGCGGCGCTGTGGCCCCGCTTGCGGACATTCCGGAGTTTACGCGGATCCTGACGTTGTTTGAAAGCCCCATCCTCGGCGTGCTTACGGGCGCGGTTATCACTGCAATCATCCAAAGCTCCTCTGCCTCCGTTGGCATTCTGCAGGCGCTTTCGGCAACGGGAAGCGTTACGTTTTCTTCTGCGATTCCCATTATTCTCGGCATGAACATCGGCGCTTGCATCATCACGCTGCTCTCCTCCGTCGGCACCAGCCGCGAAGCGCGGCGCACAGCGCTCGTGCATTTGTATTTCAGCCTGATTGGAAAAGTGTTAGTGACCGCGCTGTTCATGCTCGCCAATGCGGCATTCCGTTTTTCCTTCATGGAAACATCCGTCAATCCCGTTAGCATCGCCGTTATCCATTCAGCGCTCAACCTCATCAGCATTATTGTAATGCTGCCATTTATGCGCCAGCTCGAACGCCTCGCCTGCTTCACCGTCAAAGGCAATACGGCTGCTGACGAGCAGGCCGTACTGCTGGATGAACGGTTCATGGCCACCCCCGGCCTTGCGGTTGACCGCAGTCGCGCATTGACCAAGGACATGTCCGATTGCTGCATTTCCATGTTCCGCGACGCGCTTTCGCTCATTCGGTATTATGACGCAAAAACTGCGCAAAGCATTGCCGAAGCGGAAGAAAAGATCGACATTTACGAGGATCGCATCGGCACCTATCTCGTTGAACTTTCCGCAAAGAGCCTCACGCAAACCGATAACCGCGAAACGCAGAAGCTGCTGCACGCAATCGGAGATTTTGAGCGCATCGCAGACCATGCTTTGAACATTTCGGAATCCTGCGGCGAAATGCATGAAAAAGGGCTCTCTTTTTCAGCCTCCGCCCTCGATCAGCTTGATGTGATCATCGCCGCCGTCACAGAAGTGCTGGATCTTTCCACGCGCGCGTTCTTCAACGACGACGTTGCGCTTGCTGCGCGCGTTGAACCGTTGGAGGATGTTGTGGATGATCTGCGCGCGGAACTGAAAACACAGCATATCGAGCGCCTGCAGCGCGGCGGCTGCACGATTGAGCTCGGCTTTATTTTCACCGATCTGCTTACAAATTTCGAGCGCATTTCCGACCATTGCAGCAACATCGCCGCTTATGTGATTCAAACCGCAATGCATACCATGGCCATGCACGAATATATGCATGTGCTCAAGGATATGGACAGCGGTAGGTATGAAGGAATGCGTAAGGAATATTTGGAAAAATACAGACTGAATTGAATAAACGGAAACAGGATTTGCAGGAAGCGCCCCGTTTGGGGTGCTTTTGCGTGTCGAAAAAGTGGCTAATAGCCACTTTTTCGAGTTTTCACAGCGTTTACCTCTCGCCTCGCTCCCAGGCGGCAAACGCTGCAACGTGCGAAACCCCAAGGGGTTTCATCCGTTTCGGCGCGCATGTCGCCGAAGCCGGATGTAAGTCAAGGGCTGCGGCCCTTGACAATCCCGGTTTTTTTGACAGCCTGCGGCCGCCCCTCCCGGGGCGCTTTTTGCACCGCAAAAAGCCCGATGCTCACCCTTCCCGCACAACGGCGCTGCCGCCGACGCGGATGGAAACCGCGCCGTTTTCGCCTTGTGTGAGGCGGGAATAAACTTTTGAAGGCTTCTCCATGGCCTCCCCCTGCACGAACAGATTGGTTTTGCCGGGGAACACCAGTCCGCGGCGGTATAGATAATAGGTCAGCGCGCCGTTGGAGGTGCCCGTTGCAGACTCTTCGTCGATGCCGTAAAGCGGAGCAAAGTTGCGGCAATGCACCGCATCCTCCGCGCAGGCAAACGCATGCACCCCAGTGACCGAAAGCCGCTTTGAAAGCAGAGAGATCGCCTCCATGTCCGGTTTGAGCGCAGCAAGCAGCGCCGGGCGGGCAAGCGGCATCATGATGTCCGGCAGCCCGGTATCCACAATGGCGGGCCGGAGCGCGCCGAATGCATCCGCAGGCAGGCCGTACATCGCAAGCAGAGCCGCTTCGTCCGCTTCGGAAAGAGCGCCAAGTTCGCGGGGCGAAGCCATGTCAAGCCAAACGAGGCCGTCCGCGACATCCACGCGGATGTCGCCTGCGCCGGTTTCCGCAATATAGGTGCGTCCGCCTTCGATCAGCCCTTTCTGAAGCAACAGCGAGAACGAGCCGACCGTCGCATGCCCGCAAAGCGCGACCTCTTCCACCGGTGTAAAATAGCGCACCACAAAGCGCTCCGGCCCGATGCGGCGCAAAAAGGCGGTCTCCGAATAGCCCATCTGCGCGGCTACACGGCGCATTTCCTCCTCATCCGGCAGCGCGCCTTCAAAAAGCGCAACGCCGGCAGGGTTGCCGCCAAGCGGCACATCCGTAAACGCATCAACGGTGTATAGTTTCATGGGTTCCTCCTTAGCCAAATGAACTGTTTCACCGATATAAGTTTATCATAAAAGCAGCGCTATTGACAGTGAAATGCGATTCCGTTATTATTGAAATTGAATTTGATTGCGCTAACCCGGTCCGAAGCCCGGGCTACCCAGCCATTTGGAAAGAGGCGGAAAACCGAATATGGAACAAAAAAAGAGAAGGGCTCTGTGCGATCTAAAAATCGGTGAAAGCGGGCATGTATACGCCGTAAATGCGACGGATCAACGGATGCGGCGGCACATCGTGGACATGGGGATCACGCCCGGTACGGAAATTCGTATCGTAAAAGCTGCGCCGATGGGGGATCCGATTGAGATCGCTCTGCGCGGATACTCCATGTCTCTGCGCAAAGCGGATGCGGCCACCATCCTTCTGATGGAAGAAGCGGAGC
Organism: Christensenella sp. UBA1685; assembly: GCA_002320595.1. Classification (GTDB taxonomy): domain Bacteria; phylum Bacillota; class Clostridia; order Christensenellales; family CAG-138; genus UBA1685. Next base: position 62,262 of record DCKB01000010.1, read on the forward strand.
ACGAAACATTTCATAAAAGCGTGGAAAGGGCGCGTGCGGAACATGAGGCGCACGCGCATGCACTGCTTGCGGAAAAGCAGCATCCAAGCAATACGGACAAAGAAGGCCATGCCCGTGCGGCAATGCTTACAGGCTTCATGTTAGAGCACGGCACCTGCTGTGATCTGAAGAACGGTGCGCTCTGTTCCCGGGAAGTATTTGACGATGGCGAGCCGGTTCGCCTTGCGCTTGCAGGCAACCCGAACTGTGGAAAAACGACGCTCTTTAATGCGATGACCGGCGGAAAGGAATATGTCGGAAACTGGCCAGGCGTAACGGTTGAAAAAAAAGAAGGCAAAATCAAGTCCGTTGCAGGCACGGACGGTGAAGCGCTCTGCACGCATGGGCACGAGATGACGCTTGTAGACCTGCCCGGCATCTATTCGCTTTCCCCTTACTCAATGGAAGAGGTCGTGGCGCGGGATTATATCATCAATGAAAGGCCGGATGCCATCATCAACATTGTGGACGGCACAAACCTGGAGCGCAATTTATACCTGACCGTACAGCTTCTCGAGTTGGAGCGGCCGATGATCATCGCCCTGAACATGATGGATGAAGTGGCAAAAAACGGGGATACAATCGATTGCAAGCGCCTTGCTCTTGAGCTTGGCATCCCGGTGGTGCCAATCAGCGCGCGCACGGGGCAAGGGATAGACGAACTGATCAAAAGCGCGCAAAAGCTCATCTATGCAGCGCATACGCAGCTTCACGAGGGCTTCCATATCGAGCCGGACGACGTATACGACGATTATACCCACATGCAGCACCACCGCATCGGCGAGCTGGTTGAGCCCTATGCCAAAGCGGCGGGGCTTCCCCTTCACTGGACCGAAATCAAGCTCCTTGAAGGGGATGACCGCGTGCGCGATGCGTTAAACCTGCCGGAGGACACGGCGGCGCAGGTCGATGCAATCGTGCGGGATTATGCGGCCGCAAACCCGGTGGGCGACAACGAAAGCACCGTAGCGGACAGCCGGTACCGCTACATTGAACGCGTAACGGCCGCAGCGCTTACGCGCGGCAAAAAGGATGCGGCACTTGAGCGCAGCGCGAAGATCGATGCGCTGCTGACCCATAAGGTATGGGCGATCCCCGTGTTTCTTCTCATTATGGCCGCAATTTTCGCACTGACGTTTTCAACGCTTGGCGCATTCCTTTCAGACGGCGTCGGCATGCTGATCGACGATGGCCTTGCCCCGCTTGTGCGCGCGGCGCTCGTACCCGCGCCCGCGTGGTTCACAAGCCTTGTGTGCGATGGAATCATCAAGGGCGTGGGCGGCGTGCTTACGTTTTTGCCGCAGATCGCGCTGCTGTTCCTCTGCCTTTCCATTTTGGAGGACAGCGGCTACATGAGCCGCATCGCGTTCATTATGGATCAGCCCATGCGCCGCTTCGGCCTTTCCGGGAAAAGCTTCATCCCGCTGTTGATGGGCTTTGGCTGCACCGTTCCGGCCACGATGGGCGCGCGCACCATGGATAACGACCGCGACCGTCGCATAACCGTGCTCCTGCTGCCGTTCATGAGCTGTTCCGCAAAGCTGCCGGTTTACGGCCTGCTTGCGGGTGCGTTCTTCCCGCGATACCGTGGAATCGTGATTTTCAGCCTGTACATCCTCGGCGTCGCGCTCGGCATCCTTTCCGGCCTTCTGTTTAAAAGGACCATGTTCACCGGCGAGGAAGCTCCTTTTGTGATTGAACTTCCACCCTACCGCATGCCGAGCGCAAAAAACGTGCTTACGCATGTTTGGGAGCGCGTTTCGCACTTCCTGGAAAAGGCGGGGACGATTATTTTCGCCATGAGTGTGCTGCTCTGGTTCCTTGAAAGCTTCAATTTTTCGTTCCAGATGGTGGAAAATGCGGGGGACAGCATCATCGGCCGTATCGGCTCACTGATTGCCCCGGTGTTTACGCCGCTTGGCTTCGGCACCTGGCAGGCGGCCGTCGCACTGATCACAGGCATCGTGGCCAAGGAAGCGGTGGTCAGTTCCCTTGCGATGTTCTATGGTTTCTCTGTGAGCGCGGAAAGCGCTGTTGTGGGCAGCGCGCTTGCAGGCACGTTCACACCGCTTGCCGCATACAGCTTCCTCGTGTTCGTGCTGCTGTACACGCCCTGCATGGCCGCCGTTGCCACCATGCGGCGCGAGCTCGCCAGCCGCAAGTGGACGGCGTTCGCCGTGGTTTACCAGATCGGCATTGCGTACATCGCGGCGCTTCTGACGTATTTTATCGGCAGCTTTTTCGCAGGCTAAGGCTATGGAATTCATTTGGTATCTTCTTGCGGGCGCAGCGCTCGTTTACAGCATTTTCTGCCTGATCCGGCATCTGCGGCGCAGGCGTCTGGGCTGCTCCTGTGCTTCCGGTGCATGCAAAGGTTGCAGCCGCGCCGCAGAGTGTTCACAAAAAAATCCAAATGGAAGCAGGAATTTGTGCTATACTAAACGAAAGAAATAAGCAGCACAGGACATTGGATCCGGTGCGTGAAAGGGGTAAGAAGGATGCGTATCACAATCACCGGCAAGAACATCGAAGTTTCTGATTACCTGAACGATCTCGTCATCAAAAAGGTAAGCAAGCTGGACAAGTATTTCCCCGAGGATACCGAGGCACATGTCACGTTGGCGGTGGAACGCAACCGCCATATCGTAGAAGTCACCATCCCCTATACCGGCGGCATCATCCGCGGTGAAGAGACTTCCGGCGACATGTATGCTTCCATCGATAACGTTCTCGCCAAGTTGGAAAAGCAGATTATGCGGCACCGCACCAAGCTGGAAAAGAGCCTGCGAGCGGGCGCGTTCAAAGCGCCGGAACCCGTGTTTGCGGATTCGTTCAGCGCGGATGAGGACGAAATGGAAGAAGCGCCGCGCGTAGTAAAGGTTAAGCGCTTCGACATCAAGCCCATGACCGTGGAAGAGGCTATGCTTCAGCTTGAATTGCTCGGCCACTCGTTCTATATGTTCACCAACGGCGATTCCGGCCAGATCAACGTCATCTATAAGCGCAAGGATGGTAATTTTGGCCTCATCGAGCCCGAATAAACCCGGGGCTCATTATAAAAGAAACAAAAAGCATTGGGCCGCTCCTTTTCGGAGCGGCCTTTTTGCGCTTGCATGGCTTGCAACGCAGAAAGAAGGATGGTATAATTAAGGATATAAGTATAACTAGTATGACTAAACATACTTTCAGAAAAGGAGGATGCGCTATGCTGAAAGGGCCGGAGGGCAAGTGTATTTTCGGCACGGTGAAGGTGGGCGAAAAGGGGCAGATCGTGATCCCAAAGGAAGCGCGGGAGATGTTCGGCATCAAGCCCGGGGATCTGCTTCTGCTGCTGGGGGATGAAAAGCAGGGAATCGCAATCGTAAAAAACGAAATCTTCATGCAATTTGCGCAATACATATTGAACGCGCCGCTCTGCGGCGAGAAAGAGGAAGAAGAATGAACGCGATTGAAACCACGGGGCTGACAAAACGCTTCCGTGGGCGCACAGCCGTGGACGATCTGAACCTTACCATTGCGCAAGGCGAGTTTTTCGCGTTGCTTGGGCAGAACGGCGCGGGCAAAACCACGACCATCCGCATGTTGACCTGCCTGCTTGCGCCAAGCGCCGGGGATGCGCTTTTGATGGGCGAAAGCATTGCCCGCAATGCGGAAGCCGCAAAAGCGCACAGCAACCTTTCCCCACAGGAAACAGCCATTGCCCAAAACCTGACCGTACGGGAAAACCTGATGCTCATTGCGCGGCTTTACGGTGCAAACAAGGCCGATGCTGCGGGGCAGGCAGAAGCAGCCATGCGGGAATTCGGCCTTTCCGCGCGCGCACGGGACCGGGCGAAAACCCTTTCCGGCGGCATGCAGCGGCGGCTTTCCATCGCCATGGCGCTGATTACGAAACCGAACGTCCTGTTTCTGGACGAACCGACGCTTGGGCTGGATGTGCGCGCCCGGCGCGAGCTTTGGAAAACCATTTCGGCACTCAAGGGCAAAGTGACCGTTGTGCTGACGACGCATTACTTGGAAGAAGCCGAAGCGCTTGCCGACCGGATCGGCATCATGCATGAAGGAAGGCTTCAGGCGCTCGGTACGGCTGCGGAGCTTTGCGCCAAAGCAAACGCAACGAACTTTGAGGATGCGTTCTTGGCCCTTACGGAAAGCGAAGCGGAAACGGAGGCTGCATTATGAACAGGATGCTTGCATTGGCTGGGCGCACCGGCAAGGAGCTTTTGCGCGACCCGGTTACGCTCGTATTTGGCGTGGGGCTGCCCCTGTTTCTCCTCGTTTTGATGTCCGTTATTCAGAACAACGTGCCCGTGGAAATTTTTGCCATAGGGCAGCTTGCCCCGGGCATGGCGGCGTTCAGCCTGTCGTTTGTTTCCATGTTTGCGGCAATCCTGCTTGCCAAGGATAAAAGCACCTCCTTCCTACTGCGCGTGTTCGCATCGCCCGCACTGCCGCGCGAATACATTCTCGGCTATGCGCTGCCGATGCTCCCTATCGGTGCTGCACAATGCGCCGTGTGCTTCCTGACGGCGTTCTGCTTCGGCCTTGCGCCAAGCTGGAACATCCTGCTCGCCATGCTGGTTTTGTTGCCCACAGCGGCGCTTTACATCGCCTTTGGGCTGCTTTTCGGCGTGCTTCTCACGGATAAACAGGCCGCGCCGATTAATTCCATTCTCGTGAACGTAGCAGCGCTCCTTGGCGGCACCTGGTTTGATCTTACGCTTGTCGGCGGCACTTTCAAAAAGATCTGCACCCTGCTTCCCTTCGTGCATGCAACGGAATCCGCGCGCGCCGCGCTCGCGGGGAATTATGCGGCCATCCTGCCGCACCTTGCCTGGGTTTCCGGATGGGCGGCGCTGCTTCTTGTGGCGGCTGTACTGCTGTTCAAAAAGAAGATGCGGGAAAATTGACGGAGCGATCCGAAAAAGCCGGGATACGCCCCGGCTCGCTGATTCACTTGCAATGAATCCGCCCCGCAGGAACTCTGCCGGGCGGATTATGGTTACGGAAACAGCAGATAGACTGTTGCATTGCGGGAACCATCCGCAGCGCCTGCAGTTGCGGTCGCGAGGCAGCCGGCAGGCAGGGCTGCCCCATCCCATACTTCGGATGCATCGGAAGCAAACGAATAGAGCATCGCTCCCTCCGGAGCCGAAAGCACGGTTTCCTCGGATACGCACAGGAGCGCAACGCGCGCACAGCTTCGTTCTGCACGCGGCATCGCGTTAAGCGCGGCTTTCATGAACCCCAATGCCTGTGCGCCTGTCACCCTTGCCGGAGAAGCGGATGCAGGTACATCCGTCTCGGTCAGTATGCCGTCCTCAAAGGTGCAAAGAACACACCCGGATGTCCCCACCAGTTCGAATTGCGTGTAAGCGACTTCTCCATCCGCATCCGTACGTATATTTGCACTCGACGCCTGCCATAAATCGTATTCTTCGGGCAGGCACGCGCGTAAATCGTAACTGGGTGAACATCCCATGCAAGTAAAGCAAAGCATCAACACAAAAGCAAAATTTCTGCATTTACGCATCATTTCCCCGTCTCCTTCTGATTATTATAGAAATATAACAATAGCATTGCTGGGCAATGGCAGTAACATGAAACCACAACTGTATATAAAAATTTCCAGGCTCATTTCACACTTATGCATAAGGTGCCGCTATCTGCGCCATTGCTTGACAACCCGGCTTCCCTATGCTTTAATTTGGGCATCAAGTTTCATAGGAGAAACCAACCATGATGAGCTGGTTCAAGCCCTTTCTTTCCTGAAAGCCGTGAAGCGCGTCTGAAAAACGTGCCCACATCCCAACCCGCAGGCAGCGCATGCGCATGCGCGGGCGGCTTTGTGCGTACGCAAAAGATCTGCTCTTCCGGCTGTTTTTATGCCCAAAAGCAAAAAACGCAAGGAGGAAATTAAAATGTTCAAAGGGCTTTGGTTTCTATGCAAATTCGGATGGAATTCCCAAAAGCGGTACATTCTCTACAACGCATTATACCAATTTGTCAATTCTGTCATCCCGCTCGTCGCCGTCGCAGTCCCCAAATACATCATCGATGAGCTGATGGGCGCACAGCGGCCGGAAAAGCTTGTGCTTTATGTGGGGGTTCTTGCGGGGTATACGCTCATTGCCACCTGTGCGTCGAAATTTTTCGTTTATGCCGGATTTTCCTGCCGCGTAAAGGTCGGGAACGATTTCGACAAGTTCATCAGCAAAAAGCTGACGGAAGCGGACTATAGCAAGCTGGAATCTCCGACATTTTGGGATTTGAAAAAGAAGGCGGAAAAGTTTATTTACGCGGATTGGCACGGCTTTTCCTATCTTTTGGACAGCGCGTTGGATATTTTCGGAAAAGCGTTCACGCTCGCGGGAATCATCGCCATCGTGGCGACGCTCAACGCCTGGATGGTGCTGCTTTTCGTGGCGCTCGTGCTTGCAAGTGCCGCCGTGGAAGGTTGGGCAAAAAAGAACGGAACGCGGCTTTCCATGGAAAGCGTGAAGTTTGAACGCGGCTTCACCTACTTTTCGAGCCTGTTTTCCCAGCCGGAATACGGGAAGGAAATCAGGCTGTATGGACTGGCTTCATGGCTGATGGCGCGCTTTTCAGAATTTGGCCGAAGAATGGAGCAATGCTATGAAAAGCGCAATGGCTTTTACATTAAGTCCGGCGCGTTCAGCGCGCTGATGTCCTTCGTGCAGCAGGGTGCGGCCTATGCGTATTTGATTGCGCGCGTGGTTGCGGGAAGCATGGAGATTGGCGATTTCACGATGTATGTGGGCGCAGTCACGGCGTTTTCCGACGCCATGCGCGCTGTAATGGAGAACTTTGTGGATGTGAAAGCCTACGGCCCATATTACGAAGCAATGGAAGAATATATGAACGTGCCGGACACAATGCGGCAAAACAGCCGCTTAGGCGTCCCCGCAGGGCCGCATACCATTGAATTCCGGAACGTATCCTTTCGGTATCCGGGGCAAATGTGCGATGCGCTCAAACATGTGAACCTCGTGCTCAATCCGGGGGAAAAGCTCGCGGTTGTCGGAGAAAACGGAGCAGGTAAGACGACCTTCATCAAGCTGCTGATGCGCCTCTATGACCCGGATGAAGGAGAAATCCTGCTCGATTGCGTGAACGTGCGCGACATCGCCTATGAGGAATACATGGCGTTGTTTTCCACCGTGTTTCAGGATTACCGGCTGTTCGCGTTTACGCTGAAGGAAAACGTCTGCTTTGGCGCGGAGGCGAGCGATGCGGAAATCGAAGCGCTTCTTCGGCGTGTCGGCCTCGGGGAGCGGCTGGATACGCTCCCTCAGGGTGTGCATACGGCGGTTTTGAAAGAGTTTGACGAAAGCGGCTTCGAGCCTTCCGGCGGCGAAGGGCAAAAGATCGCGCTTGCACGGGCGCTGTTCAAAAATGCCCCCATCGTTGTGCTCGACGAACCGACTGCTGCGCTCGACCCAAAGGCGGAATGCGAGCTTTACCGCCGCTTCGATGAACTCGTTGCAGAAAAAACGGCAGTCTATATCTCGCACCGGCTTTCCAGCGCAAAGTTCTGCAGCCGCATTGCCGTATTCCACAACGGCGAGATCATAGAGCTTGGCGCGCACGATGCGCTGATGCGGCAGGGCGGAGCGTATGCGCGGCTTTTCGCCATGCAGGCACAGTATTACACATAAGCGGGAGGCGGGGCTCTGAACTGAGCCCCGGAGAGCGGACAGAGGAAAAGGGTTCCCTGCCGAAAGAAGAAAAATCAGATGAACTGGCGTCGGAACTCAAGCGGCGCCAGTTTTGTTTTGAGCTGTATACGCTCATTATTGAAGAAGAATATGAAGTTGTCAATGAGCAGTTGCGCTTCTTGTATAGATTGCGGCTTGTGCCGTCTGAGGCACTCGGCTTTCAGTATTCCAAAGAAGTTTTCAGCCATGGCGTTATCATAGCAGTTTCCACGTCTTGACATGGACGGTGTAATGCCGTACTCTCTTGTCAGGGTGAAATAGGCATTGGACGTGTACTGAAACCCTTGGTCGCTGTGGAGCTGTAACTCTGCAGCGACCGCTTCATTTTTCTTGGCCTGACGAATGGTTTCCAATACCAGTCGAATAGACTGTTCTGTACCCGTGCGGTAAGCAATGATGCTGTTGTCAAAGAGATCCCGAATCATGGATAGATACAGCGTTCCTTTCGGCGTAATGATATAGGAGATATCCGTTACCCATTTCTCGTTTGGTCTGCTTGCAGTAAAGTCTCTGTTCAGCAGGTTCGGATAGCGATGGAGCTGATCCTGCATCTGTACATATTTACGTCTGCGCCTGACCTCGGAAAACAGGCCATACTTCTCCATAATCCGATACACACGTTTGTGATTGACATGTATCCCCTGCCGGTCAAGCCATATGCATACCCGGCGATAACCGTAAGTCTTGTCCGTTTCTCTTTGGCAACGACGGATCATCTCTGCCAGTTCTTCGTCCTCTGCAGACGAACTCCGGTGTGCAAAAGCATAGTATCCGCTGCGTGAGACCGAGAAGAATGCACACATGCCCTGTATGGGATACTTGTGCCGATATCTCTCGATGATCGCATACTTCTGTCCTGCACTCACATCCTTCCCGCAGCTTGCAGAAAAGACCGCAGCAGCTCATTTTCCATCTCTAGTTGCTTGATCCGCTTCTGATACGCTTCTTCATCCTTGATCGGCCGCGTTCTTGGCCTGCCGCGTTTTACAGCAACCAACGTTTCTTTGCGCTGATTCTTGTGATAGCGTTCCACCAATTTCTTGATTTGCTCATACGAATATCCCAGCTCTTCCGCTGCCATTCGGTGCGTATACCCCTGTACTTCCAGTTCCAATACCCTAGGTAGTATTCTCTTCCAATAATGCTTTCCCATATAAATAACCTCCTGTCGCTTTTATCCTACGACAGGAGGCCTTTTTTCTCAATGTCCGCTCTCCGGGGCCCAGTTCATTCTCGCTCCACCCTTTCCATGCATAACAGCTCTCCTCTGCGCGAAAGCCGCAAGGGAGAGCTGTTTGCTATAGGTATGGATAAGGAACATATGCATCAAGAAGCTGCCTTATCCGCAAAAGGCTTATTCAAGTATTTAGAATGGCATAGGTTTGTTCCTAGCCTGCCGCCGTCAGCAGGCGGATGAGCCACTCTCCAACCTCCGGACAATGGGTATAAATAAACTCCGCGATCTCCATCTCGTTTTCCGCTCGCAGCAAAAGCGCGTGTGATCCCTGCACCGCACCTCCAATTGCTACGCGCGCACATGCCACGCCGCCTATGGCGAGTTCTGAGGCAAGCGCCACCCCACCCAATGCCCAACAACCGACAGCTACACCACCGAACGCATAGATACCAAATACAAGCCCGCCCGCAGCAAACAGCCCTGCAGAGATTCCGCCCAGCACAAGTAACAATCCAAACGCCAAGCCGCCAAGCGCAATAAGGCCGACGGAAAACCCGCCAAGCGCAACCACGCCAAAGGCCACATCCCCGACGGCAATGATTCCCCTTGCACAGCGAGGCCGTCCGTTCCCGCGCGAAAGATGCACATGCACCAATGGCAGTCCCAACAGTGTAGTTTTACTTTTATATTCATATGGCTGCTGGCATATCATGTAGCCGGAAAGCTTTTCAAGCTGCTCTGCAATAGCAACATTTTCTTCCGGCGCGTTCTGTAGACGCCGTTCCTCCACATTGTCCCGCACAAGATAATCCAAACTTGTGTCAAATAAATCCGCAATGACTGTCAGCTTTGTAAGCTCCGGCATCGCGGCGCCCGACTCCCACTTGCTTACCGCCTGCCGGGAAACCCCCAACAAATTTGCAAGTCCTTCTTGGGAAAAGCCTTTTTCCGCCCTGTAGGACTCCAATACATCTTGGACAGCGAGAAGAAAAAGGATGAAGGATTCGCACAAATCGGT